>JBCDLN010000049.1:0-17395 GCA_038745295.1 Pseudomonadota bacterium | reverse complement strand
GCCGGTCGTCTAAACGCCAACAGAAGGGCCGGCCTTGCGCCGGCCTTTTTTTATGGTCCGGGCTCAGGGGCGAGCCGCGGTGCTGGGCGGGGTCGCAGACAGAGACAAACTGTCACAAACCAATCACCTTAGGTCGTTAAGTTCTCCCCAAATGCGTGAGGAGATCATGATAATCAATCGCTTAGCCCTGTCTGCGGCGCTGTTATGCTCAACGGCTGTCGTGGGCGCCCATGCCGATGCGTTCAATCGCATCGCCTCATTCCCAGTCGCTCTGAACCTACCAGAGGGCACCGATCCGGCCACAGAAACATCGCCTGAGATCATCGATGCCACCGACGATGGGATGATGGTGGTCTATACCGACTCGCCCCTTGAGGCGATCGGCCTTGTTGATATTAGCGACCCGGCGAACCCCACCCCAGCCGGCGCGGTTCTGATGGGCGGCGAGCCCACGTCGCTCGTGGTGAAGGGAACGACAGCGTTTGTCGTCATCAACACGTCTGAAAGCTATACCGATCCCTCCGGCCTCCTCAAAATCGTCGATCTCAACGAAAAGACCGTCTCTGACAGCTGTAACCTTGGCGGCCAGCCCGACTCCACAGCTTTGGCGCCCGACGGCAGCTTCCTCGCCATCGCCATCGAGAACGAGCGCGATGAGGACCTTAACGACGGCGTGATCCCGCAGCTTCCGGCGGGCAATGTGGTGATCATCCCCCTCGATGATGTGACACCCAACTGCGATGGCATGATCACCGCGGACCTCACAGGTCTTGCTGATGTGGCTGGCAGCGACCCAGAGCCTGAGTTTGTCGACATCAACTCTGCTGGCGAAATCGTCGTCACACTCCAGGAAAACAACCACATCGCCATCCTCGACAAAACGGGAAACGTGATCAGCCACTTTTCGGCCGGTGCCGTCACGCTGGAAAACGTGGACACCGAGGAAGAGGGCGCCATCACCTTCAACGCCACCCAGGCCGACCGCAAACGCGAGCCCGATGCCGTCAAGTGGCTCGACGACAACTACTTCGTGATGGCCAACGAGGGCGACTACGAAGGTGGATCGCGCGGGTTCACCATCTTCCACAAGGATGGCACCGAGTTTTTCGAGTCTGGGCTCAGCTTTGAGTATGCGGTTGCTGCGGCCGGCCACTATCCTGAGGAGCGCTCAGGCAACAAAGGGGTCGAGCCTGAAGGTTTGGCGGTCGGCACCTATGGCGATACCGGCTACATCTTCGTCCTCGCCGAGCGTTCAGGCATCATCGGCGTTTACCGCGATGATGATCGTGAGCCGGTGCTGACGCAGCTTTTGCCGTCGGGCATTGGGCCTGAAGGCGCTGTGGCGATCCCATCGCGCAACCTTTTGGTGAGCGCCAATGAAGCTGATCTTGGCGAAGATGGCGGCCCGCGGGCTCACGTGATGATTTATGAGCTGCAGGAAGGGGCAGACCCTGCCTATCCGACCATCAGTTCCCTCACCACCGCGGGCACAACGCCCATCGGCTGGGGGGCGCTATCGGGCCTTGTCGCCGATGAGGAGACTCCTGGCCGGCTCTATGCGGTGAGCGACTCCTTCTATGGCATGGCCCCCCAAATCTTCGTCATCGATGCGAACCAGACGCCGGCCACCATCGAGGCGGCGATCCCCGTGACGCGCAACTTGGCGATGGCCCAAAAGCTTGACCTTGAAGGGATCACCACGGACGGAGAAGGCGGCTTTTGGCTCGCGTCAGAGGGCCGGTCGGATCGGCTCATCCCGCATGCGCTCTACCATGTGGACAGTTCTGGTGAGATAGAGGCCGAAGTCGCCTTCCCGCCCGAGCTTGCTGCCGTGGAACGCCGGTTCGGATCTGAGGGTGTGACCCGCGTGGGCGACGTCCTATGGATTGCCGTCCAGCGTGAGTGGAAGGATGACCCCAAAGGCACGGTGAAGCTCGTATCCTACAACACCGACACCAAAGAGTGGGGGGCCGTGCGCTACCCGCTGGAAGCTCCGTCGAAGGGCTGGATGGGGCTTTCTGAAATCACCGCCCATGGCGACTTTATGTACATTGTGGAGCGCGACAATCAGATCGGCGACGATGTGGTGGTGAAGCGGCTCTACCGTGTGCCCATGTCGCAAATGACCCCGTCACCGCTCGGGGGCGACCTCCCGACGGTGACGAAAGAACTTGTCCATGACTTTGTTCCCGACCTCAAAGCCTGGAACGGGTTTGTGGTCGACAAGGTGGAAGGCTTTGCCATTGACGTCGACGGCACCGCATTTGTGGTGACGGACAACGACGGCACGGACGATTCCTCAGGAGAGACGTTCTTCTGGTCCATCGGCAAGATCGACTAAACTTTAGGCGGGTGGGGGCCTTGCAGGTCTTCGCCCGCCATGATCTCATCCTTGCATGAACGTCGCTCAAGGTTGCTTACTCCTTACTTTGGCGTTTGTGTTCGGCGTGGCGAACGCTGCCGCCGACCCGGTCACGCCGTCCCCGCACACCAACATGACGCTGGCGCAACAGGTGCCCGCGCCGCCGGTACAAAACGCGTTCACCCCGCCGCCGGCCAAAGAAGGCTTCTCGTACCCGGACTGCTACTGCACCGATTCAAATGGCAGCCGAGTGGAGCTTGGTGAACTCGCGTGCCTCACCGTGGGGCGCCGCCAAGTGCTTGCCCTTTGTGGGATGTCACAAAACAACCCCGCTTGGCGCACGCAGCAAGAGGGTTGCCCCAGCGTTTGAGTGTGCCTGCCGTGCTCGGAGCGCCTGCTAACGGTTGGCGGCCGCGTAGGTGAAGTCCATCTGTTGCTCGATGGTGTGAGGCAGCGGCGGCAGCGCACTTGTCGGGATAAGATAGGTGGACAGCCGGAAGAGGTCGGAAAACACCCGATGCTCCCGCGCCGCGCGGCTCAAATAGTCATGGCCCGATGAGCCTCCCGTGCCTACCCGCATGCCAATCATCCGCTCCACCATCAGCGCATGGCGATGCCGCCACTGGGCGAGCGCTTCGTCGATGTCCATCAACGCCGACAAGAGCGCATGGGGCATGTGGAGGACCGGCCGGTGACGGTAGACAGTGATGAACAGCGCCGCCTCCACCGCCCGTCCCGACATAGTCCACCCCCCGTCTTGCTCTGGCTCGAAGATGGCGGCAAAGGCTTTGAGCGCTTCATCGAGCGCGGTGGTATCGTCTTCGTCGTGGGCGGCGAAGGCCGACTGGCGCTCTTGAGACAACATTGCCGTCACCGCATCACGGTAGGCGCTGCGGAAGGCGTACTCGTCGGATGACACAAAAGGGGTTCGCACGAGCCAGGCTTCCAGCTGGCTGCGGACCGTTGGGCCCGCTTCTGCTGCGTAAAACGCCTCGCGCTCATGGGGGCTCATATCTTGGTCGACCGTCTTGCCCTCAAACAACAGCCTGCGCGCCGATCCGAGCCCGAGCCGTGTCTCAACCAGCCGGAATTGCAGCGACTGAAATCCTGAACTCGACGACAAGAGATCGCGGAAATCGAGGAAATCTTGAGGTGTCATCGTCTCCAACACATCCACCTGCGACACGCCCAGTTGGATGATTTTGGCAATTCTATTGAGACCATGGACCATGCGCGACAGGCGCCAATCGTCGATGGGGTCGCCGGCAAAGTCGGCCTGGATGCGGTCCAACTCGTGGAGGATCTGTTTGAACCAGAGCTCGTAGGTTTGGTGGATGATGATGAAGAGCATCTCGTCGTGGGCGTCGCGGGCGTGGCGATCGCTTTCAGGCGCTTGCGCGCTCAGGATGTCGGCCAGCTTGAGGTAGCTCCCATAGGTGAGGGGGTTCGCCTCGGCCGATGGGGTTTGATGGGGCGGGAGGCCGCCGCCACGGGTCCTACGCATGTGGTTGTCCTGCCGCTAAGGGGATGCCTTCATCGATGCTGTCACTCGGCGGCGATCCGATCGCCGTCTGCTGTCTTGAGCAAAGCGCAGACGGCGTTTTCCACAATCTTCATCCCAACCCCGCCGCCCAGCGACATGATGCTTTCAGGGTGAAACTGCACCGCAAGCATGGGCTGCTTCAGATGCTCCAGCGCCATGATGGCACCATCAGCGCTGCGGGCCGTGATGCGAAGTGTTGCTGGGAGTGCCCCTTCATCGGCCACTAATGAGTGATAACGTCCCACCACCAAGGGCCCGCCGATACCCTTAAAGAGTGCGCTGTCCTCATCCACCCGGATTTCTGAAGCTTTCCCGTGCATAGGCTCATCAAGCTGGGTGAGCCGGCCGCCATAGGCCTCCACCATCGCTTGTAGGCCGAGGCAAACGCCAAACACCGGCAGGCGATGGGCTTCGGCTAACTGAATGGAGGCTGTGCAATCAAAGTCCGACGGTGTGCCGGGGCCTGGAGACAGTATGATGAGATCAGGCCTGTGCCGGGCAATGGTCTGCGCGGTGATGGGCGCGCGCACCGTCGTCACATGGAGGCCGGCGCGGCGAAAGTAACCGCCGAGGGTGTGTACGAAGCTATCGTCATGGTCGATGAGGAGGGCGCGTTTGCCAGCGCCTGGGGGCGGGAGGGGCGCGCGCTCGCCCATATCGCTGAGTGGGCGGGTGATGGCCGCGCGCATCGCAGACGCTTTGAGGATGGTCTCCCGTTCTTCCTCGTCGGCGTGCGAATCGGCAAGGACAGTTGCCCCAGCACGAACCTCCGCAACCCCCTCGCGCACATGAACGGTGCGCAGGGTGAGACCCGTGTTGAGGTCGCCATTGAAGTGAACGAGCCCCACAGCGCCGCCGTACCAGGCGCGCGGGCTTTTCTCATGGTCCTCGATGAACTGCATGGCCCGGCGTTTGGGCGCCCCTGTCACCGTCACCGCCCAAGCGTGGGATAAGAAGGCATCGAGCGCATCGCGGTCCGGCAAAAGCGTGCCCTCAATATGGTCCACGGTGTGGATGAGCCGCGAGTACATTTCAATCTGCCGCCGGCCCAGCACTCTGATGGAGGCTGGATCGCACACGCGGCTTTTGTCGTTTCGGTCAACATCGGAGCACATGGTGAGCTCCGTCTCGTCCTTTTTGGAATTCAGGAGTTTGCGCACCTGCGCTTCATCCTCAATGGCGTCCCGCCCGCGGGCGATGGTGCCGGAAATGGGACAGGTCTCCACCCGCCGCCCGGTCACGCGCACGAACATCTCTGGCGAGGCGCCCACCAGATACTCCCCCTCCCCAAGGTTGATGAAGAACCCATAGGGGCTCGGGTTGATGGCCGACAGGCGATGCATGATGGCCGATGGGCTGTCCGACAAGGGCTCGCGAAACACCTGCCCCGGCACCACCTCAAAGAGGTCGCCGCGGGCAAAATGGGGGAAGGCCTTGCGCACGGTACCGGCATATTCCCCAGGCGCATGGTCGTTCTGGGTGGCGTTTCGGGTGGTGGGAAGTGGTGTTGTCGGGGCGGTGGCGGACCGGCCCTCGGTGGTGGCGCCCTCGTAGTCAAACTCAAACCGGGCCACGATGGCGCGCTTGGAGTAGTGGTCAACGGCGAGAATTTCGTCGGGCAGGTAAAGAACAATCTCGCGCTGATCCTGCGGGCGGTCTAAGCGCACCGTGATGGGGTCGAACTGAAAGGCAAGGTCATAGCCGAACGCGCCCGCTAGGCCGAGCTGACCATCGGCATCGCTGGCAAAAAAGTCTCGAAGTGCGCGCAGTGCCGTGAACGCGGAAGGGCGCCGGCTGCGATCCTCCTCGGTGAGATCGGTGTCATCCGGCTCTGCGACCACCGTCTCAACTTTGCTGGGAGCGCGGGTGGGGGAAAGGCCGGCGGCGGTAAGGGCGGCGACGGCAGGCTCAAGCAGGGCGTTCCCTCGCTCATTGAGCGCTTTGATGGTGACACGCCTGCCGCGCCCCTCCACTGCGAGGGGCGGGTTTGCGAGCGCAAAGTCCCACCGCGTATAGCGCCCCGGATACTCATAACTTGAGGAAAACGCCGCGCCCCGCTCATGATCGAGGCGCTTGATCCATGTGGCGAGCGCGCCGTCGTAGGCGATTTCATGTTCGCGCCGACGCACGGTGACACCGCCGGCGGTCTTGAAGGTCATGGCGCTCATGGCGTGGGTTTTCTCAATGATCGGGGCGGAGAAAGGCTCACCTCACCGCTTCACCATTGTCAACTGAGACGCCGGTCGGCCGAGTGCATATGGCCGCGTCGAACATCCCCGCGCATTGGCTCCACGCACTTGTTTCTCCTGCGCGTCGCTGGTGCCACGGCGCACGATGATCCCACCCATCTGATCGACACTAGATGACGAAGGGAATGGGGTTGAGTTGCGCTTCTGGGGTCGGCGCCGGGATAAGCCCAAGCTTCACCGGCACATCATAAAGGCGGCCAGGGCCGAACCGGACCAGCCAATCGCGCAAGGTGGGCGAGATGGCCTTCACCACCGGAACTCTGAGTTCAGGGCGGGTAAGGTCGGCCAAAAATATATCGATCCCAGCCTCATCAAAATGGCTCATTAGCCCGTCGTAGGACGTCGGGGCAGGGAGCCCGCATTCTGGTTCACAGCCCATGAGGTAAGGGGTTTGAAACGCGTTTGTCGCCTCCGACCAGGCAAGAAGGGGCGGGGGCTCGGGCGGATCGGGAAGCCTTTGAGCCGCGCGCATGTGGCCAAGCGAGACTTCGCCCTGGAGCATTTCAAGGGTGGCCGAACGCACAGCATCGGCAGGGTTGAGCGCTGACGCGGCGCCGAGGGCAGGCCGGCTCCCATCGGCCCGTGCCGAAATGGCCACGACAGCGTGGGCCGGCAAATCGCTTGGCATGAGAAGGTGCCATGTGAGGCGTTTGCGGTTTGAGAGCCATCGCGCAAACGCCTCGGGTAGGCAGTCTGAGACCGCGGTGGGGAGAATTCTTTCCGCGACGGCACAATTATACCACCAAATCGCCACTAAGTCCCTTTCCACCAGCTCCAGGACTGCGCGGTGCGCGGCGTCCTCGAAATCTTCGCCCACTGCAGTGCCCGTGGACGTGGAGAAAACCGGCGGCAAGCCGAGTCGGGTGTCCTCAGCGAATAAAACGGCGGTAGCGGAAATAGGCATTCTCGTGGCAGACGCCGGATGCAATGTGTTAATCCACATATTATCAACAGGTTTTCCACAATTTTGGAAAGATTTATACTGCGAGTTTGCACTGAGTATTCGCATTTGGCTCGCACTATAGTTCAAGCATTCGAAAGCGCTTAAACGCGTCTGCGAGCCGATGGGGGTGGGGGTGGTGCGGGGATCGTTTGAACCCGAAGAGATCAGGCAAGCCCGTTCAACTGTTTCGTAAATTGCCGATCTTTTTGCTTGATCACGTGTGAAACCACGGCCTCCAGCAGCTTGCCAATCACGCTGCCAAGCCGGTTCATCAGCAGAATTTGCAGGAAAAGTGATGAAAAAATAGGCAGGGCAATTGTGCAGTCCTGTTTCAAGTATCGAGAAACAAAACTCTTCACAAACGGCAGAAACCAGGTTTATTTTCAACGTGTCCCCAGACGAGACGTCGGCGCTTAAAACAGATGAAAGGTACTCTAACATGTTCTATGAAGCAAAAATCGATTGTGAGGCCTTTGATGTTGCTGAACATCTTGAAGGTATTGTCAAACGCGAGCTTAGAGGGAAGCAAATGGCACGTATTGCAGTGAGGCGGTCAGCTATTCCGGCGATCGGTAAAGCATTCGGCGAAGCGGCGAATGATCCTGAAAAGCGTGAGGCGTTCCGCGCAGACCCGATGGCATACCTTCGCGGTGCCGGTGTTGCAGAAGAGAGCTTAGAGGGGCTCAACATCGTTCTGCACGAGGATGACGATGACACCGTACACCTGGTTTTGCCTGAATCAGTCGACCAAGGTCGCTTGCGCGCCAACGACCATGAATACTTGAAGATGTTGGGGACGATGGCTGTCTTGGGGTGCTTGCGGCCGCTGAGCTGATCGCCGTGTCTGCCGGTCAGCGCGCCGTTGCCCCGCTGACCGGCACACCCGCGGCTTCAAGCGAGCCGAATAGGCGCCGTCGCGCACCAGGATCGCGGGTCATATACGAGGTCACAACCCAGCGGCTCAAAGCGGTGTAATCGAACGGTTGTTCCCGCTCTGCCCGGCGCAACTCTCGGTCCAGGCGGACCCGTGCAGCGTCGAGCTTAACCGTTTCGTTTTGCTCCTGATGCACCGCCATCGTGAGCAGCACCGTATGAAGGTTTTCCGGCGAGCGTTGTAGTCGGGAGAGGCATTCTTCCAGATTTCCCGACAAATACTCAATGTTGGCGAGGTAGCTGTGGAAGTAGGCAGGTGCATACCGACCAGACAACTCCATCGCCCGTTCAGCGAGGGCGCGACCACACACAAGGTCGCCGCAGAACGCCTTCGCCTCCGCCGCAGAAATCAGCGTGCGGCTGGAGAACGGGTTGAGCGCCAGGGCGTTATCGAACGCACCCAACGCGCGCTCATGGTCACGCGATTGCATCGACCACCAGCCAGCGATCACGTGGTTAAACGGCTCATGACTATCAAGGCTCAGCGCCCGATCGACGCTGGCTTTGGCTCGGAAGATGTCATCTTCGTTGCCGGCGGTGGTGGGCGTGTACATACGCCGCTTCATCACCAGCGCGCCGATGGACGAATGGACAAGGCTCAACCTCGACCCCCTCGGGTCTTCCGCAAGGTCGGTCAGGATTTCGAGGGCGAGCCGGTCCCCTTGGGATGTGAACTGCTGGAGCTGCCGGAACGCTTCGAGCCAACGGGAGAACGGGCTATCGGGCTGGGCGGGTTCATCATTGAGGATGTCTTGTTCGATGGTGTTGACAGCCGTCGCAATGATCCGCTCAGCCTGTTGCCTGTCTTCCAACTCATCATAACCCAGGCGCACACACGACACTGTGTCTTGCCGGCGGGCGTTGACGCAGCGCAGGTACAGCGCCCGCGCATTGGGCTCATTCCACAACAGCAGCCGGTAGTCATGTTTGAGGTCGCCGCTCAGGTGAATAAGGCGCGATGCGTTGGCCTCTATGGAATCACGATCCCCATGCGCACCGCCTTCTTCAACCGGCGGCAACGGCTCAAAGCAGCGCATGGAGCGGAACCGGGTGAGCTGGCACATCACCTCAGAGTGGGCGTAGGCAAAAAGGTCCGGCGTTGGCCGCATGCCGGTGGGCCGCTGCAGCGCCACTGTGGGAATGCCGTTGTAGGGGGCAATCTCCGTATCGGTGGGAACATCCCCGCGCACTGCAGCGCGCAGAGAGGATGCAAACGCCTTCAGCTCCTCCGGCATTGGAATATCAAGGTCAGCGAGCGAGGCCGACAAAGCGCGGTAACGCCTGGCCGCCGCCACAGTGTTTGCCTCCGCCGCGTAAAGCCGCATCAACCGCTCAGAAGCTGGAATATCGGCCGGCTCGATCCTCACGATCAGCTCGCACAGCGCAATTTGGGTGGGCGCGGGCGCTTTGTTTTCCATCTCCGCGCGCTGCTCGCTGAGATAGTGATGGATCTGAGAGACCGTGGTGCTGCGAAACTCCCGGATCCAGTCGTCAAACCCAGGTTCGCCGATTTCAGCGCCCAAAAGCGGTTCACCGCGCCACATGGAAAGCGCGGTGCGATAGCTGCGCTCAGTCCGCCGAGCGACTGTCTCCAAAAAGACGGCGATATCGATCTTGGCCGGATCACCGTTGAACTGCACAGTCGCCCGGTCCCTGGTGACAAGGTCGGCGCTGTCTTCATGGGTGCAGACCATGCTGAGCGCTTTGCGCAACGACACTCTGGCAGCGGCATCGTCAAAATTGCCCCACAGGAGGCCGCTTAACAGCTTACGATTGATTGACGCGCCAGCGTTCGCAGCGAGGTAGATGCATGCCGCCTGCGCTTTGCGCGTGGGAAACTCGATCTGACGATCGTTCCGCACGAAGCGAGGGTGGCCCAGCAGGCTCACTTCAATTGGTGATCTGCACGTTCGCATCGTGACCGACTGCTCCTTACTCGCGGATGGGACACCCACCCTTTCGCCTACCGTTTACGCCGCTATCTCTTTATGCCACCTGAATGTGTACCGCTTCGCCAAGGTTCTGCCGTACTTTATCCGCAATTCTCTGACGCTAACGCCGACCCTCCGCGAAAAACCTATATGTTTTCGTTTCACGTTGAAATCACGTTGCCACATTATTTGTTGCAAAACACTAATCTTATGTCGAAGCGAGGGGATTTATGAGTGTTGCAGTTGCCTTCTCCGATCCACCGAGACTGGATGCCATGACCGCTGATGACCATGAGGTTCTCACACGCCTCATCCAGTATGCTCTTGGCGAAGCTGATCGAAAAGGTGAAATTGCCTGTGCTGCGCACCTTGCCCAAGCACTCGCTGCCTTATCCGAAAAGCAAGACATCGATCGCGCAGACTTGTCGCAATCGAACACCATGCGCAGGCGGGTTTTATCCTGACGGGATAATATTCCTGTAGTTCTCAATAGTTTCGCGTAGCGTAATCGATTTGTTTGTTTGCCGAACTTTCTTCCAGTCGGCAGGCAACAAATCGCTGTGTTCAGTGTTAAGTAACTGGATGATGCTAAAGGAAATGTCGACAATGACTACGGCTCGCGCAGAACGCGCAGACGATACGTGGAACCGGCAAGCTATGCTTGAGCACACCACCCGCCCTGTACCTGCGGTCGCGAAAGTGCAAAACAATGAATATTTAAAGGTCATTGGCCAGCGCGTTCGCGCAACCCGAAGTCAGAAGAAACTGTCTCGGCGGGAGTTGTCCCAAAAGTCAGGCATTTCGGAGCGGTTCATCGCGCATCTCGAGTTGGGTGATGGCAACATCTCCGTGCTCAAACTCAAGGCGTTGGCTGACGCCCTTGAGGTAAGCACCACTGAGTTCATTGCTGATGAGGAGCGCCAGGATGCGCCCCCAGCAGCAGCCCAAAAAGACTGGCGCGCTCACCCAAACGCCATTGCAGAATTGTTTCGCCACGCCGATCACACCCACCAGCGCGCTGTCGTGGAACTCCTCTTGAGCTCCACACGTAAGCCACATCCCGCTTAACCACCCAAAGTCAGCGCAGCGCGCCGACGCCACCCGTTCATCTTCCGCAACTTAAGTTGAGGATGACGCGATCATCCAAACGGGGACCGGCGTGCCGGTCCCCTTTCTTTCGTTCCGAGAGAGCGCGAGATGATGGGTTTGTGGGCAACAGGAAATTTGTCAGCGATCCCTGCGGGGGTTATGTCGAGGGGAAAATCTAGGACGAGAACCCTCGCGAATGGACGATGCTGAGCTAGAACAACTCATCGAGCGGGCTGCGCTCGGTGACCGGTCCGCCTTCGGGGCCTTGTACGATCGCGCCAGCCCAAAACTTTTTGCGCTCTGTCTGCGTATTCTGTCTGACCGCCAAGAGGCGGAGGATGCTGTGCAGGATGCGTTTGTGAAGATCTGGCGATATGCTGAGCGCTATAGGGCCGCCCGCGCGAAACCGCTCACGTGGATGGCAGCGATTGCGCGCAATGTGTGCATTGACCGCTTGCGCGCGCGCAAATCCCCGCCTGCTGCCCTGCAGGCAGCAGAAGCGGTGGCCGATGCGACCCTTCGACCCGACGAGCGTGCCCTCGCCAAAAGTAGCGCTAAGCAGCTTCTTGATTGTATTGACGGTCTCGGCGACGATACCGCGCGGTTGGTGCGCATTGCGTACTTCGGCGGTCTCACGTACGCCGCTCTAGCGGAACGGGACAGTGTGCCATTGGGGACAGTGAAAAGTAGAATGCGGCGCGCGCTTGCGGATTTGAAGACATGCCTGGGACATTAGAAATGGCGCGCGACGAAAACGTCGAGGCGATGGAATATGTCTTGGCGGTCATGGACCCCCAAGAGCGCCGCGCGTTCGAGCTCGCACTCCTTGATGATCCCGACCTTGCCGCGCAAGTGTGGCAAACTGAGGAAGTTTTTGCGCCGCTTCATGAGGTTTTGGTCGACCGTAAGCCCCCAGCGCGGGTGAAGCGGGGTATTGAAGAGAAGGTCTTTGGGCCGGCCCCTGCGGCGCAAAAGTCAGCTGGGCGGTTTGCAGTGGCATTTTGGCGCGGACTTGCGAGCCTGTTCGGGGTCGCCGCTGTGGGCGCTGGGGCCCTTGTGGCGGTGCTTCTTGTGCGTCCGGGCGTTGTTTATGAGCAACCCGTGCCTTTCGTGGCCGCTATTATTGCATCTGACGGGGCTGTCACCCTCGCCCGGGTGGCAGACGATGGGGCGTTGGTGGCCGAACCTTTCACGCTTGCCCTCGGGGACGGCAGAGATCCTGAGCTATGGGCGATCTATGAAGGGGTCGAACCCATTTCATTGGGGCTTTTGTCTGCGACAGACAGGGCTGTGATCTCGCTTCAAAAAATCATGGAGCGCGGGCTTTCGGGCGTGCAGCTGGTGGTGACGGATGAGCCGCTCGGTGGCGCGCCACAAGGGATCCCCACCGGACCTGCCGTGGGGCAAGGCCCACTCCGCCAGATCTAAGACCTCCACCCACACCTCAGCGTACGCTGAGATACGTGCGTGCATCCCGCTTCCGAGCGGTAGAGACTGTGTGTGGTTCAGACGGGGATGTCGTTGGCGTCAACGTAGCGGCTGAGGAGATGGCGCACATCGTCGCTCCCGCGCCCTGGCTCCAGGCGCGGCAGGAGGCGGGCACGAAGCCGTCCAATATCCACCGCGCGAATGGCTGACTTCACAGGCCCAATGGCGGCCGGGGGCATCGACAAGTGGTCAAAGCCCAGGCCCACGAGGCACAGCGCTTCCAACGGCCGGCTCGCAATATCGCCGCAGACCGTGACGGGAACGTTGGCGGCGGCACCGGCATCAGCGATTTTCTTGAGCATGCGCAGGAAGGACTGGTTGAGCGCGTCGAACCGCCCAGCGACCCGGACATTGGACCGGTCGGCCGCCATGGCGAACTGAAAGAGATCGTTGGTGCCGACTGAGACGAAATCGGCAACAGCCATCAGCTCTTCAAGCTCAAAAAGGAGAGAGGGGGTCTCAAACATGGCCCCCAGCTGCGTCGATTCGGGGAGCGCGTAGCCATGGGAGCGCAGAAACCGCAGCTCGCGGTCCACCAAGGCGCGGGCGGACTTATACTCCGCGACGGTGGCCACCATCGGGAACATCAGCCTTAGATCCCGCCCTGCAGCTGCGCGCAGCAGCGACCGGATTTGGGTGCGCAGCAGGCCTGGGCGGTCAAGCCCCAGCCGGATCGCCCGCCATCCCATGGCCGGGTTTTCCTCATGGGCATGGGACAGATACGGCAGCACTTTGTCGCCGCCGATATCGAGCGAGCGGAATGTCACAGGCTTATCGGCCGCCGCCTGGTAGATCTGTCGGTAAAGCTGCTCTTGCGCCTGCATCCTGGGGAGGGACGACGCAACCATAAAGAGGATCTCTGTCCTAAAAAGGCCGATCCCTGCTGCGCCTGATTCGCCAAGGTTTGGAAGGTCGGCGAGCATCCCCGCGTTCATGGAAAGCGTGACATCGAGCCCGTCCCGGGTCGCTGCCGGTAGGTGCCGGAGCCGGCGATACTGCGCATGGCGGCGCGCTCTGAAGCGGACTTTTTCGGCAAAGACATTTTCCACCTCAGCCGATGGGCGGATATGCACGTCGCCGCCATCAGCATCGATGATGATGGCTTCACCCGATTCGACCATTGAGGTGACACCATCGGCCTGCCCGATGACGGGTATCCCCAGCGCCCGTGCAATCAAGACCACGTGGCTGGCGGGGGTGCCTTCTTCCATGACAAGGCCGCGTACGCGCGCGCGGTCATAGTCGAGGAGTTCGGCAGGACCCATCGACCGGGCGACAATGATGGCATCGCCCGTAATGTCGGCCATCGCTGTGGAGTGTCGTCCTTGGAGTTCGCGCAGGAGGCGGTTGGCCAAATCGTCCAAATCGTGGAGCCGCTCGCGCACAAACCTGTCGGTGGAGCGCAAAAGGCGCGCCCTATTGTCGGACTGGACCCTTTCGACGGCAGCTTCTGCGGTGAGGCCTGACTGCACCACATCGGACATTTTGCGCGCCCAGCCGCGGTCTTGGGCGATCATGAGGAAGGCTTCCAAAACATCGCGCGATTCTTCGCGCCCGGCCAGGTCTGTCCGAGACAGGTGGGCCTTCAAATGCCCACGCACCTTGTCGAGTGCGGTTTCGAGACGGGAAATCTCGTGATCCACATCGTCAGACAAAAGCTCCGTCACCACCACCCGCGGCTCATGGAGCACCGCCCGTCCCAGGCCGATCCCCTCGTTAAGGGAGGCACCGGAGACATGAAGTTGGCGCTTAATGTCGAGTGCAGCCGTGGGCTGCGGAATTTTGTCCAGATCGCCGGTGCCGGCGATTTCGGCAATGACCATGGCCGTGGTTTGGAGCGCTTCCACTTCTTCATTGTCGTAGCGCTTGGGCGCGCGGTTTTGGACCGTGAGAACCCCGATCATACGCCCTGAGCGCAGCACGGGGACGCCAAGGAAGGTGTTGTAGTCGTCCTCGTCTGTTTCGGGCAGGTAGGCAAAGCTTGGGTGGCTTCTGGGATGCGTGATGTTAAGGGGCTGGGCCGACTGGGCAACACGGCCCACGAGCCCTTCACCCACCCTAAGCCCCGCTCTGTGCACCGCCGATGGGTTGAGGCCGTGGGTGGCGTAAAGCTCCAAAAAGCTGTCAGCCCGCAAAACATAGAGGGAGGACACCTCAGCCACCATGTTGCGAGCGATGATGGTCACAATCCGGTTGAGGCGCTCTTGCGCTTCAAGGGGGGTAGCCATCACGGCATGGAGCTGTTTGATCAGTTGCCGCGGGCCCGCGAGCGCTTCACGCATCGATCGGTCCTCCTTCCCCAGAGGTGACGTGTCGGGCAGGGCCGAGAAGCTGCGGGCCGCCCCAGTGCAGTTTTTGTTTTCCCAGCTGATCCGGTTTCACCGGACCCTTCTTGCGGACGTCTCTTGACCAGTTGCACTGCCCGCACACTGCCTGTGGCGGGGTGTCGCCTCGACACAGGCCTAGCAACCTCGCTCACCGAGTTCAAGGCAGTTGTAGCGTATGTCAGTTAAACTTAAGGGTGTGGGGCTGAGAGCTGAGGCGACCGTGCCGACAAATTTGTCCAGCCCACCAGTGCATTAAAGCAAGCGCGTTAAGCCGTTAACTAACCTTTTTTAACGGGTGTGTGCGGCGGATTTATCGAGACCATAGGCAGCATGAAGTGTGCGGACTGCCAGCTCCGTTGTAGCCGCATCGATCAACACCGAGATTTTGATTTCGCTGGTTGTGATTGCACGAATGTTGATGCTGCGCGCACCGAGCGCCTTAAAGGCCGTCGCGGCCACTCCTGCGTGGCTTCGCATCCCAATCCCGATGACGGACACCTTCACCACGTCCTTTTCACCAATGAGTTTGGCGTAGCGGATGTCGTTGTGGGCAGCCTCGATGACGGAAATGGCGCGCGCATAGTCCGATTCGGGGACGGTGAAGGTAATGTCTGTGGCTGAGCCATCGTCGGAGATGTTTTGGACGATCATGTCCACATTGATGTTGGCATCCGCCAACGGGCCAAAGACGCGAAAAGCGACCCCTGGGGCATCGGGCACATCTCTCAGCGTCACCTGCGCTTCGTCCCGGGTATAGGCGATGGAGGTGACGGCTTCTTTTTCCATATGCGTGTCCTCGCCGGTGATCAGCGTGCCCGGCGGGGCAACGGCCGGGTCTTCAAAGGTTGAACGGACCATGAGCGGCAGATCATAGAGCATGGCAAGTTCTACAGCCCGCACATGAAGCACCTTGGCGCCCAGTGAGGCCATCTCGAGCATCTCTTCGTGGGAAATGCGCGCCATGCGGCGGGCCGACTTTTCGATCCGCGGATCGGTGGTGTAGACGCCATCAACGTCGGTATAGATGTCGCACCGGTCAGCTTGGAGAGCTGCGGCGACAGCGACTGCCGTTGTGTCGGAGCCGCCTCGCCCGAGTGTGGTGATCCGGTTTTGCGGCGATAGACCCTGAAATCCGGTGACCACGGCCACTTGGCCGCGCGAGAGGCGCTCACTCAGGATTTCGGTGTCAATATCGTCAATCCGGGCTGAGCCGTGGGCATCGTTGGTGCGCATGATGAGCTGCCAGCCTTGCCATGAGCGGGCATCAATGCCGATGGACTGCAAGATGATGGCAAGAAGGCCAGCGGAAACGTTTTCCCCTGAGGAGACCACCGCATCATACTCGCGCGCATCGTGTAAGGCCGCCGCCTCTCGGCACAGGCCAACGAGACGATTGGTCTCGCCGGCCATGGCTGAGACAACCACAGCGACTTCATGACCCTCGTTCACCTCCCGGGCGACGTGGGCGGCGACATGACGGATGCGCGTGAGGTCGGCGACGGACGTGCCGCCGAATTTCATCACTATTCGAGACATGGGCTGCTTCTTCGTTGCGCAAAGCGCGGGCGCCGCTAGCTAGCAGGTCAGGAACCGGCAAACAACTGAGCTTTTGTTGGTTTTGATGCTGATTGAGGGAAGGGGATCGCATGAGCGACACTGCCACGACCATCGATGCCGCTGAGGTGGAAAAATTCGAACGGCTCGCGGCCGAATGGTGGAACCCTAAGGGGAAGTTCAAGCCGCTCCACAAATTCAACCCTGTGCGCCTGCAGTTCTTGCGGCAGACCCTGTGCCGCCATTTCGACCGCGACCCCAAAGCGGATGAACCCCTAAAGGGCCTCACCATTCTCGACATTGGCTGTGGTGGGGGCCTCCTGTGTGAGCCCCTTGCCAAAATGGGTGCCACGGTCACGGGGGTGGACGCCGCCTTCAAGAATGTGGAGGTGGCGAAAATCCACGCCGGCCAGTCGGATCTGGCCATCGACTACAAGGTCACAACCGCCGAAGATCTTGCCGCCAGCGGGGCACAGTTTGATGCCGTACTTGCGATGGAAGTGGTGGAGCATGTGGCCGACGTGGATGTGTTCGTGAAAGCCACCACGACGATGGTGAAACCTGGGGGCATGACCGTCTTTGCCACCATTAACCGGACAATGAAGGCCTTTGCGCTTGCCATCGTGGGCGCTGAATATGTGTTGCGATGGCTCCCGCGGGGCACCCACAGCTACGACAAGCTGGTAAAACCCTCCGAGCTTGATGAGGGCTTCAGGGCCAATGGTCTGACGCCACGCGAGCCCATTGGGGTTGTGTTCCAACCCCTCAAAGATGAATGGGTGCTGGGCAAAGACACCGACGTAAACTTTATGATTGTGGGTGTGCGGCCCAGCGGGTGATGCGGTCGGCGCTTTTCGTGAGGGCGAGGACGTTCCCTCCTCGCGCTCCTCCCACCTCGCCGGTGGGCAGGTTTGCTGGATGACCTTGGCCCTGCGGGCCGAGTACACGGCGCAAACCCAGCCAACTTTTGGTCGGG
>JBCDLN010000048.1:0-18012 GCA_038745295.1 Pseudomonadota bacterium | reverse complement strand
GCTTTGTCTCCGCCGCGGAGCTTATCGTCGCCGTCGCCGCCTGAGATCTGGTCTTCGCCATCGCCGCCAGCGAGCGAATCATTGCCGGTGCCGCCGGAGATCCTGTCGTTTCCGCTGCCACCGTCGATGGTGTCATCGTGCCTGCCGCCATGGAGGACATCGGCCCGCAAGCCGCCGAAGATGGCATCATCATCGTCGCCGCCGTTGATGGTGTCGGAGCCCTCCCCACCGAAAAGGGCGTCTTTATCGTTTCCGCCGTCAATGCTGTCCGCGCCGACACCGCCCTTTATACTGTCCCGGCCGCCCTCGCCCTTAATGGTATCGTTTCCTTGCCCGCCATCGGCGGTGTCGGCGTCGGCCCCGAGCGCCATGTCGTCTGAGCCGTTGCCTCCAAAGACCTCGTCTCTGGTTTGGAGTGCAATGAGGGTATCATCGCCTTGACCGCCAAAAAGATCGCCGGAACCGGTGATGAGGTCATTGCCGTCTTCGCCGCGCAGAATATTAAAGCCTGAACCGCCGTCGAGGGTGTCGTTGCCCTCACCGCCCCAGATCCTGTCAGCTCCCCCGCTTCCCCTGATGCTATCGTCACCACCGTCACCATAAAGCCGGTCGTGGTCCTGGCCTCCGTCAATCGTGTCGTTCTGACCGCCACCTCTTATGGTGTCTTTGTGTTCGTTGCCGAAGAGACTGTCTTCGCCCTTATCGCCATAGATCCGATCTTCTCCTTTGCCGCCGTCGGCTGTGTCGTCGCCGCTTCCGCCTCGGAGTGTGTCGTCATCTCTGCCACCGTCCATAAAGTCGGCATCGTTGCCACCATCGAGTGTATCGTCGCCGTCACCGCCGGACAGGCTGTCGTCTCCGTCGCCGCCGGAGAGGAAGTCGTTCTGATCGCCGCCTTGGAGGGTATCTTTTCCGCCTTCGCCATTTAGCGTATCGTTTTCACGGCCTCCGTCGAGGTTGTCGTTGTCCTTTCCGCCGTGAAGGCGATCAGCGTCTTTGCCGCCCATGAGGGTATCATTGCCGGTGCCGCCAACGAGCGTGTTCTCGCCTCTTTCTGAGGTCAGAGAATCGTCGCCCCCATCGCCGTTCAATGAATCGTCGCCAAGGCCCCCAATCAGCGTGTCATGGGAGTCGCCACCGATCAAAACGTCGTCGCCCTGGTAGCCAATCAGCGTATCTTTGCCGTCCTCTCCGTAGAGGGTGTCGTTTGAGTCGCGACCCTCAATCCTGTCCGCACCGGCGCCTGCCCAAATGCGGTTGGCATCATTGGCGCCCACCAGTGTGTTGTTCTTGGACGTCCCACGAACCTCGATGCCGTCAATTTTGTCCCGCCAGACGGCTGTGACGCCGTTGATGTCGTGGGGACTGCCATAAAGGGAACGCAGGGCCTGTTTATCGTACTCGCGGTAGTTGGATTTGTTGGGACCAGTCCAATTGTAGGACATGATCGTGTTGTTGGTGTTGTCGAGGGAGGGCGGCAGCCGATCGGAGCCCTCGAACGGGTGTTTGAGGCCGAACGCGTGGCCGAACTCGTGGAGGAGGATTTGGAAGCCTGCTGAGCCCTTGGCGAAGGAGCTGAAAGTGGGGTCCATGGCAAGGCCGCCATAGGTGTTGCGGTTCGTGTCTTGAACGTCTGGGAAGTTTGCAAATGAAAAGCCGGCGTCCGGGTCGTTGTAAAAGATGCCGACCATCGGGTCTGAATCGTCCCGGTCGACCTGGACCATTTTAATGCCCGCCGTCGCTTCAATGATTTTGACAGCTTCTTCCACCGCGCGTTTGAGACGGGCATCCGCGACGGTGAAGTCATAATCAATGGAGCGAATGTCTTTCCCGTTGAGGTAACCGTAGGTGACGATGACTGATGCAGGCTCATCCTGATCACCGTTGAGTGTCCGCCGGTCGGGGCTAAGCAGGCTGCAGAAATTGCACATAAGAAAAATGTCCGCAGAACTATGTGTTACGCAACGAAAGGCGCGCGTGGCGCTGTGACAGGTGCTGCGAGATGAGGGCGGAAGCCTGCACGGTTTTGCGCTCCGCCTCGCTCACTATGACTATCGCGGAGGTGCGGGCTTGTTCAAGGCAATTTTGTAAATTTACGTGCTGTTAGGGTGACTGGGTTGCGCGGCTGGGCGGTGATGATGAAAAAGTCTCCGCGTTTGCGGCCTATTAGGGGGTTGATTCCGTCGCCACCATTGGGTGTTTCATTGTGCCAATTGCCAAAAAGCTGGAGGTTGCCAAGGCCGCCGTCGCGGCTATCGTTGGACTGGCCGCGGTCGCGGCTATTGTTGTACTGGCTGCCCGTCGGTGTTTCGTTGCCATCGTTGCCGAAGAGGAGGCCGTTCTCCTCGTCCGCTTTGACGGTGTCGCCGCCTCCATCACCGAGGCCAGGGTTGCCTTCATCTTCGCCGACCACGTGATTGGTGGGTGGACGGCCGAGGCGTTGGTCAGCGCATGCGCGCGCGTACAGAGTTTTGGCGCAGTCTCAGCCAGCGCGGGGCCGTTGTCGACGATAGACATCATGACATTGGCGCTGGCGTCCACCGCCGCCTTCTGCGCCTTTGGCGGGTCTGGCGCCTGTGTGCTAGGCGCCAGCGCAGGAAGGGGTTAGCTGCAGCCTGAGGTGGCGCCGCAGGTGTCACACTTGAGGCAAGTGCCGTTGCGCACCAGGGTGAAGTTTCCGCATTCGCCGCAAGGGTCGCCCTCAAAGCCTTTGAGGCGGGCAAGGGCGGCGCGCTCTGCGGCAATCTCCATCGCCTGGGCAGGGCTCGGCTCCAGCTCTGCGCCCAAGACTGTCGCCACCTCGGTGCGCAGCGCCTCCACCGGACTTGCAGCCCGTGCGGTGACTTCGCCTCCCCCTGCTACTGCGCCGCTGGCAATCGCCTCCACCGCCTCACCACCTTTCGCATCGGCGCGAATGAGCTTGAAGCGCTGGCCGCGGACAAGACCGTGGGAGACCATCCCCTCCTGCGGTTTGTCGCCCGCAACGCCCCGGCCAAGGGTGGTGGACTGAAGGTCCTCCGGCATGACGTGGGCAAGATCGTTGCGGCCCAAGTAAGAGATCGCCAGCTCGCGGAAGATATAGTCCAGGATAGAGGTGGAGCTTTTGATCGCCTCGTTGCCTTGGACGAAGCCGGCCGGCTCAAACCGGGTGAAGGTGAAGGCGTCCACATACTCTTCCAGCGGCACGCCGTACTGGAGGCCCAGCGAAATGGCGATGGCGAAGTTGTTCATCATCGCGCGGAAGGCGGCCCCTTCTTTGTGCATGTCGATGAAGATTTCGCCAAGACGTCCATCGTCAAACTCACCGGTCCGCAAGTAGACTTTGTGGCCGCCGATGATTGCTTTTTGGGTGTAGCCTTTGCGGCGGTTGGGCATCGGCTCGCGCTGCCGGCTCACCACCTCGCGCTCCACGACGCGCTCCACAAGGCGTTCGGCGACCGCGGCGACGCGTTTTGCTGTGGGCTCGGCGACGAGATCTTCAACGTCATCCTCGTCATCGGCGACGAGTTGGGTTTGGAGGGGTTGGGAAAGCTTTGAGCCGTCGCGGTAAAGGGCGTTGGCTTTGACGCCGAGCTTCCAGGAGAGTTCGTAGGCGGCCATGCAGTCGGCCACCGTTGCCGCGTTGGGCATGTTGATGGTTTTGGAGATGGCGCCGGAGATGAAGGGCTGTGCGGCGGCCATCATCCTGATGTGAGATTCGGCTGACAAATAGCGGGTGCCCAGGCGGCCGCAGGGGTTTGCGCAATCGAACACAGGAAGGTGCTCTGGCGCGAGGTGCGGGGCGCCTTCCAAGGTCATGGCGCCGGCGACGTGGATGTTGGCGGCGTCAATCTGATCGGCGGTGAAGCCGAGCGCCTTGAGCGCGTCGAACTTCGGATCGTCGAGATCGGCATCCGGCAGGAGGGTGGCGAGGACATCAGCGCCCAAGGTCCACTTGTTGAAGGCGAACCGGATGTCGAAGGCGGAGGCCATCGCCTCTTCCGCCGCGGCGATGGCGGTGGCGGGAAGCCCTTTTGCCGAGAGCGAATCGGGGTTGATGTGGGGGGCGCCCTTCAAGGTGCCGTGGCCGACGGCGTAGGCGATGATCGCTTCGCGCTGCGTTTCGCTATAGCCCATGGTTTGGAGCGCTTCGGGCACGGCGCGGTTGATGATTTTGAAGTAGCCGCCGCCGGCGAGCTTCTTGAATTTGACGAGCGCAAAATCGGGCTCGATGCCGGTGGTGTCGCAATCCATCACAAGGCCGATGGTGCCTGTGGGGGCGACAACGGTGGCTTGGGCGTTGCGGTAGCCGTGGGTCATCCCAAGGTCGACAGCGCGGTCCCAGGCGGCGGCGGCCCGGGTGGTGAGCGCGGGGTCCGGGCAGGCTGTGCGGTCGAGCGGCACGGGGCGGGTGGCGAGCGCCTCATAGCCTGTGGTTTCGCCATGGGCGGCGCGGCGGTGGTTGCGCATCACGCGCAGCATCGCGTCAGCGTTTTCAGGATATTTGGCGAAGGGGCCGAGATCGCGCGCCATTTCTGCGGAGGTGGCGTAGGAGACCCCGGTCATGATGGCGCTGATGGCGGCGCAAATGGCGCGGCCTTTTTGGGAATCGTAGGGGATGGCGGAGACCATCAAAAGCCCGCCGATGTTGGCAAAGCCAAGGCCCAAGGTGCGATAGTCGTAGGAGTTTTGGGCAATGGCCGCGGACGGGAACTGCGCCATGGTGACAGAGATTTCGAGCACCATGGTCCAAAGCCGCACGGCATGCTCAAAGAGGTCCACCTCGAACTCCCCGTCTTCGCCGCGGAACTGGAGGAGATTGAGGGAGGCTAAGTTGCACGCCGTGTCGTTGAGGAACATGTACTCAGAGCACGGGTTGGAGGCGTTGATCTCGCCGCCAGCGGGGCAGGTGTGCCAGTCATTGATGGTGGTGTGGAATTGGATGCCGGGGTCGGCGGACGCCCAGGCGGCGTGACCGATGCGCTCCCACAAATCGCGCGCTTTGAGAACCTTCGCTGTGGCGCCTGACGTGCGGTAGGTGAGGGACCAGTCACCATCACGCTCCACTTCGGACAAGAAGGCGTCCGTCACCCGCACGGAGTTGTTGGAGTTTTGGCCGGCAACGGTGAGGTAGGCTTCTGAGTCCCAGTCGGTGTCGTACTCAGGGAATTCTAAGCTCGTATAGCCTTGGCGCGCGAACTGGATGATCCGCTGCACATAGTTTTCCGACACCAGCGCGCGGCGAGCCGCTTTGATTTCGCGCTTGAGGGCAGGGTTTTTCTCAGGATCGAAGCAATCATCGCCTGAGCCCTCGCAGTTGACGCAGGCTTTGAGGACGGCGGTGAGGTGGGATTTCACGATCTTTGAGCCGGTGACAAGGGCGGCCACCTTTTGCTCTTCGCGCACCTTCCAGTCGATATAGTCTTCAATGTCGGGGTGATCGACGTCGACCACCACCATCTTGGCGGCGCGCCGCGTGGTGCCGCCCGATTTGATGGCGCCGGCGGCACGGTCGCCGATTTTGAGGAAGCTCATGAGGCCGGAGGATTTGCCGCCGCCAGCAAGCCGCTCGCCTTCGCCGCGGATTTTGGAGAAGTTGGAGCCTGTGCCCGAGCCATACTTGAAGAGGCGTGCTTCGCGGACCCAAAGGTCCATGATGCCGCCTTCGTTGACGAGATCGTCATCCACCGACTGGATGAAGCAGGCGTGGGGCTGGGGGTGGGCGTAGGCGGTCTTTGAGCGCACGAGCTCGGCCGTTTTGGGGTCCACATAGAAGTGGCCTTGCGAGGGGCCATCGATCCCATAGGCCCAGTGGAGGCCGGTGTTGAACCACTGGGGCGAGTTGGGGGCCACCTTTTGGGTGGCGAGCATGTAGCGGATCTCGTCGTAGAAGGCGTGGGCGTCGTCCTCGGTGTCAAAGTAGCCTGAGGTGTGGCCCCAATAGGTCCACGCGCCGGCCAGACGGTCAAAGACGGCGCGGCTGTCGGTCTCGCCAGTGGTGCGATCATTGCCCTCAAACGCGGCAAGGGCTTCATCATCGGGCTCTGAGCGGGAGAGCCAACCGGGCACGCCCGGCTCGTCCACCCGCCTCAGCGCCACGGGGACGCCGGCTTTGCGGAAATACTTTTGCGCGATGATGTCGGTAGCGACCTGCGACCAGGTGGACGGCACCATCACATTGTCGAGTTTGAAGACGGTGGACCCGTCAGGATTGCGGATTTCGGACGTGGCGGAGCGGAACTCCATCCCGTCGTAGGGGGAGCGGCCTTTGGTGGTGTAGCGTCGTTCGATCCGCATTCGTGAACGTCCCTTGCTCGTCGTGGCGTTGTCGGCACGGGAAGGTGCTGAAGGGCGGCGCGTGACTAAAGGGGGGTGTCGTGTTTCCCCTGTGGACAGAGGCAGTTGTCCCCAGAGAAGCGCACGCCGCGACCCACTAGATATTGTGTCTCCCTTGGGTGCCAGCAACTAGATGACGGGCAAATCCCTAAAAACGTGTAAACGCGGGGTGGTTCATCCACGCCCATCGCCCCTTAAGATGTACATGAAATGTTCTCATTGACAAGAGGGTTTATTTGCCGCAGCCGCAGCAATTTAAGATAGAATCGGTGGCAGAGGTGAGCGCGCCATAAAATCACAGGTGCGCACAGTTGTGTGATCGGCTGTGTTTGTATTGTTCAAGAAAAATTGGGTAATTTTTGAATGTAACGGCTGATCACAAATATTTTTAACTTGGTGTGTTGTTCGTGGCGCCAAGCAAAGGCAAAGGAGCTGTGCAATTAGGGCGTGTCGGGTGCGCGCTCGGCATCAGCAAGAGGACGGCAAGATGAACATTCGCATTGCTTACGCGAACGATAGTGATAATGGCGGAACATTTACCACTCCGGTTTGGTTTGGACTTCACGGTGAAGCATTTGATCTTTTTAATGTAGGTGAAGAAGCCAGCGTTGGTCTTGAGCGTATTGCCGAGGATGGCACTTTCGCGGACATCGCGACGGAACTTGCTGCTGCTGATCCCAACGGGCAGGGCGGCGTTCTGTTTGGCTCCAACATTCCGCCGGTGGCACCTGGTGATGTGGCCTCGGGTGTTGTGGAAGTGCTTGACCCTTCTGCGACGCCGTTCCTGTCGGCCGCTGCGATGATCTTGCCGTCCAACGATGCCTTTATTGGGACAGACGAAGCATTGGTCATCTTTGAAGATGGCGAATTCTTAGGGGAGCAGAACATCTTAGTGACCGGCAACGACATCTATGATGCCGGGACTGAGGTGAATACCGAAACCGAAGCAGCGTTCCTCAATCAGACCGGACCAAATTCAGGCCTTGATCAGCGCGAAGCGGGCTCTGTGATCACAAAGCACCCGGGCTTCATTGGATCTGAGGGCAATCCTGCCAGCGAGTTCCCCGGCCAAATCCTGGGTGGCACCAACGCGGTGGGAGCATTCATCGACCCGGAAGCTGCTGACTTCACCATCGATCGTGGCGCGCCCATTGGCGAACTCCATGTGAACGTTGTGAACGACTACACCGGCACCGATGAGGGTGATGCGTTCTTCGGCGGCGCTGAAGACGACTTTGTCGACGGCGGTCTTGGCGCTGATGCCCTCTTCGGCGGCCGGGGCTGGGATGTCATCAACGGCGGCGAAGACAACGACTTGATCGTGGGCAATTCCGGCCGCGACAGCTTATCGGGCGATGAGGGCAATGACAGTCTGCGGGGCGGCGCTGAAAACGACACCCTCGACGGCGGAGACAACAACGACCGCGTGAACGGTGGCGCCGGCGACGACATCGTGTCCGGCGGCGCGGGCAACGACAATCTGCGCGGCGGCACGGGCCAAGACACCTTCGACATCGACTTGGGCGACGGGGCGAACCGCTTGCGCGACTTTACCCAGGGCCTTGATGTTGTGGACATCAGCGACTTTGGAACCGCCTTTGATGCCCTCACGATTGTGGACGGCGCCCGCGGTGCCGAACTCACCTTGAGCGATGGCACAGAGGTGGTGTTTGTGGGCGTTGCTGCGGGAGACTTGACCGAGAGCGACTTTATCTTCTGAGCCTGCGGGCCAAAGATGGGGCCTGTCCATGGGCGTTGTGCGCCTGTGACGGGCCCTGAACCATGATAGCTTTCAGGCTTTGGCGGGGCATTGAGCGAGCGCATGTCGCGTCGCATGTGGCGCTAGGGAAGGTGAGCGCCCCCATCAAAAAGGGGGCGTTTTTTGCCGATCAAACGATTTCGTTTGAGTGGGCGCCGCCCTACTGCCCCGCCTCTTTCTTGGCAGCGCGCTCTTTGCTTTTGGCGATGTTGCCAAGGCGGGTATTGCCCGCTGCCCGGCTGTTGGCGTGAGGAAACGGCGGCACGCCCTTGGGGCCGAGGAAGGAGACAAGTTCATACCACCCCTCGCCCGCGGGAAGGTCGAGCACCAAAAGCTTGCCGGGCCGGTTTGCAAAGTGAGCAATGATCGCCTGGTTTTGCTCTTCGTAGACTTTAATCAAGGTATCTTCGTTGCCTGAAAGGGTGCGGACACCATACATCCAATGGACGAGTTTTCAGGTCGTGTTGGGAAAATAACCGAGCATACTGTCCAACCAGCTTTGTGTGCTGCGCACGGTGAGGATGAACTTTGCATCGGGGTAGGCCTCATCAAGGTCCTTCGCGAAGAAGGCGCCGGGCGAATCTTGAAGCCCGTCTGCTTTTACCGCTGCCAGGAGGACGGCCCGGGCCATTTGGGCGCGAACATCGTCCCCATCGTAGTCCACCGTGTCGCCGATGGTGCGCATGGCTGTGCCAATGTTGAAGCCCAGGGCACGCAGGGCCCGTGTTGCCGAGCTTGTCCCAGTTTTCTGGGCGCCCACCACAAAGACCTTTTGGGGGGCGTTGGTGGTCTTTGACATGGGTGTGCCTAGGGTTTGGCCGTATCCAGAACGCGGTGCCACACAAGGTGGTGGTTTCCGGCAAGATTTTGCGCATGGCTCACGGTCTCGGGCGCAATGTGCGCGCCAAGATCAAGGCGCTGATGGTCCAGATGGCGCACCTGCCGGGTGACCGTGGTCCCCACCCAGTTCAGAAGGAGTGAGCCCTCCACATGGTGGCTGAGGGTAGCGTTTGTTTCGTCATAATCATACCGGCCGAAATAGGCGATAAACTGATCGGCGACGGTTTGGGCGACGGTTTTGTCCTTTGCGCCGTCATCTAAGCTGGCAGCAGGGTTCACCTCTGCCATCAGTTGGGCGGACATCTCGCCATTCGCGGTGTAGATGATTTGGCCCACCGGATGGTCCCCATAAGGTTTGGTTCGGCGGCCGGCGCCATCGGTGACTTGCCAGGAGACGAGCCGCCACACGCCCACAAGCTGCTGTGCGTCTATGGAGGGAGGGGCATCCTCTAGTTGGTCTGAAGCGCGGATAGTCCGTCTCCTGTTTCCCGCTGATAGTAGATGAGGTCGAGGGAAGGGGCCTCACCGGTGAGGCGCGTCAACAGCGCGTGCGCCTGGCCGCGGTGATGGGTTTGGTGATTGAAGGCGTGGAGGAGGGCAGGGGCGAGGGGCTGTGTCACCGGCTTGGGGTTGACGATGCTGGTGTAGGTGAAGGGGGCCGCGAGGGTCTCATCGCTCAGACCTGCCACGTAGGCGATGATGGCTTCATCTGTGGCGCGGCGCTCGGCACGCAGCCCGTCTTGCGTCTCAGCGATGATGGCGTCGAGCGCTTTGGGGGCGTTTGTGTGTCCTTCAAAGCGGGCAAGCCAGACCCTGTCGCCCACGAGGATATGATTGAGCGTGCCGTGGATGGAGCCGAAGGCGGCGCCAAGGTCGGCCCGGTAGTCGGCATCGGGAAGGGAGAAGGCGGCATCATAAAGGCGTTGGTTCGCCCATTGATTGTACCGCGCACAGATGGAAAAGAGCGCTTTCAAGGGTCCTCACTCGCTGGGCATTTCAGCTGGTCATCACGGGTGGTTGCAGCACAGCGGACGATGGGCGTATGTGCCCCGCAACGGCATTTGCCAACCATACTTCAGATAGCCCCAAGGACGAAACACATGGCGATTGAACGCACCTTCTCGATGATCAAGCCTGATGCGACGGCAAAAAACGTCACCGGTAAGATTATCGACCGCTTGGAATCGGCGGGCCTGCGCGTGGTGGCCTCCAAGCGCGTTCATATGAGCAAAGCGCAGGCGGAAGCCTTTTATGCCGTTCACAAGGAGCGCCCGTTTTATGGCGAGTTGACCGAGTTCATGTCGTCCGGGCCGACGGTGGTGCAGGTGCTTGAAGGGGAAAACGCCATTGCTAAGAACCGCGAAGTGATGGGCGCCACCAATCCGGCTGAGGCGGCCGAGGGCACAATTCGCAAAGACTTTGCCTCCTCCATTGGTGAAAATGCGGTCCATGGCTCTGACGCGCCAGAGACGGCTGCCGAAGAGATCGCGTTTTGGTTTGCCGGCGTTGAGATTGCCGGGTGAAGCTGATCGGGCGGAATCTTTCCCCCTACACCCGCAAGGTGGCGATCTGGTGCGCGCTTCAGGGGCGCACCATTGATCGCGAAGAACTCGCCACCACCGACCCGGCGGCCATGGAGGCGCTCGCTGCCTACCATCCTGGGGTGAGGGTGCCTGCCCTGGTGCTCGATGATGGCGATGTGTTGGTGGATAGCGCCGCGATCTGCGACTTTCTCGACGACACGGGGAGCCCACGCCTTGTTCCCGAAACGGGCTTGGCGCGGCGACAGTGCCTAAAAGTGATGGGCCTTGCCCACGCCACCACCGAGAAGATCGTCGCCCTTGTGTACGAAAAGGACAGGCGACCTGAAGCCTACGTGTGGGACGATTGGATTGCTCGCCTCACCCGGCAGGTGAGCGGCGGGCTCGATGCTTTGGAGGCTGCCGCCACCGGCGACTTTTTTGGCGGCGATGCGCCCAATGGGGCTGATATTGCGACGGTCTGCGCCTATCAGATGGCTGAGGTGACCCAGCCCTTCATTCTCGAGAAGGGCTACCCGCACCTCAGCGCCCTTGCCGACCGGGCGATGGCGATCGCGGTGTTTGAAACGACCTATCCGTCTGTGGGATGACGATTGGTCCGCGCCTTGATCGCGCTGGCTCGGGCGATGACTTGCTCGGCGTTCTTCAGGTGGGGCCGGTCGACCATTTTGCCGCCAACTGCGAGGACGCCTGCGTCTGGCGCAGCGGCAAAGGCGGAGACCACGTCTTCGGCGTGGGCGAGCGCTTTGGGGGTGGGCGTAAAGGTTTCGTTGATGATGGGGACCTGCGCCGGGTGGATGGCCAGTTTGC
The DNA here is from genome assembly GCA_038745295.1 of Pseudomonadota bacterium. GTDB lineage: Bacteria > Pseudomonadota > Alphaproteobacteria > Rhizobiales > Amorphaceae > Acuticoccus. Next base: position 6,747 of record JBCDLN010000048.1, on the reverse strand, counting down.
CGAAGAAACCGTCGGCGGCTGCGTCGAGGCACTCTTGGTGGAGGCCAGCCTCGTCGTTGAGGGTGGTGAAGACGGTGTCGATGGGGGCAACGCCCGCCGCGTGCGCACCCAGCAAGCAGAGCGAACGGGCAAGCGCGTAAGGGCCTGTGAGGGCGCCCTCTGGCGTTCTGGTGCGGGTGGCGGAAAGGGCGGTGGAAAGGTCTTCAGAGCCCCACGTCATCGCCGTGAGGCGGGTGCTGGCGTTCATATAGCTGCCAAGGCCGAAGACGGCCGCGGCCGTCTCCGTGGCAATGGCCATGATGGTGACGGCACCATCGCTGAGCCCTTCTTCTGCCTCTGCAACGCTGAGGCGATGGCCAAGATGGGTGACATCCGCCCCGCCTTCTGACTTTGGCAAGACAATCGATGTGGGGGCGGCATCAATGATGGCGTCGATGTCGCGCTGCGCGTCCTCGCCCGTGAGGGGATTGATCCTGATGGCGACGGGGGCGGGCGCGTCCTTCGCAGCCTCGCGGACCAGGCCGCGGGCGATGTGTTTGCGAGCGGGCGCGACGGAATCTTCAAGGTCGAGGATGATGATGTCAGCCTCGGTGTCGAACGCTTTAGCGAGTTTGCGCTCTGAATCGCCCGGCACGAAGAGCCATGAGCGCATCAGGCCGTGCCCCCTTCGGCGGACCGTTTCTTCATCATCGCGGAGCGTAACGTGACGGCCACCACGACATCGTCCTGGTTGATGGCGGTGTGCTCAAACTCCACGAGGCCCACATCGCCCCGCGATTTTGATTCGCGCTTCGAGACCACCAAGGTGCGCGCATAGATGCTGTCGCCGTGGAAGACGGGGTGGGGGAAGCGGGTCTCCTTCATGCCCAAATTGGCGATGGTGGTGCCCAGCGTCAGATCGTTGACGGTGATCCCCACCAGGAGCCCGAGGGTGAAGAGGGAGTTGACGATGGGCTGGCCCCACTCGGTGTGACGCTCGCAATAGTGGCGGTCGATGTGGAGGGGTTGCGGGTTGAGGGTCATGTTGGAGAACAAGATGTTGTCCGCCTCCGTGACCGTGCGCGAAAGGGCGTGGGTGTAGACTTTGCCCACCTCGAAATCCTCGTAGTAAAGACCTGCCACGGTGCTGCTCTGTGTTGGTTGCTGGGGCTTGGCGCAGGGGGGGGGGTTGGGGCCGTCTCTTAATAGGTGAACTGTTCGGCGAGGATGCGCTCGTCCCAGGAATGGTCGGGGTCGAACATGATGATGCAGGAGGCGGTATTGTCTTGCGCCACGTCTACGGTGACGACGTCTCTGATTTCCACATGGTCGGCGGCGGCCGCAACGGGGCGTTTTTCACGCTCTTTGGTGCGGATGGAGACGGTGACGTGGGCAGGCAAGATCGCGCCGCGCCAGCGCCGGGGCCGGAAGGCGGAGATGGGGGTGAGGGCGAGGAGGTTGGCGTTGATGGGCAGGATCGGCCCATGGGCGGAAAGGTTATAGGCGGTGGAGCCGGCTGGCGTTGCCACCAAAACACCATCGCAAATCAGAAGGTCGAGCCGTGGGCGCCCATCGATGGCGACCGCCAGCTTGGCTGCCTGGTGGCTTTGGCGCAGGAGCGACACTTCGTTGATGGCGCGGGCGGTATGGATGTGCCCGTCTTTGTCTTCAGCGCGCATCGTGAGCGGGTGGATGGTCGTGAGACCGGCCCGGGCAAGGCGTTCGATGAGGCCATCGAGGCGGAACTCATTCATGAGGAAGCCCACCGAGCCGCGGTTCATGCCGAAGGTGGGCTTGCCGGTTGACATAAACCTATGAAGGGTTTGGAGCATCATCCCGTCGCCACCCAGGGCCACGATGACGTCGGCATCTTCGGCGGCGTATTCACCGTAGCGTTTGCGCATGGCTTCTGCGGCGGCCCGGGCATCGGGCGAGTGTGCGGCGATGAAGCACAGGCGTTCAGGAGGATCGATCACGATGGGGGCGTGTTTGTCAGGCGCGCGGGGCGCGGGGAATGGGGGGGCTTTCAGCCGCGTCTTGCCGCATCTTGGAGGTTTGAGCCGCCGCGTCAACGCGATTGACGCGATTTGGGCGAGGGAACGCCGAGGAAGGTTAGCAGGCCGATGAGTGAGGAGACCCCAAGCCGCGCCGCTGTGGAGGCGGTGTTGCGCACCGTTGCCCTTGCCGATGGCCGGGACCTTTTGGCTGCTGGCAAGGTGCGCTCCCTGGTGGTGGAGGCAGGCAAAGTGGGATTTGCGCTCGCCGCCACCGATGCCGACCGCGACATCATGGAAGGGATCCGCGCTGAGGTTGAGGCAAAGCTCAAAGCGTTGCCGGGGACGACGCGGGTCCTGGGCGCGTTGGTGGATGATGGTGGTGCGCCACCGCCCACAGCAGAGCCGCCTCAGCGCAAGCGTGGCGGCGGCTTGATGGGCAGGATGCGCCGACTGGCTGGCGGCGGTGCGGAACAAGCTGGCGCTGTCGACGAAGCGGGGGCGGGCCGTTCTGGCAAGGCCGGAGGGCGGCCCGCGCCGGCGCCATCTGCTGGGGCGGGCACACCACAGCCGCGCGGGCCTGCGCCAGGGCGGCCAGGCGGGCCGCAAGGTCAGGGGGGGCGGCCAGGCGGGCCGCAAGGTCAGGGGGGCCGGCCAGGTGGGCCGCACAGTCAGGATGGGCGGCCAGGTGGGCCGCAAGGTCAGGGCGGGCCGCCAGCCGGGCCACGAGGTCAGGGCGGGCAGGGCGGGGCGTCCCGCTCTGGTCCGCTCCCCGGTGTTGCCCGCATTGTTGCTGTGGGTGCCGGCAAGGGGGGCGTGGGCAAATCGACGGTGTCGTTCAACCTTGCCGTTGCCCTTGCGGCGCTGGGCTGGCGGGTGGGCCTCCTTGATGCCGACATTTACGGCCCGTCTGTCCCCACATTGGTGGGCGCCGACAACCATAGGCCGGCAGCACCTGGGGGTGGCTTCATGCCATTCAACGCCCACGGGATCAGTGCCATGTCCATCGGCTTTTTGGTGGCCCCGGAGAAGGCGATGATCTGGCGGGGCCCCATGGTGACGGGGGCATTGAACCAGCTGTTGCGCGATACCGTTTGGGGTGAGCTTGACTGTCTGATCATCGATATGCCGCCGGGGACCGGGGATATTGCCCTCTCGTTGGCGCAGCAGACGCCCCTTGCCGGCGCCGTTGTGGTGACGACCCCGCAAGACTTGGCGCTGATTGATGTGCGCAAAGCGGCCGGCATGTTCCGGGCGGTGAATGTGCCTCTTCTGGGGATGGTGGAGAACATGTCTGGGTTTGTGTGTCCGCGCTGTGGGGAGGTCACGGACATTTTTGGTGCTGGCGGCGGCGAGCGGGAGGCTGAAGCATCTGGGATCCCGTTTTTGGGAAAAATTGGGCTCTCGATGGGGGTGCGCGAAGCATCCGATGCTGGCCTTCCTGTGGCGCTCTCTGAGGGGGCTGTGGGGGACGCTTACCGTCAGATTGCCGCCGCACTGATGGATGCGCTGGTGAGCGCAGACGACCAGCCCTTTCCAGCCATTGTGTTTGAGTGAGGGGCGATCCCATTGCCTCGCGGCGCAGTGGCGCGCATGGGCGTGCGCAGCATTTTTGTTCGCGCGATCGCCGTTTAACCGAAGCGCTTGGCGTTGATCGTAAAGGCGAGGGCGAGGGCGGCGGCAGCGCCAACGGCGGTGGGCACCAAAACCGGCCAAGGCGTGCCAGCCCACAGGCCGCCATCGATCATGAGCCCCACCACCACACTGGTGAGCGCGCCGCACCCGCCTTGGAAGGCGCCCGCAAGTCCTGAGGCTGAGCCGGCAAGGTCGGGCCGGATGCTCACGCAAAGGGCCACAGCGTTTGGTAGGGCAAAGCCGTTGCCGATCCCCACAATCAGCATCGGCCCAAAGAGCGCGAGGGGATGACCGACGCCCCCCACAATGAGCCCCAGCGCGACAGCAACACCCATGAGCGCCACGACATTGCCCAGTTTGATCATCGTCACCACGCCGATCTTGGGGCTATAGCGCCCGGTGACGAAGTTGCCGATGATGTAGCCCAGCACCACGAAGATGAAGTAGAGCCCGTACTGGGATGCGCTGAGGCCATAGACCTCGTCAGCCACAAATCCGCCGCCCGCCACGAACGAGAAAAACGCGACGCAGATGGCCGCCAGCGTGAGGCAGAGGCGCCAAAACTCCTTCATGCTGAGGAGGGTGACCACTTCCACCGCCCACTGCTTGAACACATTGGCTTTGGCGTTGGCCGCATGGGTCTCGTGAAGGCGCACAAAGGCCGCCACAAGCCCCACCAGGCCGAAAAGACCCATCACTAAAAAGATAAGGCGCCACGAAAAGAACTCGTGGAGGAGACCCCCGACAGCAGGGGTGACGAGCGGCGCCACAGCCATTCCCATGGTGACATAACCAATCATGGACGCCGATGTGGCTGTGCCGTGGAGATCGCGGATGACTGCCCGGGGGAGGGCAAAGGCTGCTGCCCCGCCGATCCCCTGGATGACCCGGCCTAGGATCAGAACCTCAATGCTCTGGGCAAAGCCTGAGATGGCCGTCCCCACCAAAAAGACGACGAGGCTCGCCAAAAGGACGGGCCGTCTGCCGTAAATGTCGGAGAGCGGTCCAACCATCAGCTGGCCGATGGCGGTTGCGGTGAGGTAGGCCGATAAGGTGAGTTGCAGCATGGACACGGTGGTGTCCAGTTCCACACGCATTGCCGCCATGGCCGGTAGGTACATGTTCACGGCAATAGGGGCGATGGTGGAGATGACGATCAGCAGAAAGAGCGGTGCAGGATTAACCACATGGTCAGGCGCCACACGGCCCTGACCGGTTCGTGAGCGGCTTGTTACTTTGAGTTGCATTCCGCAGTGCGCTGCGATGCGCAATCCATGGTTACCATCCTCGGCGATCCCCTGCGCGCATCCACTTCGGGCATGTATGAGACCGGCGCGAACCGGTCGTGTACAACGCGAGAGTTGTATAAATCATATGGCGCGCATGCCCTAGGCGATTGTGGCGCTATCCCGCGGATCCGGTCTACGCCAATGCGCGGCAAACCGCCACGGGTGTCCCATTACACAGAAAATCACATGAATGACAACGCCTTATCTATCACGTGGTTGTATCGAATCGCGGTACGGTCCGTTGTGTTGAAGCGAGAATGCGCCGCAATGCAGACCAGATTGCCTCAATATTGTGGCGGTTTTCACAATGGGTAACCTGTTACGACAATTCATAACAGATTTCTATCTTGACGCCAAGTCACAGCAACTTGAAATTGCCGATCCGTGCTATGCCGCCCTTTTTGGCGTATGCCGATGACGGCAAACCGCCTCTGTGTGAACCGCTCCACTGGTGGGCGCGGCGTATGTCTTTGTTGGTGATCTTTGGCGCTTGCGGCGCGGAAACCTGGCTGAGATGGCGGGGTCGGCGCACCACGGTCTGCCCTCAACCGATAGCGGCAACAGCGCTGAGATCACAGGTGATCCTCCTCGACATGCGCTTCTCGCCCGGCGTGCGTGCGGTTGGGTGGAAGGGTGAACGGGCAACCCTGAGCGGTCGCCGGGAGGACGCCAGTGGCACTTTCTTGACCCAAGCGCGGATCGTACCACAATGAAGACCATGCGGCCTGACGGGCCGTCGTGTTTCGGGAGCGGTTGGGGCTATCTGTGCGCGCCGCGCCGTGCTGCCGTTGGAACCTTCTTGGGCGATGCTATGCCAAATCCGCTACCTGAACGATTTATTCGTGCCTTTAAAACCAACTTTCCTCAGTACAACGGGAGCGTCACGCGCGAACTCACCGCGGCGCATGTCACAGGCTGGGATTCGGTGGCGCACGGTAATCTCATCATGGAGCTTGAGGACGCCTACGATACTGAGATCGATGCGCGGCAAGCCTTCTCCTGCGAGACACTGGGCGAGCTTTTAGACATGTTCGAGGCCGGTCATGGAGAGGCTTCGGCGTGAGCGACGCCTCAGCGGTCCTCATCGCTGGCAATTGCCATGCCGCCTATTTGGGCCGATTGCTGGTGTCCAACACGGATCTCAAGGTCGCTCTGGTGCGAACGAGATCGTTCCCTTTTATGCGCGGGCTACCGCCAAATCGGGTCACCTACCTGCGCGGTGAAGGCTCCGAGGCGGCGGCCGCCTATGTGCAAAACGTCCGGGACAGCGGGGGCCGGGTGGTTCTGGTGGAGCAGTATACGCCCCGGCATTCCAGCATCACATCTTCGCTCGCCGATCTTTTTAAACCCGAAGATCGAAGTTTTTTTATCCACGCGGAGGTAAAAGCCTATTTTCCAGCCACGTTTCTTGGAAATGACTGGAAAAGAGCATTAAAGACGCGGACCATCCCGGTGCGCAAAATCAGGCGCCGCTTCGACATTGATGTGGCCGCAATAGAAGCCTCCCTTGAGCGCGCCGGCCTTGATCCATCGGCGGCTCAAAAAGTCCTGCAAGGCCACCGGCAAACGTCGCTGTTTCATACAGCGAACCATCCGTCAGCAGCGCTGTTCACCACATTGTTCGAGCCTTGCCTCGCATGGCTGCAACACACGGGCGCCCTCTCACCGCAGCACCATGCCGGTATTTTGGCTCAGATCGAACGAGAGGATGGGATCAACCACCAAACAAGCCATCCCACCCATCCGGCAGTGGCCGATGCGCTTGAGCTGGAATGGGCGAATGTGGCCTGGTACGCCAACTGGATGGCTGGCCATGAGCATATCCGCGAGCGGCACTTCGATCAGGCGTG
>JBCDLN010000047.1:0-18048 GCA_038745295.1 Pseudomonadota bacterium | reverse complement strand
CACGCCGTCAATGTCGGCGCCTGGCACATAGGCGTCGCTGAGGAGGATGACGAACGCCGTCGCCGTGCAGATGATCATTGTGTCGATAAACACCGACAGCGACTGCGTAATGCCTTGGCTCACCGGGTGCTTGACGTAGGCGACGGCCGCCACGTTAGGCGCGGAGCCTAGGCCTGCCTCGTTGGAGAAAAGCCCGCGGCGGAGGCCTTGTGCCACAGCCGCCCCCATACCGCCTGCGACCGCCTCGTTAAAGCCGAACGCACTGGTGACAATGTTGATGATGACCCCCGGAACACTCGCGATGTTCAAAATGATCACGAGGAGTGCGGCCAGGATGTAGCCCACCGCCATCACAGGCACGACAATGTCGGCAGCCATTGCGATCCGCTTGATCCCGCCAAACACGATGAGCGCGGTGATGATGGCAAAGCCGATGCCCGTGTACAGCCTTTCAATGCCAAAGCTTTCTTCCATGGCTCCGGCAACGGTGTTGCCTTGGAAGGCGTTGAATCCAAGCGCAAATGAGGCGATCAGGCAGATTGCATAAACAACAGCCATCCAGCGGAAATTTTCACCAAGCCCGTGAAGAATGTATTGGGCGGGCCCGCCGCGGTAGGTGCCGTCCTCTTCGGTGCGCTTGTAGAGCTGAGCTAGCGAACACTCGATGAGGCTGGTGGCCATCCCCACAAGGGCGATGACCCACATCCAGAAGACCGCACCGGGGCCGCCCAGCGAGATGGCGACGGCCACCCCCGCAATGTTGCCCCCGCCGACCCGTCCGCCAACACTAACGAGAAGCGCAGCACGCGAGGAGATATGCTGCCCAACCCCAGGCTGCGCCTTATAAAGCACCTGGAACATGCGCCCGAAAAACCGGAACTGGATGAAGTGCGACGCAATTGTGAAGAAGGCGCCCAGCACGACAAGAAGCGGGATGAGCGACCATCCCCACGTGGCGGTTCCAATCCAGCCGAAGATCTGTTCGATAAAGCTCATCGCGCAACCTGCCGCACGTTTGGCGCTCTGGGCGGAGCCCAGAAGCAGCGTTCCAGTTGGCTAAAAGTGTCGCGCTACGGTGCGTGAGGTGTCAATAAAGAGGCACATCCGCAAATTGCTGAAATAATTGGCGATAGCCTCCGCCCGTCACCGGGAAATGTGGCAACCAGCGCGCCGCGGTGGCCCAGTGCGGCGCGCACGTTCAACAGGCGCAGCAGGATGCGAAAGTCTTACGGGCGCAATGGAGCGCCGACTTTCCGTTCTTCGCGCGAAAGGCCCAGCTGGCGCTCGCGGAAGATGACGAAGATGCCCGACCCGATCACAATGGCTGCGCCCAGGAGCACGGCCGTCGACGGCACTTCCGCAAAGACGAAGTAGCCAACGCCCACCACCCAAATCATCGATGTATACTCAAAGGGGGCAATCAGTGAGGCTTCGGCGTAATGGAAGGCTTGTGTCAGGCAAAGCTGGCCGACCCCGCCCAAGACGCCAATCATCACCAAAGCGAAGGCGTCATTCCAGGACGGGACAACCCATGTTGGTGCTGACAAGAAGGTGACGAAGCTTCCAGCGATCATGAAATAAAGAACGACGGTGATGGTTGAATCGGTCTGCGCCAACTGGCGCACAAACACCGTGGTCAGCGCCATAAAAAACGCAGACCCTAGCGCCAGGAGCGCGCCGAAGGCAGCCGCATCATTGACGATATCAAAGCCTGAGCTCAGCTGCGGGGTGAGGATGATCACAACCCCCACGAAGCCCACACCCACCGCAGACCAACGGTAGATGCGCACATTCTCGCCCAGGAGAGTGGCGGCAAACACCACCATAACGAGAGGCGCCGCGTAGATAATGGCGGTTGCTTCAGGAAAGGACAGATACTGAAGGGCGGAGAACCACAAACCCATGGCCAACATACCGGCCACAGCACGCTTCACGTGCCCTGACACGTTGGTGGTTTTGAGCGCAGCACCAAGCCCGCCAGTGAACGCCACCACCGCCATCACCGGGATGAGCCCAAAAAAGTTCCGAGCAAACAAAAGTTCGCCGACGGGGATGCGGTCGCCAATCAGCTTCACCACAGTCAGCATGGCGGTGAAGAACATGGCTGAAATGATCTTCCACGCGATGCCCACTGCGGCGGTGTCGTATTGCCTTGCGATATAAATGTTTGCCATGCCTTCCAACTGGAGCGCTCGCCGGCTCCCTACAAGGCAGCACGTCGGGCATCACCTATGCAGTTGTGCCGGCCCCAGCCTTTTCCCATGTCAGCAGGACCGCTTCCAGCGTCGTCCTCGCAGGATCGTCAAAAGAAAGACGGACAGGCACCTTTGGCAGTCTAACAGAGAAGTTTTGTCTCAGGAGGATCATGAGACCGGAGCGATGTCCCCATCGGGGGTCGGCCACGTGCTTTGAGAGATGACGCGCCGTCCACGCGGATAGCGCGGTGGATTGCGACAGCGCCCGCTGCCGCAATCGGCCAGCGCGCGGCTTAGAATTGGTTGGAAACTTGGCGTTCCAGATCTCCCACCATTTCAGACACGCCATATTCCTCTGAGAGCGTTTCCACCTCTTTCATCAGGCGGGCCAGGGGACCGTCTTGCGGAACAAAGGCGCTCGGGGGCAGGGCGCGAAGTTTTGCGATGAACTCTTCGTAGTCAGCCTGGGCCCAGGTATCTTCAAGGCGCGAGGGATCGCCCGTGAAGAGGAGTGCTTTGGAGCACATCGCGCGGACGGTTTTGGTTTCGCCAAGGCCGAACCATGAAAGGTCATAGGGCGCTTTGCGGTTGAGATAAAAGTCCGACGAGCCGCGGGCCACCGCTGGCGAAAGAATGCCCATCACCACAAGGTCATCATCGGCGGCCGCGTTCACGGTTCCGTCTGTGGGGTTGGGGTAGGCGTAGAAGACACCCACGGCGCCGCGCGTTCCTTTCACGGCCGAAAGGATCGCAGATTGTCCGCGAGCGTATTTGAAGTTGGGCTGTGTGCCGGCGAGCGAAGGTTCGCTGTCAAACACCTTGCGGATGAACGCTTCTGAGCCCGATCCCTCAGGCACCACGAATGTCACTCGGTTGGAGTTATCCATCACCGAGCGCCAGTTGGGCAGCCGTGGCTCGGCGGTAAAGGCCATGGCGCACTCCCCCGGAAGGTCGTTGCGCAGGATTTGCGTGGCGCCGCTTTCCACCGCCGCGTAGGTCAGGCCGCCTTGGCCGATGCCAAAGCAGATATTTTGGGTTTCATCGGCGCAGGCGTTTGCGTTGGCGACAGCGCCGCCGGACGGCACACGGCGCACTTCATAACCGTAGGGGCGGGCAAGATCGCGCAGCTGCTCTTCAACGGCCTTCCCCATGCCGTTGTGGTAGGTGGATCCTTCGCCGGTCGGCGCGCCGCCGGTGTAGATCAAAATCTCGGTGGCCTGTGAGGCTGAGACACCAAGCGCGAGCAGGGCGGCCGCGGCCAACATGCGTTTCATATGTCTGTCCCTTGTTGCGAAGAACTCTTTGGGGCTGGTGCTTTGAAGATATGTACGGTTTTGAGGCATTAAAGGTGATTGTGGCGATGGAGGCGTCTTGTGGCAGCAGGCCGAGACAAGGGCGATAGGCAGGAACGGCTGGCCGATGCGCTGCGTCAGAACCTTAAACGGCGCAAGGCGGCGGCGCGCGCCCGCGCACAGGCCGAAGAACCCTTACTGCCTGCAGAGCCTGCCCCAACGCAGAACGACGGCATCCAGGAAGACAAGCCCGCCTCGCCCAATACCGCCGATTCAGACTAAAACACCCTCTGGCCAAGCTGAAGACCGTCGCACAAAAATATGGCAACACTCCATTTTGCGCGCATTTCCGCCACTATGCCTGTATTTTAGGCGGTAACTGCGACGGCGTGTGCCGTCCCCGCTCTCCCCACGGCCGAGCCCCGCTGTATCAGACGCCAATAAAGGTATTGAATGGTGCCCATGACGGCGGGGCGGTCACAGACACGGGGAGTGATCGGTACGGTACGGGCCGTGCTATCGGGCGTATTGCGCACGATCACCGGGCTCGGTGTTGTCAGCTCCGACGCTGAAGTCCGGCGCAGACAAGGCTTTGTTAACATTGCCGCCGTCATCGCAACGCTCAACTCCACCCAGCACCTGATCGAACAATCGATCCGCGATTTTGATGCCCTGCAGGCGCTGGCGCTTCATAATGGGGTCTTCGCGCTCATCCATGCGGCAACGCCCTTGTTTCACCGCATCTCAGAAAATGCTGCCGCGATGTGGCTGTGCACTGCGATTATCGTGGGCACCGCCAATGTGATCAGGCTCACTGGGCTTGATGCGGGTGCGCACGTCTATTTTGCCTTCACGGCCGGCGCGTTTTTGTTCTTCGGCGTGAAGAATTGGCGGCATTACCTGGTGGTGGTGGTCGCAGCCCTCACCACGGTGATCGCAGCGCTCACCTTTGCGCCTGACAAGGGGCCGGTCAGCGTTGCTGTCCCTTCATTCGCCGACGAGCTGGCGGCCATGGTGGTGGTCAATGTCATTGTGATCAACGTCTTCTTGTTTACGTTTGCGCTGATCCAACTCCACAAAGCTGAAAACCGCGTTGCCGCTGAGCGCGACAGAGCTGACGGCCTCCTCCTTGCCATTTTGCCCGAAGCCATTGCCGATAAGCTCAAACGCCACCCAGCTGACATAATCGCCGACAAGCACGAAGCGGTGACCATCTTTTTCGCCGATGTGGTGGGCTTTACCACGGCCGCGCGCACCGCCAGCCCAGAAGCGCTGGTGGAGTGGCTCGACACCCTCTTCAAGTCCGTCGACAGCCTTGCCGCGCAGCACAAAGTGGAGAAGATCAAAACCATCGGCGATGCGTATATGGCGGTATCTGGGTTGCGGGTGCCGCCCGAAGTGGGGGCTGCGCGCATTGCTCGGTTTGCGATGGCCTTTAAAGCGTTTGTGGGCAGCTATGGCGGCCTTCACGGTGAAGAGCTGACGGTGCGGGTGGGGATCCATACAGGCCCCGTGGTGGCAGGCGTCATCGGCGGGACCCGGTTTGCCTATGACCTTTGGGGCGATGCGGTGAATACGGCTTCACGGATGGAAAGCCATGGTGAACCGGGCAGGATTCAAGTGTCTGCAAGCACCGCAGCCCTTCTCAGATCAGCCTTCAAACTCACTCCGCGCGGCCGCATCACCGTCAAAGGTCTTGGTGATGTGGAAACCTTTTGGCTAGACGCAGAGGTGAAGGACGTGGCCCGGCAATTGGCCGAGACTGCAACGGTCTTCCCAAAGGGTGACCGTGCCACCGTGCTGATGGGAAAGCTCCACAGCAAGAAGCACTAGCTGTAGAAGCTTTGAAGGTTGTTCCCTCTAAGCTCCGCCAAAACTCAGAAGTGCCCCCAAAGACCCCTTTACATGTTCCTTTGGTGGGACACCAAACAGCGACGTTCCTTTGGTGGGACACCAAACAGCGACGCTCCTTAGGAGCCGACCTGATCAGCCAGCGAGCCCCTTACCGTGTGCGACAGTGCGGTGCCTGCTTAGACACGCTAGAATGATGATCCATCACGATGGCAGGCGGCTGAGGGGACGAACTGATGGATGGAGCGTCATCGAGCGGGGAGGTGGTGGCGGCCATAGGCGCATGGCTTGCTTCCCAGGGCCTCAACATTGTGCTGGGCGCTCTCATCCTTGTGGTGGGTTGGCGGGTGGTGGGGATTTTCACCAGGGCCTTTGAGCGGTGGCTCACAAAGTCGGATCACATGGATCCGATTGTGGAGAGCTTTCTGGCAAGCCTCGTCCGCTACGGGCTGATTGCTGTGCTGATCATCTCAGCGCTCAGTGTGATGGGCGTGCAAACCACCAGTCTCATTGCGGTTCTGGGCGCGGCATCTTTGGCGGTGGGTCTGGCCCTCCAAGGCTCGCTCACCTCACTTGCCGCAGGGGTCATGATTATCCTGCTGAGGCCGATCCGCATTGGGGACTATATCGAAGTTGCGGGGCAGGCCGGCACGGTGAAGTCCATCTCCTTGTTCATGACCGAGCTTGCCACCTACGACAACGTCCAAAAGCTCCTCCCGAACTCGGCTGTTTGGGGCAACACTGTGACCAACTACTCCGTCTATCAAACGCGGATGCTGGATATTGAGGTTGGTATCGATTTCAACGATTCGATCGATGAGGGTCTGACGGTCCTCAAAGAGCTTGCCGAGGCTGATGAGAAGGTCCTGTCCGACCCCGCGCCCAACGCGTTTGTCAAAGGGCTCGGCGCATCATCGGTGGACCTCAATTTGCGGGTTTTTGTGGCCGCGTCCGACTATTGGCCCATGCGCCGCTCGCTCGTGAAGCGCGCGAAAGAGGCCATCGAAGCGCGCGGGCTCACCATTCCATTCCCGCACACAAAACTGATCACGGCCCCAGAAACGGAAACGACACGGCCCGCCGGCACGCCGTAGAGCATTTGTCCCCTGAATGGGAACCTACCGACTATCTCGATGAGCGATGGCGCCCGCTGAGTGCGTCCGCTTGGCGCTCCGCGGCGTGGCCACGTTGCCGGGCAGAGGGCACATCGAAGGGGAGGCGGGCGGCTTCGGCCCTCGCCTTGTGTTGATCGAGACCGAGATCGTCCAGACGCCAGAGCTCCAGGCGGGCAAGGTCTCGCCGCTCCCGCCACAGTGTGCACCATAGCCCAATGGCATGAACCGCCGCCGGCATCCGCGACCAAAGACGGCGACGCGTGACAAGGAAGGGCCAAAAGCGGGCAGGCAGGCGCGTCAGTGGAGGGGTCATCATAGTGGTCTCGCTGCACACATCATTTCAGGTTGGGCGAGTGTTACACGTTGATTGGCGGACATGCTTCGACTACGGTCGAACTATGAAAGAAGGGCCAGACATCGCCAAAGTCGCCGCATTGATCGGCGATCCTGCACGCGCCAACATGCTCACCGCATTGATGACCGGCAAAGCGCTGACCGCCAGCGAACTGGCTCGCGAAGCTGGCGTGACCCCGCAAACAGCCTCGTCCCACCTTGCCAAGTTGAAGGCGGGTGGTTTGACCCTCACCCGCCGGCAGGGCCGCCACAGCTATGTTGCCCTTGCGAGCGAAGAGGTCGCCCATTTGTTGGAGGGGATGACGAGCCTTGCAGCCAGTGCGGGGCATATGCGCACCCGTACCGGACCCCGCGATCCTGACATGCGAGAGGCGCGGGTGTGCTACCACCACCTTGCCGGCGCCCGCGCGGTCCAGCTCTACGATAGTCTTTGCGCCAGAGCGGCACTGACCGTGGGCAGTGGCGGCATCACCCTGACCCAAAGCGGCTCGGCGCTGATGGAAGACCTCGGCGTTGACCTTGCTGCCTTAAAGGCCTCGCGGGCCCCGCTTTGCCGGGAATGCCTCGATTGGAGCGAACGGCGCACCCATCTTGGAGGAAGCCTCGGCAGGGCGCTCTTTTCTGTTATGGTTGAGAAAGGCTGGATGTCCCGCCTGAAAGACAGCCGCACCGTGCGTTTCAGCCCCACCGGCGCGCGGGCATTCGATGCATACTTTCCATCTGAGCCCTGGCGCACAGAAGACTACATTCCTGATAGCGCGCTAGCGAAATAAGAAGATTTTCTTGTATCTTCTTATTGGGCAAAGCTGTCGCGGTGAGGCTGTGGAGACCTATACTGCAGGTCTTTAAGCCAATCCCCGCGGGCCTGCGGGGACAATCGGCGCACATGCACCCGTCAAGGGCTGAGCCGGACGGGGACAAGTGCGCCATAACGGTGCCCCCAACTCTGCGCTGATCCGCCGTTCCGCTGCACACAGCCTTCACAATTGCCGCCGGTTGCCGCGCGCCCGTTGCGGGGATGACTTTGACCTGCCCGGAGGCGAGTGCCGGGGAATAACTTCTACGATGTCAATCTAATCACCGCAGTCATCAACATTCATAAACTCACTTTCAACAAATATATCGAAGGTGACGCAATGTACTTCATCATCCACGGCAACGACATTCAGAAATATCCGCATCTTGCCGATCAGATGTTCCGCTTGCGCTCCCGGGTTTTCCGCGACGAACTCAAGTGGGTCGCATCCGAGGGTGAGCACGAAGCTGACGAATACGATGGGTATAACCCTGTCTACGTGATGCATACAGATCCACTCGGCATTCATTTGTTTGCATGTGGCCGGTTGATGCCGACATCCGGCCCGACCCTTCTTGCGGACGTGTTTGGCGAAACCATCCCCGACGTCGACTTTGCTTCGCCGTTTGTTTGGGAAATCACCCGCCTTTGCATCGATGACGAACTCATTCGCAAGCATGGGCGCGATAGCGAACGCATGGCAATCTTGCGCTCCTTGCATGTGGCCGCCCTTGAATTTGGCCTTTCGGCTGGTGTGGACGCGTTCCTCGCCAACTTTGATGATCTTCGCCTGCGGATGTGGCGGCGGATGAAGGTGCACTTTGATGTGCTGGGCACGTCAGAAGCGTTCTCCACCCGGGTTCACCTTGGCATCACCGAATGCAGCCAGGAGATCCTGGACCAAGCCCGCACGCGCCTTGGCCTCAGCGAACCGCTGCTTGAGGATGCACCAGCACTCCTTCAGCCGGCACCCATGCGCCTTGCGGTGGCTGCGTGATGCTCGGCGTTGATATGTTTTGTCTTGTGGCGCTCACCGGCCCGGTGGTCGCCGCAACGAAGGTCTATGCAGCGTCATCGTTGAGGAGAGCCAGGCGCTCAGCCTTAACAGCTGCTTGTGTTTTGGTCCCACAGTCGAGCTTGGTGCGCGCTGACTTCAAGTAGGTGCGCACCGTATGCTCAGAGAGCCCTGTGATGATGGCGATGTCGGGCACCTCTTTGCCCTCCGCCACCCACCGGAGCACTTCTTTTTCCCGCGGGCTGAGCCGGGGCGGCGGCGCTTCGTCCCCAAAAAGCTCCTTCAGCCCCCGTTTGTGCAGCACCGCCCCTACCTCAATGAAATCTTTGAGGAAGATGGCCTTATAGTCGCTCCAGGCTGAGCCTGTTAGATCGCTTGAGATCGACAGGATGCCGCGCTGATTGTGCTTGTTGTTGAGCGGAATACACAGCCCGCTCTGACCCACCTGAAAGCGGGCGGCATCGTCGAAAAACGAGGCGACTTTGGGGGTGTCTCGGTCAATGTCAGCCCAATCGAAAGGGGCCGCTCTGCGGAACCCCTCGCGCATGATCGGGTCCACCCGCCAGTAGCGCTTCATGAGGTAGCGGGCCATCCATAGACCTGGGTAGGTGGAGCGAACGAAAGGGTCCTTGGAAGGATCGTTGCCGTACCGAGCGGCCAGATAGCTCAGATGCTTGATGTCAAACGCGCTGCGCACGGCGTCCACCGCACGCTCCACGTTGCGTGACGCGGTGACGATCTCCATCGCTTCTGCGGCGGCCTGCGAGGCGTCGCCGCTGCGCTCATCGGCGTCGCTCTTTGCTACCTTAGGTCGCCCGTCCGAGTTGGCCTTCCCGATCATAAAATGCGATCACCTCGCAGGAACAGGTGCGCGACAAGCCCAGTGACCAGACCCTCCCCATTTTGGGGGTAGTGCAGATCGGGGTCGCTGCGATCTATAGTAGAGATACGTTAACCATAGATCGCGGGCATCTACAATGAGCGTTTATGAACAGGACTTCACAGCACTGGCTGCTGCGATGCAAAACTTCTTCAATGCCGTCGATTGGCGCACGGATGCATCCATCCACGCGGCCGCCATTGAGGCTGAAGCGGTCCACGGTGACTGTGCAGCCCTTGAGGTGATGGTCCGGGCCTGCGACCACTTGCGGGAAAACGAAACGGACGAATGCCAGTTCTGGATGAAGGTCTATGGGCTGCTCATCTCCCCTGAACCCACCGCAGGCGGCCACGTCACGCTCCATTGACCGGTGACGGTGGCTGATTGTGCGGCACAGCGCCTTATGCGGCGCGTGGGCTTCTCAGGTCACTCTATCGCCCACTCGCGCATCGTTATTGTGCGTGCTCCCCCAGCGGTGGATGCGCTTGTCAAAACTTCACATCGTTAGCGGTAAAAGCTACACCGGCTCGAGAGGGAAGGGGTGAGACACCTTTGTCGGGAAAGGGTGAGACACCTTTGTCGCGAAAAGGGTGAGACGATGGCGGGCCATTCCAAGTTCAAAAATATCATGCACCGCAAAGGCGCGCAGGACGCCAAGCGGTCGAAACTTTTTTCAAAATTGTCCCGCGAGATCACTGTGGCGGCCAAGATGGGTACGCCGGATCCGGAAATGAACCCACGGCTGCGCCTCGCGGTCGCGGCGGCCAAGGCCCAATCGATGCCGAAGGACAACATCGAGCGGGCGATCAAAAAGGCAGCCGGCGACGACGATGCCAACTACGAAGAGGTGCGCTACGAGGGCTACGGGCCGGGCGGCGTTGCCGTGCTCGTGGAAGCGCTTACCGACAACCGCAATCGCACAGCAGGCGTTGTGCGCGCTGCGTTTTCCAAGCATGGCGGCGCGCTTGGTGAGACGGGCTCGGTGGCATTCATGTTCGACCGCGTGGGCGAGATCGAATATCAAGGCGCCGCAACAGATGCTGACACCATGATGGAAGCCGCCATCGACGCCGGCGCCGATGACGTGGTGTCCGAGGAAGACCTCCACACCGTCACCTGCGCATTTGAAAGTGTGGCAGAGGTATCGGCCGCACTCACCGAGCGGCTCGGCGACCCTGATGCGGTGCGCATTGTGTGGCGGCCGCAAAATGTGACCCCGGTGGACGAAGACAAGGGCGCCACCTTGATGAAGCTCATCGATGTCCTTGAAGACGATGACGATGTGCAAAATGTCTTCGCCAATTATGAGATGAGCGATGAAGTGATGGAGAAGCTGGCAGCCGCCTAGGGCGGTTCGCAGCTGATAAACATCGGGCTCATCCGATCAGAGCGCGGCACGAATGATCTCCAAGCGTCTCGTCTTCCACTATGGGCTTTCGCAGTCTAACGTCGCGGCAGTGTCAGTTTAGTATCGGGGATGATCATGGTGCGCCTCACAACGCTTGTTGTCTGCACTGTCCTTTGTGGAGCCGTGGGTGTTGGCTCGGCTTTGTCCAAGGACCTTCACCAAGGCAAAGAGGGTCACCATGCCCACGCCGAGGAGCGGAACCATCGCGGGCTTGAACCCATTGCGGACGAGGTGGCGGAGGTCGCCACCCACGGCTCTGAGCAAGATGGGATGAGCCGGCTGGAAGCTGAGATGAATGCAGCCGAAGCGGAAGATGGTTGTTTCGGCAGTGTCGGCGATGAAGCATCGTTTGAGTGCGGGGGCGACTTCGACTAGCGCCAAATGTCACTACCGCCGCCCGCGTGCCGAAACGAAGGTGGCCACTGGCGGTATCGTGGCCCTGAGGCCGAGGATCGTGTGCTCCGGACCATCTCTTGATCTGAGCACCCGAAACGGCTGGTAGCAATCAGCAGAACCAATGCTGCTGTAGGGGTTGACTCAGCGATCAGTTGGAAACGGATCAGAAGGCGCAGAGCGCTGCTTGCCTGAGCTTCATATCAACTCCATCGCTGGCGCTGCGCTGCATGTCTCAGGCGCGGCTTGCCCGAATGCCCAAGGTGCGGCTTGCGCCGAATGCCTCAGGTGCGGCTTGCGCCGATGTGACCGCCTGAGCGATCGCGATGAACAGCGTTGCCGTCGTCGATGGCGGCATCGAGGGCAAAGAGTTCCACCCCTTCGGACACACCTGCAAGATCGAACAGCCCACATGAGCGCCAGAGGCTCGGGCGCTCCCGTGCGACCGCTTCTGTCACCAAGATGGGCTCGCGCAGCTCTTTGGTGAAGCCTTCCACCCGCGTCACCTTGTTGACCGTCGGGCCGATCACCGAAAAGGCAAGGCGGGTGGGGATGCCAATGTTCCCGTAAATCACCGTGCCGACGTCGATGGCGACACCGGTGAGATCGGCAGGCGCCGTGCGCGTTGCAATGACGGGATGGCGGGCGCGCAGGCCATCCAAGTTGGCAAGGGCCCCACGGGCAGCCCGCAGTGCCCGCATGATGGCGCCTTCCTTGTTGGGAAAAATCGCCAGGACAGCGTCGCCGATGAAGTCGAGCACTTCGCCGCCTTCGGCCACCACGGGCTCAGCCATCGCGCTGAAATAGTCGTTCAGAAGCGGGATATAGGCCTCAACACCCATCTCTTCGCAGAGCTGGGTGGACCCGCGCAGGTCGCAATACCAGATCACCGCGTCGATGGACTGGCCTTCTCCGCGGAAGACCTCGCCCCCCATCACCTTCTTTGCGGTGGATGCGCCGAGGTAGGTGGCGGCCATGGTGGCGCGCATGTCGGCCTCCATGGTCACGCGCAGGGCAAGGGCCAGCATATACCGCAGGCGCTCAAGAGCTGCGACTTCCCCATCGGTGAACCCGCCAGGCCGGTCGGAGCAAAAGGAGATGACCACCCCCTGGCCTGGCTCCTCCTTCAACATGTCGTAGCCCCGGCCAAAACCCACCTTCGTGATGATGTAATCGGTGACGCCTTGGCGGGCGAAGTCGTTGAACATGGGAAACTCAAAGGGCGCATTTGTCCGGTCGAGCCTGCAGCGCATGAGATCGTCCTCGCCATTGAGGATGGCGTAGATGGGCGTGTTCTCAAAGTCTTGATTATATTTGGCATCGTGGCGGGAGAGGCGCTCTACTACAAGATCATGGTCGGCTCGCCAGGTCAGCAACTCCACGAAGTAAAGCGGGTTGAGAAGCCGCCATCCAATCATCAGCCTTGAGATGGAAAGATCGCCCTGTCTGGCAATGGCGCCGAACCGTTCAATGACCGCGGACAAAGGGTCGGTTTGGAGCGCGCTGGTGGCCAGATGCTTTTCGAGGGTGTGAACGGTGGTGAAGAGATCTGGGTGGATCGTGCTCATGAACCCCTCACCGCGCGTTTTGCCCCCGGGCTGTGCGCCGCCGATGTCCGGCGCCGCGGCAATAGCCTCGAGCGAGGCTCGCAGGATGGCGCGAACGCTTTATAAAGCCCCGCCCTCGCGTTGGGCCGGGCTCCGAGCAGCAAATCGACGAGGCTCAGTGGGGCGTGCGCGCTGGTGGATCGGCGATTTGGTCCGCCTACCCGCTACGACACCCGCCCGTGGCAATGCTTATACTTTTTGCCTGAGCCGCAAGGACAAGGCGCGTTGCGGGCCACTTTGCCCCACGTTGAGGGATCTGCAGGATCGATGGATGCGCCGGTGCTCCGGGCAGGGCGGCGTGTGGCGACGGCCACATCCCCTGCCTCATCGGCGTATTCAGCCGCTTCAAACTCATCCTCTCCTGAGAACGGGTTGATGTGGTGCGGCTCAAATCCCTCAAGGTTTTCTTCGGGAAGTTGGGGCGGCGCCTCTGTGCGGATTTCAATACGCATCAGCTGTGTGGTGACCGCTGAACGCAACTCCTGCAGCATGGCCTCAAACAGCGCGAAGGCTTCGGTCTTATATTCGTTCAGCGGGTCGCGCTGGGCATAGCCGCGGAAGCCCACCACGGAGCGCAAGTGGTCAAGCGTTGCAATGTGCTCGCGCCACAGGTGGTCAAGCGTTTGAAGGAGGACGGACTTTTCCACCTGACGCCAGATGTCTGAGCCATACTTTGCGACCTTCCGGGCGGCTGCCTCATCGGCTGCTTTGAGAAGCCGCTCTCGGATCTCCTCGTCCGCAATCCCCTCTTCGTCCGCCCAGTCCTTGATCGGGATATCAAGGTCGAAGACGTTGCGCACTGCCTCATGAAGACCAGCTGTATCCCACTGTTCGGGATAGGCTTTTTCGGGGATATGCTTGGACACCATCGCCTCGACCACGTCGTGACGCATGTCGTTGATGGTGTCGCGCACACTGTCGTCGACCATCAGCTCGCGGCGCTGTTCAAACACCACTTTGCGCTGGTCGTTCATCACGTCGTCGTACTTGAGTACGTTTTTGCGCTGGTCGAAGTTGCGCGCCTCGACCTTTTGCTGCGCTTTTTCAAGGGCGCGGTTAATCCAGGGGTGGACGATGGCCTCCCCCTCTTCAAGCCCGAGACGCTGGAGCATCCCGTCCATGCGCTCTGAGCCGAAAATGCGCATCAAGTCGTCTTGCAGCGACAGATAAAAACGCGAGCGGCCCGGGTCACCTTGACGGCCCGAACGGCCGCGCAGCTGGTTGTCGATCCGGCGCGACTCGTGCCTTTCGGTGGCAAGGACAAAAAGGCCGCCCGCCGCGAGCGCCTTTTCTTTCAGCGCATTGGCCCGCTCGTGGATGGCCGCTTCCTTGGCGGCGCGGTCGTTGCCGTCGTAGTCGGCCAGCTCTTGATTGATGAGCATGTCCGGGTTGCCGCCAAGCTGAATATCCGTCCCGCGGCCTGCCATGTTCGTAGCGATGGTGATGGCGCCTGGCACACCGGCCTGAGCGATAATTTTGGCCTCTTGCTCGTGGAAGCGAGCGTTGAGCACTTGGAAGGTGGGTTTGCCGCCCTTGGCCGTTTCGCCCAAATGCGCGCTGTCTTGGGCGGCGAGATCGCGCTGGCGGAAGCCATCTTTTTTGAGGCGCTCGGCAAGCTGCTCGGACTTTTCGATGGAGGTGGTGCCCACCAGGATCGGCTGGCCCTTGGCGTGCGCCTCCTGGATAATCTCCAGGATGGCGGCGTATTTTTCTTCCTGAGTGCGGTAAACCTGGTCGTCCTCGTCTGCCCGCGCGATGTCTTTGTTGGTGGGGATGGACACCACTTCGAGCTTATAGATGTCCATGAACTCTTCCGCCTCGGTGGCGGCGGTCCCCGTCATGCCGGCAAGCTTGTCGTACATGCGGAAATAGTTCTGGAAGGTGATGGACGCGACGGTTTGGTTTTCCGGCTGGATGGGCTGGCGTTCCTTGGCTTCCAGCGCCTGGTGCAGCCCCTCGCCATAGCGACGTCCCGGCATCATCCGGCCGGTGAACTCGTCGATGATCACCACTTCGCCGTTTTTGACGATGTAGTCCTTGTCCCGTTGAAAGAGTTTGTGCGCGCGCAGCGCCTGCTGCAAATGGTGCACCACAGACACGTTCTCAACGTCGTAAAGCGAGTCGCCCTTCAGGAGCTTTGCCTCAGCAAGCATCCCCTCCAGCTTCTCGTTGCCCACCTCGGTGAAGGTGGCGGTGCGCATTTTCTCATCAATCTCGTAATCCTCCGGCACCAGGTCGGGCACGAAGGTGTCGATGGTGTTGTAAAACTCGGACCGGTCTTCGAGAGGGCCGGAGATGATAAGCGGCGTGCGCGCCTCGTCGACCAGAATGGAATCCACCTCGTCCACAATGGCGAAGGCGTGCTCGCGCTGGGTCATGGCGCGAATGTCGTACTTCAAATTGTCGCGGAGGTAGTCGAACCCGTACTCATTGTTGGTGCCGTAGGTGATGTCGGCGGCGTAGGCAGCGCGGCGCTCTTCATCCGACTTGCCGTGGACGATCACACCGACGGACATGCCCAGGAACTGATAGATCTGCCCCATCCACGCCGCGTCCCGCTCGGCCAGATAGTCGTTGACGGTGACGACGTGGACGCCGCGGCCGGTGAGCGCGTTGAGATAAACCGGGAGCGTGGCGACAAGGGTCTTGCCTTCCCCCGTCTTCATCTCAGCAATCCCGCCCTCGTGGAGGACCATGCCGCCGATCAGCTGCACGTCAAAATGACGCTGGCCTAACGTGCGCTTGGCCGCCTCCCGCACAGTGGCGAACGCGGGGATGAGGAGATCATCGAGCGACTTGCCTGCAGCAAGCGCCTCGCGGAACTCGCCCGTCTTGGCGCGCAGGGTGTCGTCATCAAGATCGCGAAATTGAGCTTCTGCAGCGTTGATTGCATCTACGCGGCTGCGGTAGCCCTTCACGCGGCGGTCGTTTGCCGAGCCAAAGAGGCGTTTGGTCAGGGTGCCGAGCATCCAGGGGCCTTCTCGTCATGCGGAGCGGCGCGCGGCTCTACGACAGTGAAGCGCAAATCTGGCCGGATGGCTGTCTGGCGCGCGTCATTCGACATATGTTTGGGCTCGGGCCATGTCAAATGATGCCGCGCCCTCCCGTGAAAGGACCCCCCATGTTGAAGCAAATTTTTGGCGCCGCGGCGATGGCCGCGATGCTTGCCGTCCCGTCTCAAGCCCAGGACAATCCTGTCCTGGCGACGGTGGATGGGAAAGATATCACCGCCGCGGACGTTGCCTTCGCCGTCACCACGTTGGGCCAAGCCCTTCAGCAGGTTCCCGCGCCAAACCGGCCGCAGATGGTTCTCGACCTTTTGATCGACATGGCGATCCTCGCCAACGCTGCTGAGGCTGCTGGGCTTGACGAGGATCCTGCCCTTGAGCGCCGGGTTGACTACTACCGCACGCAGACCCTGCGCGACCTTTATATGGAAAAGCTGATTGCGGAGAAAATCACCGACGAGGCCGTCCGCGCCCGCTATCAGGAAGAAATTGCCGACCTTGAGCCGCGTGAAGAGGTGAGCGCGCGCCACATCCTCGTCCCTGAGGAGGAGAAGGCCAAGGAGCTGATCGCTGCTCTGAATGATGGGGCCGATTTCGAAACGCTGGCGCGGGAGAATAGCCAGGACCCTGGTTCGGCCGCCAACGGAGGCTCGCTGGGCTTTTTCGGTCGTGGCCAGATGGTGCCCCCATTTGAGGAAGCCGCGTTCAGCTTGGAGCCCGGTGCCGTCACCGAGGCGCCGGTACAGTCCCAGTTCGGCTTTCACATCATTAAGGTGGATGAAAAGCGCACCCAGCCGATCCCTGCCTTTGAGGAGGTGGCCGACAGTGTGCGCCGCTTTATGATGCAGGAGGCGTTCAGCCAGGAGCTTGCAACGCTTAAGGCTGCTGCCAGCATTGAAACGACTGAGCCGGCCCAATGATGAAACCGTCGCCCTTTGCCCCGCAGACCGTTTTGGCCCCAGCGCCTGTCGACGGCGTGCGCCTCGCCACCGCCATGGCAGGGATCAAGGTGAAAGGGCGACGGGACGTTTTATTGATGGCGTTCGACAACGGGACGACGCTTGCCGGGGTGTTTACGCGTTCGCGCTGCGCTTCGGCCCCTGTTGAGTGGTGCCGGGCGCGGATGGCCTCAGGCACCGCCCGCGGCCTGTTGGTGAACGCTGGCAACGCGAACGCCTTCACGGGGCTGAAGGGCCGGCAAGCTACCGAGCGCTCCGCCGCGCTTGCCGCCGCAGCGCTCGGCGTCAGCCCCGATGAGATCATGCTGGCCTCCACGGGGGTCATCGGCGAGCCACTTTCTGCTGAAAAATTCGCCGACGTCATGGGCGGTCTTGCGGCCGACCTTGCGCCACCGGGCTGGGACAACGCGGCGAGCGCTATTCTGACCACCGACACCTTTCCCAAGGTGGCAAGCCGGACCGTTCAGCTCAGCGGCGGCACAGCAACCATCAACGGGATTGCCAAGGGTTCCGGCATGATCGCCCCGGACATGGCGACAATGCTGTCATTTGTGGCAACGGATGCTGCCATTCCTGCCCCGCTCCTCCAGGCGATGCTCGCTGACGGCGTGGATAAGAGCTTCAACAAGATCACCGTCGATTCAGACACATCGACCTCCGACACCGTGATGGCCTTTGCGACCGGCAAATCGGGCGCATCGGTGGACGACCTCAGCTCAGCCGACGCGGCTCTCTTCCGAAGCGCCCTTGATGAACTCCTGTTGGAGCTTGCGCACCTTGTTGTGAAAGACGGGGAAGGCTGCACCAAGTTCGTCGCCGTCACGGTCACAGGGGCGGAAACGGATACATCCGCCGGCCGGGTCGCCCGTGCCATCGCCGACTCGCCGCTGGTGAAAACCGCCATCGCCGGAGAGGACGCCAACTGGGGGCGCGTGGTGATGGCCGTTGGCAAGGCGGGCGAGCCGGCCGACAGGGACCGCATCGCCATCTGGTTTGACGATGTGCGCGTGGCGGTCGATGGCGAGCGCGACCCCGACTACAGCGAGGCAGCTGCCTCAGCCGTCATGAAGCAGGCGGAGATTTCTTTGCGGGTGGATTTGGGCCTTGGCGATGGCAAAGACACCATCTGGACCTGCGACCTCACCAAAGACTACATCGCCATCAACGCTGACTAT
>JBCDLN010000046.1:0-18072 GCA_038745295.1 Pseudomonadota bacterium | reverse complement strand
GCCAAGGTGGCGGTGCGCCACGTGCGCCGCGATGGTATGGAGGACGTGAAAAAGTCCGAAAAAGACGGCGCCAGCAAAGACGAGATGCGGGGCCTCTCCGACAAGGTGCAGAAATTGACCGATGAGAAGGTGGCCGAGATCGACACCATCGTTGCCGGCAAAGAGCAAGAAATCTCGCAGATCTGATCCGTGAGCCACGATCCCGTTGCTGGCCAAGCTGTGGACACTGTTGCCCCTTTAGAGGGCGGCGGCGCCATGCCGCAGCACGTGGCCATCATCATGGACGGGAATGGGCGGTGGGCGGCGCAGCGAGGTTTGCCGCGGACCTTAGGCCATAGGAGCGGGGTGGAGGCGGTCCGTCGCACTGTTCGTCACGCTGGCCATCGCGGCATCGCGCTGTTGACCTTGTTTGCCTTCTCACGGGAGAATTGGAGCCGTCCTAAGACCGAAATCACTGAACTGATGGGCCTCTTGCGCCGCTATATCCGCACCGACCTCGACGAACTCGTGGCCAACAATGTCCGTGTTCAGGTGATTGGCGCCCGCGCCGACCTTGATCCTTCCTTGAGACATCTGATCGACGAGGCAGAGGGGCGCACCAGCGTCAACACCGCCCGCCGCCTCGTGCTGGCGTTCAACTACAGCGGACGCGATGAGATTGTCCGCGCTGCGCGAAAGGCGGCCGCCATGGTGGCCTCCGGCGAAATGAGCGCGAAGGATCTTGATGAGGCGACCTTCTCAAACCTTCTCGACACGGGCGCTCTGCCCGATCCCGACCTTGTGATCCGCACCAGCGGCGAACTCAGGATTTCCAACTTCCTGCTGTGGCAGTCGGCCTATGCGGAGTATGCTTTCCCCGACGTGTTGTGGCCCGATTTTGATGAAGCGATGTTCGACCAAGCGCTCACCGAGTACGGCCTGCGCGAGCGGCGCTTTGGGGCGGTGCCGGTTGAGGCGGCGCAATCGTGATGGCGACGCGGCGGCCCATCTCATCAAAGGACGATGGGTCAGCCCAAACGGCAATGTCCTCGTTGAACGCACGCGCTGGGGCCGCACGCGGTGCCGTTAGCTCGTGGCACCAAGCTCACCGGGAACTCTTCTTGCGCGTGGTGTCTGCGGCTGTGCTCGTCCCGGCAGCGCTGATCTCTGTGTGGTTCGGTGAAGTCTTCTTCCTCATCTTTGTGCTGTTGGGTGGCGCTGTGGTGGCCGATGAATGGCTGAGGATGATCGGCGCGGGCAACCTTATGATCTTGCGGGTGGCCGCCCTCATCAGTGTTGGCTTGGTGGGGGTTGCTGCGCACATGCTGCCGCTTCAGTCGGCGTGGATTGCCATCGTGGTGGCGGGCGCTGCCATGGGCGCGGTGCTGTGGCGTCGCGGGTTTGATGTGTCGACCCGCTGGGTGGTGGCGGGGACCATTTATGTGGGCCTTGCCATCCTGGCATTGGTGGCGCTGCGCAAAGGGGCGGACGGGCTGGGTGTGGTTGTGTTCGTCTTCCTCGTTGCGTGGGCGAGCGACACGGCCGCTTTCTTTGCAGGACGCGCCATCGGGGGCCCCAAGCTCTGGCCGCGCCTATCACCTAACAAGACTTGGGCAGGGGCTGTGGCAGGTCTGTTGGCTGGCGTCGTCTTTGGCGCCCTGGTGGCAGCAGCGCTTGCTGTCCCTCTGGCGGCAACGGTGATTGCATTGGCGGCTGCGGTGTCGGTTGCTGCGCAAGCGGGTGATCTTTTGGAATCAGCTGCCAAGCGTCACTTCATGGTGAAGGACACCAGTGCATTGATACCAGGCCATGGCGGCATGATGGACAGGGTGGATGGGCTCATTGCTGCCACCGTGCTCACCACGCTTTTGGGTGCAGTCATCGCAGCAGAAGCGCCTGCGGAAGGTTTCTTGACAATAATGGGGCGTTGATGCGGCGGGTTGTTCTATTAGGCGCGACGGGATCGGTGGGCGAATCAGCCCTTGCGGTCATCGAAGCGGGCGGCTTTGAGCTGGTGGGGATTGCAGCGTTTTCAAACGTGGCTGGGCTCAAAGCCATCGCCGAGCGGTACCGTCCGGAAATGACGGTGGTGGCCAACGAAGAGTGCGCCGGCGCTCTGTCGTCGGCACTCGCGCCCCTTGGGCTGCGCTCTGAGGCAGGCGCCGAGGCTGTCAACGCCCTTGCCGCCATGGACGCCGACCGGGTGATTGTCGCCATCCCAGGCTTTGCCGCACTGCGCCCCGCTCTGGCGGCCATTGGTGCGGGGCGGACCATTTGTCTTGCCAACAAAGAGTGCTTGGTGGCCGCCGGTGACATGGCCATGGCGCGAGTGCGCCAGGCGGGCGCCACCATCTTGCCGGTGGATTCAGAGCACAACGCCATCTTCCAAGTGTTTGAGCCTGAGGCGTTGGCCTCTATCCGAAGGATCGTTCTCACCGCGTCAGGGGGCCCGTTCCGCACCGCATCGCGCGAGGTGATGGCGAAGGCAGGTCCGCGGGAAGCGCTGAACCACCCCAACTGGTCGATGGGGGCGAAAATCACCATTGATTCGGCCACCATGATGAACAAAGGCCTTGAGGTGATTGAGGCCAACTACCTGTTCCCGGTAGGGCCTGAGCGGATCGGCGTGGTGGTGCACCCCCAATCGATCATCCACGGCATGGTGGAGTATGTGGATGGGTCCTCGCTCGCCCACTTGTCGAACCCCTCTATGGCAACCCCCATCGCCCACTGCCTTCACTATCCTGAACGGGGGACGGCGCCTGTGTCGGCCCTCGACCTTGTCACGCGCGGCACATTGACCTTTGAAGCGCCCGATGAAGGCCGTTTCCCGGCACTCAGGCTGTCGCGCGAGGCCCTAGACGCTGGAACGGTTGCAACCAACGCGCTAAATGCCGCCAATGAGGTTGCTGTGGCTGCCTTTTTGCGCGAGGAGATTGGGTTCTTAGAGATTGCTGAGCTGGTGGAGCGCACCCTCGATCGGGTGATGGCAACCCGGCATTGCGCTGATACGCTGGATGGCGTGGAGGCCATCGACCGGGATGCCAGGCGGATTGCCCAAGACGCGTTATCTGCCGTGGTGGGCTGACCGCGCCGCACAGCTTTAGAGTGTGAGGGTTGTGTAAAGGGTCTCAGTGGCCCCTCGCCTTCAAGCTTCGGCAATTTTTGCGTGTGGTTGGCGGGCTCATGAGGATTTGACCCGAGCCTTCCCACCGTTGGCGTTTTGCAAAGACGGGGACCGGTCCCGTCCGCCAGCATGTTGTGCGTGACCGGGCTACACCTGATCGGGCCACTCGTCCGAAACGGTCTTGAAAAGGATTGACCATGGAGTGGATTTCGTCGCTCGGCGCAGGCATCGCCGGTTACATCCTTCCGTTCCTGTTTGTTCTAGGCATCATCATTTTCATCCACGAGATGGGACACTTTCTGGTGGCCCGCTG
This sequence comes from Pseudomonadota bacterium, assembly GCA_038745295.1. Lineage (GTDB taxonomy): Bacteria > Pseudomonadota > Alphaproteobacteria > Rhizobiales > Amorphaceae > Acuticoccus. Next base: position 14,653 of record JBCDLN010000046.1, on the reverse strand, counting down.
GTGCGGTGTGGCTGTTGATGCGTTTTCCATCGGCTTCGGCCCCGAACTCATCGGCTGGAATGATAAGCACGGCACCCGCTGGCGCCTGGCGGTGATCCCTTTGGGCGGCTACGTGAAGTTTTCTGGCGATGACAATGTGGCGAGCGTACCCGATCGCGAGCGCATCGCGGAGATGACCGAGGCTGAGCGAAAAACAAGCTTTTTCCTCAAACCCTTGTGGCAGCGCGCGGCCATTGTTGCGGCCGGTCCAGCAGCGAACTTCATCCTCGCCATAACGATTTTCGCCATCTACTTTGCCGTGGCCGGACGCCCGATGGCCGATGCCGTGATCTCAGCGGTGGAGCCTGAAAGCCCTGCGGCAGAGGCCGGTTTCGCGCCCGGCGATATGATTGTGGCCATCAACGATCGGCCGGTGCCAAGCTTTGCGCGGGTGCAACGAGTGGTAGCAAGCGCGGCCGGCCGGGAGCTCGCCTTCACCGTTCAGCGCGGCGATGAGATGGTGACGCTCTTGGCAACACCTGAACAACGCGAGCTAACCGACCCCTTCGGCAACCCCTACAGCCAAGGCGTTTTGGGCGTGCGCAGAGAAGCGGCAGCCGGCACAATTCCGCGAGAGACATTCGGCCCCATCGGCGCCATTGAGGCTGGCTTGGGAGAGACGTGGTACATTACCAAACGCACCGTGGAGGTGGTGGGTGGGATCATCACTGGAACCCAGTCTGCCAGGCAGTTGGGGGGGCCAATCCGGGTTGCGCAGGTGTCGGGCGAGGTGGCGTCCATCAACCTTGCCGCCCTCTTCAGCCTGGTGGCGATGCTATCCATCTCCATCGGGCTCATTAACCTTTTGCCGATCCCAATGCTCGATGGCGGGCACCTTCTTTTTTACGCCATTGAGGGGGTGAGGGGCCGGCCCTTGTCGGAACGGGCGCAAGACGTGGGCTTTCGCATTGGGCTCGGATTAGTCTTGTTGCTCATGGGCTTCGCCACATTTAACGACATTGTTCATCTCACCTCTTAACAAGCGTGGCATAAGCGCAACGGTCGCGCTCCAAACACCGTGTTTGCCGGCAGACTGGCTGCCTCTTGCTTGTTCTGGACGGTGTTGGTGAGCATAGCTGGCGGTGGGCGACGGCTATTGTCGCCTGGAAGTCAGCGAGGCTTGGTCCCGTCCATGTTGCTTAGTCCGGGTCATTTGGTATCGGCCGTGTTGCGGGTGTCCGCGCTTACACTGGTCTTGGTGGGGCTTGCCTTTGCGAGCGCGCAGTCGTCCTTCGCGGCCGTGGCATCGCGCATTGTGGTGGAGGGCAACCAGCGGGTCGACGACAATACCGTGCGCGCCTACCTCACCATTCAGCCGGGCCAAACCTATGGCGCTCAGCAGGTGGACGAGAGCATTGACGCTTTGTTCGCCACCGGCCTTTTTGAAGACGTCACCATCACCCAATCCGGCAGCACTTTGCTGGTGCGTGTTGTTGAAAACCCGGTCATCAGCCGCGTCTCATTTGAAGGGAACCGGCGCGTGTCGGATCAGCTCCTCTCATCGGCTGTGGAAAGCCGGGAGCGGGTGGTTTTCCGTCGCGCCACTGTTCAGCGCGATGTTCAGGTCATATTGGAAATCTACCGGCGCCGCGGCAGCTTCTCTGCCAGCGTTGAGCCTCAGATCATCGACCGGGGCCAAAACCGGGTCGACCTTATCTTTGACATTACCGAAGGCTCCAACGCCACTGTGGGCCGGGTAACCTTCATCGGGAACAATTCGTTTTCCGACGCGAGGCTGCGGGACCAGATCCAAACCAAAGAGACCGGCCTTCTCGGTTTCTTGCGATCCACCGACACCTACGACCCTGAACGGCTGCGCAACGACCAAGACATATTGCGCCGGTTCTACTTCAACCGCGGCTTTGCCGATTTCCGGATCTTGTCCGCCACCGCAGACTTTGACCGTGAGCGCAATAAGTTCTTCATCACCTTCACTCTCGACGAAGGCGAGCGCTACGACTTTGGCGACGTGCGGGTGGACACCACGCTTGCCGATCTTGATCCCGCTAAGCTTCGTCGCCGTGTGGTGAGCCGGCCGGGGCGCCGCTACTCAGCCGAGAAGATCGAAGAGTCGTTAGAAGACCTCACATTGGAGGCAAACCGTCGGGGCTATCCCTTCGCTGAAGTGGTGCCCAGCGGCGAGCGCAACTTCGAAACCAATACCATCGATGTGGTCTACCGTATCGACCAGGGCGAACGGGCCTTCATCGAGCGGATCAACATTACCGGCAACACGACAACGCGTGATTATGTGATCCGCCGCGAGTTCGACATCTCTGAGGGTGATGCCTTCAACAGGGTGCTGATCGACCGGGCTGAACGGCGGCTGCGCGGGTTGGGCTTTTTCGAGACGGTTCGCATCACCACCACACGCGGCTCCGCGCCCGACAGGGTGATTGTCAATGTCTTCGTGGAAGACAAAGCGACCGGCAAAATCTCCTTTGGTATCGGCTACTCTTCATCTGAGGGCGTCGTGGGCGACGTCGCCATTGAAGAGCGCAACTTCCTGGGCCGAGGCCAATATGTGAGGGCATCGTTGGGCGGGGGCGCAAAAACTCGCAATGTGGAGTTTTCGTTCACAGAGCCATATCTCTTCGGCCGTCGCCTGTCCGGTGGGTTTGACGTTTACCACCGCGCTGCCGATGCCACGAGCACCATCGCGTTCGATACCCGTGAGACGGGTGGCGGGCTGCGTCTGGGCGTGCCGATCACAGAAGAGACTTCGGTCCAACTGTTTTACAACATCTTCACCCGGGACGTGTCGTTCAACAATAACGACTGCGTCGGGCGCAATCCTAAGGTTGCCCTTGCGGTGTGTGACAGCCGTGGTGAGCGCCTCACGTCGCTGGTTGGCTCATCGTTCATCTACAACACGCTCGACAACCAGTTTAACCCACGTGAAGGGGTCTATGCGAACCTTACCACCGAGTTTGCTGGTCTGGGCGGCAACGCCAAATTCTGGCGCGGCACTGTTAAAGGCCGCTACTACCAAGAGCTTCTTCCTTCTGTGGGTCTGCTCGGCATCCTCGCGCTTGAGGGTGGCGCCATGCAGTCCCTCAACGATGACCTGAAAATCCAAGACCAATTCTTCTTGGGCGGTGCAAAGCTGCGTGGCTTTGAAACTGGCGGTATCGGCCCCCGCGATGCTCTGACTCGCGATGCGCTGGGCGGCCGCTATTATGTGGTGGGTACGGCTGAAGCGACCTTCCCTGTGCCGTTCATACCGCCTGAACTCGGCCTCAACGGGGCAGTGTTTGCGGACGCAGGTTCGCTTTGGGGGGCAGACCCTGACATTGTGTCCCGTAACGGTGGCTCGGCGAGCGTGCTTTCCGATGAGTTTGACCTGCGGGCATCGGGGGGCGTGGGGGTCCTGTGGTATTCGCCCTTTGGTCCCATCCGCGCCGACTTTGCGGTTCCCTTCCTGGAAAATGACGCGGACGAAACGCAGGTCTTCCGCTTCTCAGGCGGCACCCAGTTCTAAGGCGCTTCAGCCATCCAAACCCATCGCCAGCGGGGAACGGCCAGCGATGGGAGCATGGTGGCCTAAGCCTCAGCCCAACGTGGGCGAAGCGGCTGCCACAATAAAGATCGCCCGAACAGGCAAAGCGCGCGCACAACGAATCAGTGGATGGCGCCATCTCCCGTCCTTGTGTCGCAGCAGAAGGCAACGCATGGTTTTGTCTGCCTAAAGAGCTACCGCGCTTTGTCCTGTGTTTGGTGCTGGCGCTGAGGGATTACGATGACGAGCCGTTTCTTTCCGCCCGCTGAGCCGCAGACCTTGGGGGCCCTTGCCGACCAAGTGGGGGCACAGGTGGCGGACGAGCATCGCGGGACCATCGTGTCAGACGCACAGCCGCTGGAGACCGCGGGGCCGGAGCACATCTCGTTCCTGCGCGACGGGAAGTCCCTTTCAGCAGCACAAGAGAGCAAAGCCGGCGCCATCTTTTGCAGCGAGAGGTTCGCCAGCAAGCTTGGGCCGCACGTCATTGCCGTGATCACCCCCTATCCTGGCAACGCCTATGGCCTTGCCGGCGGGCTCTTCCATCCAACGGCCATGCGCCCGCGCCCGCTCACCGCGCGATCAGGTGGCGAAATTGCCCCCACTGCCTACCTCGACGATGGCAGCAGCTTAGAAGCCAACGTCATCGTGGAGCCTTTTGCCGTCATCGGGCGCGATGTGGAAATTGGCCGCGGCAGCATTATCGGCGCCCATGCGGTGATCGGCCCGGGCTGCACCATCGGTCGCAACACCACCATCGGTGCTGGAGCCAAGCTCCAATGCACTCAGGTGGGCGATCGGGTGATCATCCATCCTGGTGCCGCCATTGGACAAGATGGGTTCGGCCTGTCGCGCAGTCCCGCCGGGTACGTGAAAATTCCGCAGACCCGCGCTGTGATCATCCAAGACGATGTGGAGATTGGCGCCAACACCACCATCGACAGGGGGGCCAGTCGCGACACTGTCATTGGCAAAGGCACCAAAATCGACAACCTCGTCCAGGTGGCGCACAACGTGGTCATTGGCTGCCACTGTGTTGTGGTGGGGTGCACAGGCATCGGCGGCTCGGTCACAATGGGCGACAATGTGACCGTCGGCGGCATGGTGGGCCTGCGTGACGGCATTACCATCGGCGACGGTGCTGAGATCGCCGGAATGGCGGCTGTGGGGGAAAATGTTCCCGCCGGCACGCAGTATGCAGGCTACCCAGCAACCGAAGCGCGTAAGTACGCCGCGGAGCGCATGATGATCATGCGCATGATGCGCGCCGGCGGTGCTTCAAAAAGCTAGCGCCACAGCCTATGGTGCTGTGCGAAGACACACGGGAACGGACGTCATCTCATGGACGGGGGACAGAGCCTCGCAGAGGCCACAACAACAATAGAAGCGGCACGCATTCATGAGATCTTGAAATACTTGCCGCATCGATATCCGTTTTTGATGATTGACCGCGTGATCAATATCAAAGGCGATGAGTTCGGCATCGGCGTCAAGAATGTCTCAATCAACGAGCCGCAGTTTCAAGGTCACTTCCCCAGTGAACCTGTGATGCCGGGTGTATTGCTTGTGGAAGGCATGGCGCAGACCGCTGGTGTCTTGTGTGTTGTTTCTCAAAACGGCGTGCGCCCCTCACTCGTCTACTTCATGACCATCGACAAGGCGAAGTTCCGCAAACCCGTCATCCCGGGCGATGTGGTGCACTACCACATGACCAAAGAGCGCAAACGCGGCAATGTCTGGCGTTTTCACGGCCGCGCTATGGTGGATGACCAAATGGTCGCCGAAGCTCATGTCAGCGCCATGATCGTGCGCGACTAGTCTTGGACATCCACCCCACGGCCGTTGTTGACGCTGCTGCCCAGCTCGGCGCGGGGGTCACCATCGGCCCTCACGCCGTTGTGGACCGGGACGTCACGCTGGGCGACAACGTGACGCTCGGGCCCAGCGTTGTGGTGACGGGAACCACTGAGATTGGCGCCGACACCAGTGTTCATGCCGGTGCCATCATCGGCGGCATCCCCCAAGACTTTGGTTATAAGGGCGAGCCTGTTAGCGTATCCATCGGGGCGCGGTGTGTGGTGCGCGAGCATGTGACCATCCATGCCGGCACGCAAAAAGGTCGCGCAAAGACCGCCATCGGCGACGATTGCTATTTGATGGTTGGTGCCCACGTGGGCCACGATTGTGTGCTGGGCGACCATGTCATCTTGTCCAACAATGTGCTCCTTGCCGGCCACGCCACGCTGGGTGACTACGTGCTGATCGGCGGCGGGGCGGCCATTGTGCAACGGGTGAGGATTGGGGCGCATGCCTTTATCAGCGGCCTTTCGGGCGTGACGAAGGATGTGATCCCTTATGGCTATGTCATCGGCCATCGTGGCCGGCTCGACAGTTTGAACCTCGTCGGCCTTAAGCGCCGCGGGTTTAGCCGGGCGCAGATCAAAACGCTCCTCAAAGCCTACGCCATCTTGTTTGAAAGTGAGGCGCTCTTCCGCGACCGCGTCCTCCGTCTGCGGGAGGAGATGGGTGAGGACAGGGAGGTGGCCGCCATCATCGCGTTCATTGATGAGGTTCCGCAGCGGCCACTGCTCCAGCCCCTTTCCGGCGCTGTGGAGACGGACCTCCTCGAAGCTGGCGTGTGAGCGGACCGCTCGCCATTGTGGCAGGCGGCGGTCCTCTGCCGTGGGAGGCGGCGCGCGCCATTGCCCCCCGGCGCGAGGTGTTTGTGGTGGCCATCGATGGCGAAGCCGACGCCGCGCACCCAGGGATTGAAACCCACATCTTGAGCTTTGGCCAGCTGGGTGCACTGCGCAAACTCTTGGTATCGCGCGATTGCTGGGAGATTTTGCTTCTTGGCGCCATCCGCCACCGCCCAGAGGTCAGCAAGATATTGGGCGACATGGAGACCATCAAGCTCCTGCCAAAAATCATCAAAGCGGTGGTGGGCGGGGATGATACGATCGTGCGCAACATCGTGTCGATGTTTGAGGCGGAGGGCTACACCATCGTCTCCGTGGCCGATGCTGTTCCCGAGCTCCTCGCCCGGCAGGGTCAGCTTGGCCGCCATACGCCGGCGCAAAGCCACGAGGCTGACATTACCCTAGGCACAGCGTTTTTGGATGCAGCGGCCCCTTTCGACATTGGGCAGGCGGCCATCGTGGTGGAGGGGCGCATCGTTGCCGTTGAGGGAGCTGAGGGGACAGACGCGATGCTTGTGCGCTGCAAAGAGCTTCGCGCGGTGCGGCGGTTTCGTGCGCCCCGTGGCAGGGGCGTTTTAGTGAAGCGCGCCAAAACCGGGCAGGACATGCGCGCTGACGTCCCTGTCGTGGGGGCGGGCACCCTCGCCAAGGTGTTGGAGGCTGGCCTTGGGGGCATTGCCGTTGAGGCCAACCGCACCATCATTGCTGAGCGCGCTGCGATGATTGAGGCGGCAGACCGCGCCGGTGCGTTCTTGGTGGCACGGTGACCAAGTCCCTGAAGATTGCCATTATCGCCGGTGAGGTTTCAGGCGATCAACTCGGCGGGGCGCTCATGAATGCGCTCAATGCCACCCACACCGTTTCCTGGCGTGGTGTTGGCGCAGATACCATGCTGGCTGAGGGGCTTTCCCCCATCTTCCCGATGGAAGACATCGCGGTGAATGGGTTTGATGCCATTGTCCGCAGACTGCCGCAGCTCTTGGGCAAGATCAGCGAGGCGGCGCACAGCGTGCTCGCGTTTTCGCCGGACTGCCTCGTGATTGTGGATGCACCTGAGTTCAACCACCGTGTGGCGCGGCGGGTGCGCAAGGTCGCGCCTCATCTTCCCATTATCAACTATGTGAGCCCCACGGTGTGGGCCTGGCGCTCTGGCCGAGCCAAGGCCATGCGCCCCTATGTGGACCTTGTCTTGGCGCTCTTTCCCTTTGAGCCAGCCGCGCACCAACGGCTTGGTGGGCCGCAGTGTGTTTACGTGGGCCATCCCCTTTTCAACGCCCTGAAACGCAGCACGCCGCCCGATGGGGAGGCGTTGTTGGTGCTGCCTGGCAGCCGGCGGGGTGAAATCGACCGGTTGATGCCGCTTTTCGGAGACGCTGCCGCACTGGCCGCTGGAGCGCGGCCCATCACGCTTTTAGCCGTCCCCCACCTGAGGGAAAGGATCGATGCGCTGGTGGCGGACTGGCCGCGTAAGCCCAACATCTTGAGCGGTGAGGGGGCGAAGGCGCAGGCGTTCCAAACGGCGCGGGCAGCGCTTGCGGCCTCGGGCACGGTGACGTTGGAGCTCGCCGCTGCGCGCATTCCGATGGCGGTCGCCTACCGGCTTGATGCCATTGGAAAGGTCATCAAGGCGCTCCACCACATCAGGCCCATCGTGAGTGCGCCGTCGATGGTGCTGGCCAACATTGTCCTAGGGGATAATCGGATTCCCGCGTTCTTAGATGGCGAGGCCACCCCTAGAGCGCTCGCCGGCGCGCTGACGCCGCTCCTTGACGGTCAGGCTGAACGTGCCGAACAGCTGAGCGCGTTCGATGATTTTCACACGGTGATGTCAGTGGACGATGCACCGGGAGAGCAGGCCGCCCGCGCGGTCCTTTCCCTTCTCAACGCGCGACAGAGCAACGCGCCAACCCCATGACGCACCAACCCCATGACGCACCAACCCCATGACGCGCCAACCCCAGAGCGAACCATTGCGCCCGACTGCCGGGTGATCGCACGCCTCATCACGGGTCTTTCGGCGGGACCGGGACGTGCCATGGCCGAGAAATGCCGTAGGGGCGCGCTGTCACAACGCGCCAGCTGTCTCCTTCGCGGTAGAGCGCGTGGGCACCGTGACGGATAAGTTGCCCGCGGTCGATCACCACCGGTCCCACACAGCGCCGGACGGTGCCTGTTGAGATCACAACGCTCGCCCGTGCGCAGTCTTCGGCAAGGGCGCGCGGGGAATGAACGAGTGCAACCCACTGCGTGAGGAGAGGCAGTGCGCAGCCACGTGGGTCGCAGTTCTCTTGCTTGGCGTCGTTTACGGGCCTCGTATCACCGTCGGCCGCCAAAAACTTTTGTCCAGCATAGGCCGACGTTGTTGAGGATAAGACCAATTCGCCGGAGAGCGTGCGAGAGGCTGCGCTCACCCCGTCGCCGGCCACATAAAGGTGGGCGCTGCGATCCAACGGGATAAGCACCAACCCCGCGAGCACTGCGCCCGCCCCCAGAATTCGCCACCCCGATGTCATCACCGCTGCAAACAACAGCCCCGCCGCAATGAGCGCAAAGGAGAGGCCACTGATCCCACCCGTCGCGCCCGATGATCCTGTCCACGTCGCCACCTCCTTTGCGATGGCCACAATCATTGAAAGCGCCGCCCCCATCACCTTAAGGGGGAGCGCTTCAAGGCCCAAAGGCATCGAAAAGAGTGAGACGATCCCCGCCGGCATGGCGATGAAGGTGAAAATGGGCATTGCGGCCATATTGCCGATGAGGCCCAGCGGGGCGACACGGTCAAAGTGAAAGGCGGCCGCTGGCGCTGTGGCAAGCCCTGCGATGAGGGATGTGCTCAAGAGGCCAACGCAAATGGCGGCAAGGGGGTGGAGAGGTCGCTTCTTACGTTTGACCTTAACGGCTGACCACCACTCATAGGCGCCCACCAGCGCCACCACCGCCAAGAACGACATCTGGAACCCTGGCTCCAACACACTCGCCGGATCAATGATGATGAGGATGCTGGCCGCCAGCGCCACCGATCGCATGGTGAGTGCTGGCCGGTCGCACAAGATTGCGACCATCGCAATGACAAGCATCAGGTAGGCGCGCACCGTCGCCACCGATGCCCCCGAAAGCCCCAAATACAGTGTGGCTGCGACGAGCCCCGCCACTGCCGCCCACTTTTTGATGGGATAGCGCAGTGCGAGGGAGGGAAAGAGCGCCAAGGACGCGCGCACGGCTGCAAAGACTGAGCCTGCAAAAAGCGCCATGTGGAGGCCCGAAATGGCTAGGATGTGACCAAGCCCCGCAACGCGCAGGGCCTCCACGTCGGCCGCTGGCATGAGCCCGCGCTCGCCCACCAAAATGGCCGCAGCGAATCCGGGCGCTGGCGGATCTGCCGCCACGATACGCGCCACAACCCCCTGCCGGGCCGCTGAAATCATGGCGTGAAGCCCGCGCCGCTCTGGCGGCACCACCTCTGGCGCGCCATAGACAAAGCCGGTTGCGCCAACGCCATCAAAATAAAGCCGCCGCGATGGATCGTAGCCCCCCGGTGTGACCGGGCCGCGGATGGGAAAAAGGCGGGCTTTGGCGGTGATGGTCGACCCCACCTGAAGGGGTGTTTGCCCGCGCACAACCAGGCGCACATGGCGCGGTGAGGGGCCTTCAAGGGTGCTGTCCTCAACGATGATGATGGCCCGTTGGCGTTTGGGGCCCAATCGATCCACAGCACGGATGGTGCCTGACAACGTCACCGTGGTGGCGCGTTCCACCATGGGTGTGCCGATGAACGCGCTTTGAAGACCCACCGCGCACGCCCCGGCAAGCACCGCGGCAAAGAGTGTTGCGATGGGGGCGAACGCTGCCGCACCCGCCCAACGGTTAAGAACCACGCGGGCGATGAGAAGGGCGAGGGTGAGGCCAACAAGCACCAGCAACGGCGGGTCCCGCGGGGCGGCCATCCAGAGTCCGATCCCCAGCACGGCAAATGCTGGCAGCAACAAGGGGAAGCGCCCAAAATCCACCTCGTGAGCTATGTGCCGCCCAATGTGGAAGCGGCCCTCCCGCTGTGGCGTTAGGACAAGGGACAAGGGCGCATTCCTTTTTGCCGCGCAGTTTGGGTCGACGAGAACGGGGCGCTTGGCTTAGACGGTGAGATCCTCTCACACATTAGCGTGTATCAGATGACGATTAAACCCAGGGTGGTGACTCGCTTTGCGCCATCACCGACCGGCTTCCTCCATATTGGCGGCGCAAGGACGGCGCTTTTCAACTGGCTTTACGCGCGCCATCACGGCGGTGAGATGCTCTTGCGGATTGAAGACACTGATCGTGCGCGCTCCACACAAGAGGCGATCAGCGCCATAGTGGATGGTCTCAGCTGGCTCGGCCTTGAAGGTGATGGCGCGCCCATCTTCCAGTCGGCGCGCGCGGCGCGGCACAGGGAGGCGGCTGAAAATCTCCTCGAAAAAGGAGAGGCTTACCGCTGCTACGCCTCGCCTGAAGAGCTTGCTGAGATGCGCGAAACGGCCGCCGCCGAAGGACGCCAGGCGCGCTATGACCGCAGGTGGCGCGATCGCGATCCGTCACAAGCGCCGGAGGGTGTGGCCCCCGTCATCCGCCTCAAAGCACCCATTGATGGTGAGACCATCATCGACGACCAGGTCCAAGGGACAGTGCGCTTCAACAACGCCGATCTTGATGATTTGATCATCCTGCGGTCGGATGGAACGCCCACCTATATGCTCGCTGTGGTTGTTGACGACCACGACATGGGTGTCACTCATATCATCCGCGGTGACGACCACCTCACCAATGCCGCCCGCCAAGCGCTCATCTACCAAGCGTTCGATTGGCCGTTGCCGGTGATGGCGCACATTCCGCTGATCCATGGGCCCGATGGGGCAAAACTTTCCAAGCGCCACGGTGCTTTAGGGGTCGATCAGTACCGCACCATGGGCTACTTGCCGGAGGCGCTGCGCAACTATTTGGTGCGCCTTGGCTGGTCCCACGGCGATGATGAGTTTTTCACCACCGAGGAGATGGTGTCGCTCTTTGGGTTGGAGGCGGTGGGGCGTTCGGCCGCGCGGTTCGACTTTGCCAAGCTTGAAAGCATGAACGGGCACTATTTGCGCAGCGCATCGCCGGAGCGGCTGGTGGATGCGCTGGGGCCGATTTTGGATGCTGCTGAGGATGGCGCCCAGATCCGCGCCGCGCTTGAAGGCGGGGCAGGGGCGGCGTTCGAGGCGCTGCTGCCGGCCCTTTCAGAGCGCGCAAAAACGCTCAACGACCTCCTCGATAGTGGGCGTTTCCTGTTTGCCCCCCGGCCGCTCACCCTTGATGCTAAGGCTGAAAAGCTCCTCACCGCGGAAACGCGCGCCACTTTGAAGGCCCTTTCCGCCGCGCTCGAAGCTGTCGACCCCTGGACCGTTGAGACGGTCGACGGCGCGGTGAGAGCATTTGCCGAAGAGGCCGGTTTAAAGCTTGGCAAGGTGGGGCCGCCGCTGCGCGCTGCGCTCACCGGCACCACCAGCGCGCCTGGGATCTTTGAGGTTTTGGCTGCGCTTGGCAGGGATGAAGCGCTTTCCCGGATTGCCGATCAAGCGGGGTGAATGCACCGAACTCGATGACGGATACGGCCAAGGCACACGCGTGAGGGTTGGCGTCCCACGGTGTGACAGCTTTGGGCGCCACACTTCACGGCGTGGCGCCCGCTGGTGTGTCATGGGGGTGAGGTTGGGCCGGCAAAGCGCCCCGAAGCCGCGGTGCGATCACAAAAAAGAGGAGCGAGATCCCCAGACAGTAGGCGCTCATGGTGAGGGCCTGGTCGGGAAAACTCACCCCTTCATCGATGATGATCCCGCTCACCCCTGGCCCGAGCGCTGTTGCCACCACCATCGATGCTGAGATGATGGATTTTACGCTGCCAATCCACCTGGTGCCGTAAAGGGTTGGCCAAAGGGTTCCCATCATGGTGATCACCACGCCTTGGCTGATCCCCACCCCCACCAGCATCAAGAACCAGATCCATACGCCACCGGGCAGGGCAAGGGCTGCAATGGAGACGCTGAGGGGAACGAGGCAGAACGGCAGAACACGGGTGGGGCCGATCCTGTCGAGCACCAGGCCGGCGGTCAGCGATGTGGAGATGGATGTGAAAGCATAAATCGGAAACGCCAGCGCCATGGTGGCGAGGGAAAACCCTCGCACATCGGCGATGTGAGCTTGGTGAAAGAAGATGCACGTTCCAATGAACGGCGGCGCAAGAAGTCCAGGAAGGAGCGCATAAAACGACCAGTGCTTCAGGACTTCGCGGCGCGTCCAATGGCGCCCGCCCATCCCCACCGCGCTTTCGCCCGCACCTTCGCCCTGGGGCACCCTGCCGCGCCGCAGGAGGACAAACACGGCCGGCAAAATGACGCCCAGCAGGATGACGGCGACCGCCGCCCACGCTGCTCGCCACCCCAGCGCCTCTTCCACATGAACGGCAATCACTGGAAACACAGCCTCCCCAATGGGAAAGCCCAAAACCGCCACAGCCACAGCTCGTGCGCGATTGGCGGCAAACCACCGCGCCATGGCGCTGACGGCTATGTGGCCCATCATGCCTTGGCCGCAAAACCTCAGACCAAAGATCGCAACGCCCAGCACGATCACATGCCCGGCCGTCATCATCAAAAGGGCTGCTCCGGCGTAAAGAACGAGGATGCCTGCCGCCAGTCGGGCCAAGCTCATCGTGTCGACGAGTTTGCCCGCCTGGACCAGCACAGTGGCTGAAAAGATGGTCGCCACCGTGTAAAGACCGCCCCAGGCGCCGTTGGACAGGCCGAATTCGGCCCTGATGGGGTCAGCAAACAGACCGATAAAATATGTTTGCCCAAAGCTTGAGGCGAATGTGAGCACAAGGCCTGTGCCAAGCCACCAGCTATTTTGTCGATAAAATCGAAGGCTCATAGGGTCATTCCAGAGGCAATACCGCGCGGGCGCGGGCTGAGGCTTGCGCCTCAAAGGGGGGAAGACTTGAAGGGCTTTGGTCCTTCCAGTATGGCGCTAGGGGAACAGTGTGTATGCAGCGGCCGGCGCGGCTCCGTTCAGTTCGCCCCATCGGATCGATGCACACGTGCGTCATAGACGCCAACATGGAGCCGACGATGACAACCGATCACCACGCGCAATTTGCGCTCGGCGCCGAGACGGTGGATTACGATTTGCTTCACGGCACTGAAGGGCCAAGCGTTATCAACATTGGCAGCTTCTACAAAGACACCGGCCTCTTTACGTACGATCCAGGGTTTACGTCCACGGCCGCCTGCGAATCGAAGATCACCTATATCGATGGCGACAAAGGCGTGCTCCTTTATCGCGGTTACCCCATCGAGCAGCTCGCCGAGCACGGTGACTTTTTGGAGACGTGCTACCTCCTTCTTTATGGTGAGCTCCCCACGTTCAAGCAGCGCAAAGAATTTAACGCGAGCGTCACCTACCATACGATGATCCACGAGCAGATGAACCGGTTCTATGCCGGGTTCCGCCGGGATGCGCACCCGATGGCCATCATGGTTGGGTGTGTTGGTGCGCTGTCAGCGTTCTACCACGACAGCACCGACATTCACGATCCCTATCAGCGCATGATTGCATCAGTGCGCATGATCGCGAAGATGCCCACCATTGCGGCTTGGGCGTATAAATACTCCATCGGACAACCGTTCGTTTACCCGCGCAATGACTTGGACTATGCGGCAAACTTCCTGCGCATGTGCTTCTCAGTCCCTTGTGAGGAGTACGTGGTGAACCCGGTGCTGGCGCGTGCCATGGACCGGATCTTTATCTTGCATGCCGATCACGAGCAAAACGCCTCCACCTCCACCGTCCGGCTTGCCGGTTCCTCTGGCGCAAACCCCTTTGCCTGTATCGCTGCGGGCATCGCCTGCCTATGGGGCCCCGCCCACGGCGGCGCCAACGAAGCGGCGCTCAACATGCTGGCTGAAATTGGCACTGCTGACCGGATCCCCGAATTTGTTGACCGCGCCAAAGACCGGGACGACCCGTTCCGCCTCATGGGTTTTGGGCACCGGGTCTACAAGAATTACGATCCTCGCGCCCGCATCATGCAGAAAACCTGCCATGAGGTGCTGGCTGAGCTTGGGATGAAAGACGATCCCCTTCTTGAAGTGGCCATCGAGCTTGAGAAAATCGCGCTCAGCGATGAGTATTTTGTCGAAAAGAAGCTCTATCCGAACATTGACTTTTATTCTGGCATCACGCTGAGAGCCCTCGGTTTCCCCACCACCATGTTCACCGTGCTCTTCGCACTGGCACGGACAGTGGGCTGGATCGCGCAGTGGAAAGAGATGGTTGAAGATCCGAGCCAGAAGATCGGCCGCCCCCGCCAACTCTACACCGGTGCGCGGCAGCGCGATTACACCCCAATTGC
>JBCDLN010000045.1:0-18073 GCA_038745295.1 Pseudomonadota bacterium | reverse complement strand
CTACGATAAAGGCGTCGTCCGCTGGGACACCGCGGCGGCCGCAAAACCGGCAGAGGACGCAAAGCCCGCCGCATCGTGACCGCGCTCACCGCCAGCCTTTACGTGGCCTTCGGCGGGGCCATTGGGGCGGTGATGCGGTTTTGGCTTGCCGTTTACTTGGTCAAATGGTTTGGGGCGGGCCTTCCCCTTGCGACGTTTGCCGCCAACGCCTCTGGCAGCTTTTTGATTGGAATCTTTGCTGTGGTCCTCAGCCCGGCGCTGGCGCTGAAGGCATTTTTGATGACCGGTGTGTTGGGTGGTTTCACAACGTTTTCAACGTTTTCGCTGGAGACCGTGCAGCTCTTTGAAGAGGGTCGCTTAGTGGCGGGCGCGCTCAATATGCTGGTCTCTATGTGCACCTGTGTTGTGGCAGCCGCTTTAGGGTTGATGACGGCAAGGGCGCTCTCCTGATGGGTGATGGACCAAGAATCGTCCACATGGATGTGGATGACGATGATGGCGGGATGCGCCTTGATCGCTGGTTGAGGGCGCGCTTTCCGGCGGTCCCCCTTGGTGCATTGTCGCGGGCGGTGCGTAAAGGCGAGGTGCGCGTTAATGGAAGCCGCGCCAAGATGGACACCCGGCTAGAGCCTGGCCAAACAGTCCGCCTGCCGCCCATCAAGGCGGGAGATGCCCCCGCAACGCCCGTCGCGGAAGGGGCGGGCGGGGCGCTCGATGCCATGGTTCTTCACAAGGACGCGTCCGTTGCAGTGCTCAACAAGCCGTTTGGGCTCGCCGTCCAGGGGGGCTCGGGGGTGAGCCGGCATGTGGACGCTATGCTGAGCGCTTGGACCGACAAGAAAGGCCGCAAGCCGCGCCTTGTCCATAGGCTCGACAGGGATACGACCGGGGTGCTGGTGGTTGCCCTCACACGGTCCGCTGCGGCCAAACTGTCAGAGGCATTCCGCGGGCGCGATGCTAAAAAAACCTATCTTGCGGTCGTGCGCGGTCATCCGACGCCGCCCGAAGGCCGGGTTTCCAACTTCATGCGGCGGGATCCCCTTGATGGGGAGAAAATGCGCGTCACCCCCACCAAGACGAAAGACGCGCAGCGCGCCATCAGCGACTATGAGATGCTCGACCAATCAGGCCAACTCTCGCTGCTCTCGCTCCATCCCATCACCGGGCGTACCCATCAGCTACGAGTACATTGCGCCCATTTGGGTGTTCCGATCATTGGCGATCCCAAATATTTCAACGTCGAGAACTGGGCGTTGCCCGGGGGGCTCCAGAACCGGCTGCACCTTCATGCGCGCCGGATCATGATGCCGCACCCTGATGGCGGTACGCTCGATGTCACCGCGCCGCTCCCCCATCACATGTCCCAAACACTGAGTGTGATGGGGCTTAGTGTGCCCACGCACGAGGGTTGAATGTGCTGACGCACGAGGGTTGATGGCGCACGAGGGTTGATGGCGCATCACAGGCCCTCCGCCACCCATCGTCGTGTCGATCAGCGGGCCGCGCGGTTGGACGTGGCGGTGCCAAAAACGCAATTGGCACGCGCGGCCCACATCACCCGGCTGGCTAAGGGTAGAGGCGCATGACGCGCCACCCATCGCCCACCTTGCGGTAGACGAAACGGTTGTGGAGGCGCGATTCGCCATCCATCCAAAACTCAAACTGGACCGGCGACAGGCGAAAGCCGGACCAGTGGGGTGGGCGCGGGACAACCCCAGGGAATTCGGCCTCGCGTTCTTTGACCCGCGCTTCGAGAGCCGCGCGATCGGGGGCGGGGCGGGATTGGTCGGACGCCCAAGCGCCGATTTGGCTGCCCCGTGGGCGGGAGGCGAAATAGGCATCAGCCTCCGCATCGTCCACATGGGTGATGGTGCCGCGGATCCGGATTTGCCGGCCCAAGCTCTTCCAAAAGAACAGCATAGCGGCGCGCGGTTGTGCGGTGAGTGCGAGGGCTTTGTCACTTTCAAGGTTAGTGTAAAACACAAACCCGCGGGTATCGTGGCCTTTGAGGAGGAGGGTGCGCGCATCGGGCATGCCAACCGAATCGACCGTCGCCAAGGTCATCGCATTGGCATCGCGGGGCTCGCTGGCTTCAGCTTCCTTCAGCCATGCGCTGAACAGCTCAAACGGGTCCGGGGCTTGGTTCTGTTGGACGGCTGTATCACTCAGGGTCGCGTTCATGGGTGGATCACACTAAATAGGGGTGTTGGCAGGTGGGGTGTGTTGACAAGGCCGGCATGATGGGTGTGCAGGGCAAACCTTGATTTTGAGATGGGACTGGGATGGCGCGGGATCCTTACACAGTTTTGGGCGTCTCGAAATCGGCGAGCGAGGGCGACATCAAGTCGGCCTTCCGCCGGTTGGCGAAGCGCTACCACCCCGATACGAATGCGGACGATCCGCAGGCGCAAGAGCGGTTCGCCGAGGTGAACTCTGCCTATGAAATCGTTGGCGACAAGGAAAAGCGCAAGCAGTTTGATCGCGGCGAGATTGACGCGGATGGCCAGCAGCGCTTCCAGGGCGGTTTCGGCGGCGATGATGCGTTTTCAGGTTTCGGCTTCGGCGGGGGCAGGGGCGGCCGCTCGCGCACGTGGCGCTTCACCGGCGATGATGCGGGCGGCCCTGGCAGCGTAGACGATATTTTGCGCGAGTTTATGGGCGGCGGCGGTGGCCCGGGTGCTGGTCGCGGTGCGGGCGGTGGGGCATCGGGTGGGCCGCGCGGGCCAGGCTTTGGCACACAGGGGGCCGTCCGCGGCGCCGACCTTGAGGTGGTGGTCACCGTCACGCTCGAAGACCTTGCTAGCGATGAAAAGCTGCGCGTGTCCCTCCCCACAGGCAAGACGGTGGACGTCAAACTGCCTGCAGGCGCTGAGCCCGATCAACAAATTCGCCTTCGCGGCTTAGGCCATGAAAGCGCCATGGGCGGCCAAGCGGGCGATGCGATCTTGACCCTGCGGATCGCCTCCCACCCTCTCTTCACCCGCGATGGCGCGAACCTGAAGCTTGACCTGCCGGTCACCCTTTATGACGCGGTGTTGGGCGCGAAGGTGAGGGCACCCACCCTTGGTGGCTCAGTGAACGTCACTGTGCCCAAGGGCTCGTCGGGCGGCAAAATGCTGCGCCTCAGAGGCCTTGGCCTTCCGGGAAAGTCCGGCGCGCGGGGCGACCTTTTGGTGACCCTTCAGATCGACCTTCCCCACCATCTGCCGGACGACTTTATCGATATGATGCGGCAATGGCGCGAGGATGCACCCTATCAACCGCGCACCGGCACCTAGGGCGGGTCACAGCGCGATGGAATCATACCGCGTCGCGTGCACTTGCGACCAATGAAGGCGGCCTGACCGCGCTGCGTTTCCCTGAAGGCGTAACGCGCTGGACGGGAAGGGCACGACCGTGATGGGTCATGCGGGCATTCCTGTGAACGTTCATCCGGGTCTCCCGGTCAGGGCTCGTGAGTGTGGTAACCACAGCCCCATTTTTCGGCCCCGGATGAACAACCTTCATCGCCTCTACATCTAGGTGCGATGGGACGGCGACCCTAGCCGCGCCTGTGTTCAAAAGCTTGAGGAACACTCGCCAAGGCAGGCTTGCACAGGGTTCAAGTGCGGCGCAGTCCTCGAAGCGGGGCTCCCGGCAGCGTCCGCATCAACCACATGGCGTGGGACAGTACGGCGTCCATCGAGATGGCGCTGCGGCCCACTGGTGCCGGAATATGCACAAAAAGCGTGTTTGCATTGGTGCTAAGGGCTGCGTTGTAGGCTGCGTTGCAAATATACTGGCCCGGTGAGTGGCTGAGCGTGATGGTGTGGCCGGCCGCCCGCGCGGCGACCACAAGTTGGGGCACATCAAACGCACTGTAGCGCCAGCGGGACGGAGGGGTGGTCGGCAAGCGCCCTGCCACATCCGGGCGATGTGCTGCACCAGAAAGCGCAGCCCGCTCGTATCGCATCCTATGAATGGGGGCGACGCCAAACATCAAAACGCATCGCGCCGCTGCAGCCCGCTCCGCAAGGCCATCACCCACCGTCCACCGCGTCTCAAGCACCTGCGCGTCGACCCCTTTGATGGAAAGCCCGGCAATGGCGCTCACCACCGCGCCGGAGGGATTGTCCGGCACGCCCGGAAAGGGCCCAAAACCGGTGACGAGAAGCAGAGGCCGGGCGGTCATGGCAGGAGCGCCAAAACGTCCGCCGCGGCAGCGCTCGGGGCACGCTCACCGGAGGCGACTGCGGCTTCAAGGGCGGCCAGCTGCGCGCCCGCGTGAGTCTTTAAGTATCGGCCCAGACCGTCCGCCACCATGTCGCGCATCCACAAAACACCTTGTTGTTGCCGCCGTTTGCCAAGCGCGCCTGAGGCTGCGAGCCCATCACGGTGGGAAACCACCGCTTCCCAAAGCCCGGAAAGTCCCGTCCCATCGAGCGCTGACACGGTGAGGACGGCGGGGGTTTGTTCCGCGGCCAGGATTTTGACGGCGCTCATCAGGTCGGCCGCCGCATGGTGCGCTGCATCCTTCTGCCGCCCGTCCGCTTTGTTAACTGCAATGATGTCAGCCCTCTCCAAGAGCCCCTTCTTGATGCCCTGAAGCTCATCGCCCGCGCCAGGGATCATCAGCGCCAAAAACGTATCCACCATGTCAGCGACGGTGGTTTCAGATTGGCCCACGCCCACTGTCTCCACAATCACAACAGTGAAGCCCGCCGCCTCCACACAAAGAAGCGCTTCACGGGTGCGGGCCGCCACCCCGCCCAAAGACCCGCCGGACGGGGAGGGGCGGATGAACGCCTCGGGGGCCGCCGCAAGGCGGGACATGCGGGTCTTGTCGGCAAGGATGGCACCGCCAGTGCGGGTGGAGGAGGGGTCGACGGCAAGCACAGCCACCCTCTCGCCCTGGTCGATGAGGTGGGCGCCCAGCGCATCAATAAGCGTTGACTTACCAGCGCCTGGAACGCCTGTGATGCCAAGGCGCAGCGCGCCGCCTGTTGCGGGCATCACCCTTTCGAGAAGCTGAGAAGCCTCCGCGCGGTGGGCGGCCTTTCCCGATTCGATCAGCGTAATGGCGCGGGCAAGCGCGGCGCGCTCCCCTTGCCGCAGCCGATCGGCAAGCGCGTCTACCCCTGCGCGCGCCACACGATCCGTTGAAGTTCAGCCCGCTTCAGGTCGCTCGCCGAGGCGAGCCGGTCAAACGGGCCTTCATATTGGGGGATAGAAAAGACAAGCTCCACATGCTGCGCATTGCGCGCTTTGCACACCGCCATCCCTCGCCACAGTTTGGTGCCGTTGCGGCAATTGCGCCGCTTAATGCCGGCTTGGGCCATGGTCATCCCGATGCGTTCCCCATTGGGTCCTTCAAGATGCTGGGACACGCCGTGGATCTCGCCCACCGTGTTCTTGCCGCCCTTAAAGAATTGAACCGCCTGGGTTTCCTCAATGAAGGCAGCGTGGGTCCAGATGGTGCGATCCTCCTTGGCGGTTTGGATGGAGCGGATGTCAGCGCCCGGCGCAACGCCCGCCAGCGAGGCCTCGTTGTAGGGTGTTCCAAGCTGAACAGCCCCTGCACCGTCATCGGTGATGATGAGCCAGGTGTCGGACGACACGCGCGCGGCGGTGAGCGTTTCGGTGGGAGGGCCCGCCACACATCCCATGAGGGCCAGCGGGAGGGCAGCAAGCACAATGAGGCAACGAAACATAGGACCGGCCGTTCAAGAGCATTGACCTTTCCATAGTGCCACGGGCCTCCCAACGGATCTCAAAGATGATCGATCACTTTGTTTGCAATTCCAATGGTTTTTGTGCCGCTCTGGTGCGCGCTGGACACAAACGGGAGGTGGGAGATGGGAACAGATGTAGATAAAGGCTCTGGTGACGGCCGGCAGCGGCGATAGCGATGAGGTCTCAAGACTGCGGACGGCGCTTGATGTGAGATCGGGTGTTGCAAGGGACGGCCTCACCCCGTGATGGGCGCATGTCCCTTGGCGCTGCGTTGCGGGGGACTGGCGATCAGCGAGAACCGTTCGTGTCTTTGCGTTCGCGCAGTACCATCAAAGGAAGACCGGCTTGCCATAGGCCGCCAGCCTGACAGTTTTTTCTGAGGATTGGGTTGGCGTTGGCAGGTTGGTGGAGATCATCACCCCCGCTCTAGCTGTCATATCCATCAACGTTGTTCATCGCGCGACCGCCGTAGGGGGCCGTGCCTCACTGCTCCCGCCTAGGGTCAATTCTCCCGCGGTGGGCCTGATGGTGTCGGCTCCGGAGGAACGTCGCTGTTTGGTGTCCCACCAAAGGAACATGTGAAGGGGTCTTTGGTGGGACTTCTGAGTTTTCGCGGAGCTGAGAGGGAACAACCTTCATCGCTTCGGCATCTAAAAGATGAAGTCGTCGCTGGTTAGGTCGTTGATGTCGACATTGCGCAGCGTCACGGTGTCTTCGTCGGAGGTGTGGATGACCACATCGGCACCCACCTGCTCCATAAAGTCGTCATCACGCGTACTGAAGAGATCGTTGAAGTTGCGGATTTCAGTGTCGTCCAAGTTCAGTTTGTCTTCACCGGCGGTGAAATCTAAAACAATGTCTGCTTCGCCATAGTCGTCGTGGACGAAGATGAAGGTGTCAGCACCCTCATTGCCTTCCAAGGTGTCGTCACCGCCGCCGCCTGAGATGGTGTCGTCACCGCTGCGCCCGCTGAGTGCGTTGCGGCCAGCATCGCCGATGATGATGTCGTCCTCGGTGCTGCCGATCACATTCTCAATGTTGATCAGCTGCGCGCCATACGATGTCTGCCCGGTGCTGAGATCGATGACCCGGTCGACACCGGCGGGGAGGGCAGGCACACCCGGATTGTAAACAGCGTCGGCCGCGAAGGTGTCGATGCCGACGCCGCCGTCGAACACGTCGTTGGCGCCGTTGCCGGTGCGGAAGACATCATCGCCGAAGTCGCCGAAGAAGTAGTCAAGGTCACTGTCGATAAGGTCGAGGAAGCTGTCGTCCCCCAATCCGCCGTACATGGTGTCTGAGCCGGCCTCGTCGTAGAAGGCATCGTCGCCGAACCAGCCCCACATCAGATCATCGCCGCTGCCAGCGCGAAGGACGTCATCGCCGCCGCCACCGTCCACGGAATCGTTGCCATTCCCGCCGAATAGGCTGTCCTCGCCTGCGCCGCCGTTCAAATTGTCGTTGCCGTCACCCCCTTCCAGATAGTCGTTCCCGTCGTTGCCGTTGAGGGTGTCGTCTCCCGCGCCGCCGAGCACCCTGTCGTTAGAGTCTCTGCCGCTGACAGAGTCGTCGCCATCCACACCCAGGACCGTGTCGGCACCATCGCCACTGTCGATTGTATCGTCGCCGCTCCCGCCATGGATAACGTCGTTGCCGCCTTCGCCGAACATACTATCGTCGCCGGCTTCGCCGCGCAGCGTGTTCGCGCCACGGTCGCCGGTGAGTGTGTCGTTTCCGGTGCCGCCGGTCAGATTTTCAAAGCTGTGCAGGTAGTCGCCGTCGGAACCATAGCCCGATAACATGAGGGCGATGGAGTCGCCCGTCCAGACAAAGGTGTCGGTCCCACTGCCGCCGGAGAAGATGTCGCTTTCGCCGTCATCGGTCCCAAAGACCGTGTCGTAGCCGGATCCAGCGTAAATGCGATCCCAGCCTGAGCCATCGGTAAGCTGATCGTTGCCGTCATCGCCGTAGAGGAGGTCATTGCCACTGTCGCCGTTGATGGTGTCGTTCCCATCGCCGCCGGAGACGGTGTCATTGTCGCTGCCGCCGGAGATGACGTCATGGCCCGCCTCGCCAAACAGGCGATCTCGTCCCGCTCCTCCGTCAACGATGTCGTTGCCGCCGCCCGCGTGGACGGTGTCATCCCCACCGTAGACGTAGAACGTCTCGCCGAAATTTGTACCGTAGAGGTGATCGTTGGCTGAGCTGCCGAAGTAGATTGCTGGGACTTGCCAAATGAGTGTTGGGAACATGAACATCGTATTCGCTCCGTGCTTTGCCTCGCACAACAGAGCTGGTGACTGATGAACCGATCCGTCATGACATACGTCACAGCGCGTTTACTTCTGGTGTGTTGAAGAACACGGTTTGGGGTGCGTCTTGCCGCCGCAAGCACTGCCCACTCCGGTCACTTTGCTGCGTTTCAGCGTTCACGTTTCAAAGGGGCGAGCGTTGTTCTTGCGCCGCGTTGCGTTTGGCAGGAACGGCCCACCGCGCAACCCCATGAGGGCCCTCGCTCAACGTGACGCGGTCATAAAGACTTACAGATTGGCCTGCGTCTCTTTCAAACGCTGCATCGACCAACGCACCAAGCCGCCGACCCAGATGAACCCGAGCAATCCACCGAGATAAAGGTTCATCGCGCCCCCCGGCGCAAAGAAGCCGGACACCCCGAAGATGGTTACCGTCTCAATCGCTTGTTCCAGCCCAAAAAGGACGCTGAGCCAGGCGAGCCAACCCGGGACAAGCTTGTGCTTCCCGAACCCAAGGGCGGCGACGGCCAAGGCCATGGCGGTGGTTGAGGCGTTGACGAGCGGCCCCCAGAACGCGGCCATCGCAAAACCCAAACGCGCCGCACCCTCAGACAACCCACCGGGGTCATAGGCGAGAGCGGCCCAGATCCAGGCCTGCACCTGTGCCGTGAGGGCAAAGCCGAGGACTCCGGCAAAAAACACATAACGATGCGGTTGGGGCAGGAGGGCACTGACCTGACCGGCAAAGATCATCAAACCCAGCGAAACAAAGGCCGATGCCCAAGCATAGACTTTCGCGTTGATGCCATTGTTGGTGAACCACGCAACAACATCTGCCCCGCTCGACCCGATCGTTGGCACGGCGCCACCGAGGGCAACAAAGCTGAAAACGTAAAACGCGCCCGTCAAAAGGATGTTGATGAGCAGAAATCTCTGCGATGTTATTGTCATTTGTCCAGCGTCTTTCGTGGAGGAAGAGCCGATGCTCTTACGGGTTCGTTCAGTATTGCCTGAACGGCAGAGGCTGCTTTTACTTTAACTTCGATTTCGCTTGTCATCTGTGCTGCAGGGGAAGACTGGCGGCGCAGTCTTGATATGGATAGAGCATCCACACCCACTCGATATTCCGATTTATCCCGTTACTGCAAATCCAGTTCTCGTTTGCCGGGCCGACGAACGCGCGGTGACGGGCAAGGGGCCGGTCATGGGTCCAAGGTGAAGGGGTGGGGAAGGAGTTCGCTGGTGGGGACTTCCAGCGCCACCGTGCCATCCGCATAGGCGACAATGAGGGTGGCGGTGGGTGCGGCAAACTCTGCGATGATCTGCCGGCACCGCCCGCAAGGGGTGGCAAGGACACGGGCCTGAGGGTCGCTTTCCGGCCAGGCCACAACGGCAACACGGGCGATGGTCCCTGCGGCTTCGGCAATCAGCGTCGTGATGGCGTTGGTTTCAGCGCAGATGGAAAGACCGTAGGAGGCGTTTTCGATGTTGGCGCCCGTCCCCATGCGCCCGTCACTCATAAGGATGGCCGCCCCCACGTGGAACTTGGAGTAGGGCACATACGCGTTCTGGGAGGCTTTGAGCGCGGCGGCGATCAATGCCTCATCGCCGATGGGGGCACTCATCGGTGCGATGACGGGTGCGCTCATCGGTAAGGGCTCATTCGGCGGCAGCTTGTGTCCCCAAGGTTTGGGCCTTTGTGAGTGCCTCAAGAAGCCGTTCAGCCGCATCAGCAATGACAGTGCCGGGCGGGAAGACCGCCGCAGCCCCCATCTCTAAAAGGCGCGAGACATCGGCTGGTGGGATGACGCCGCCAATGGCAATCAAAATGTCCTCCCGCCCCTCAGCGCGCAGCGCCGCCTGGAGGGGAGGCAGCAGTGCCAGGTGAGAGCCTGCAAGGGAGGAGACGCCGACAATGTGGACGTCATTGTC
Organism: Pseudomonadota bacterium; assembly: GCA_038745295.1. Lineage (GTDB taxonomy): Bacteria > Pseudomonadota > Alphaproteobacteria > Rhizobiales > Amorphaceae > Acuticoccus. The sequence goes on along the minus strand of JBCDLN010000045.1, from coordinate 8,177 downwards.
GATGGCTTGACGGGCGCACTCTTCGGGTGTGGCAAAGAGCGGGCCGATATCAACATCAAACCCCAAGTCGGCAAAGGCTGAGGCGATGACCTTTTGGCCCCTATCATGCCCGTCCTGCCCCATTTTGGCGACGAGGATGCGCGGCCTGCGGCCCTCTTCCTCGGCAAAGGCATCAGCGGCTTGGCGCACTTTGTCGATGCGGTCCTTCATGGTGCCTGCCTCACGCTTATAAACGCCGCTCATGGCTTTGATGGTCGCGGTGTGACGGCCGAACGCGACCTCCATGGCATCGCTCATCTCGCCCACGGTGGCGCGGGCGCGAGCTGCATCAATGGCAAGCGCTAAGAGGTTGCCGTTCCCCCGTGCCCCATTGGTGAGAGCGGTGAGGGCACTTTGGGTCGCCGCCTCATCGCGGTTGGCCTTGAGCCGGGTGAGCTTTTCCAGCTGCTGACGGCGCACGGTGGCATTGTCGACCTTTAAGACATCGATGGGGGGATCGTCAGCCGGCTGGTAGCGGTTGACGCCCACGACGGTTTGCGCGCCTGAATCAATACGAGCCTGTGTTTTCGCCGCGGCCTCCTCGATCCTGAGCTTTGGGGTGCCCGCTTCGATGGCTTTGGCCATCCCGCCCATGGCCTCCACCTCGTGAATGTGGGTCATGGCGCGGGCGGCAAGATCGGCGGTGAGGCGCTCCACAGCGGGGGCTCCCCCCCAAGGGTCGATAAAGCGTGTGGTGCCCGATTCTTCCTGGAGGACAAGCTGGGTGTTGCGGGCAATGCGGGCTGAAAAGTCTGTGGGGAGCGCCAACGCCTCATCAAGCGCATTGGTGTGGAGGCTTTGGGTGCCCCCTTGCGTGGCAGCCATGGCCTCAATCATCGTGCGGCCGACGTTGTTGAAAACGTCCTGCGCGGTGAGCGACCAGCCCGACGTTTGGCAATGGGTCCTGAGTGACAGCGAGCGCTGGTCTTTGGGGGCAAATTCGTCTCCCACCAGCGTCGACCAGAGCATGCGCGCCGCCCGCAATTTGGCAACCTCCATGAAGAAATGCATGCCGATGGCAAAGAAGAACGACAGCCGTGGCGCAAATCGATCCACGTCGAGCCCCGCCTTCTGGCCGGCGCGGATGTATTCAAGGCCATTGGCAAGGGTGTAGGCGAGCTCAAGGTCAGCGGTCGCCCCCGCCTCCTGCATATGATATCCGGAAATAGAGATGGAGTTATACTTTGGCATATGCGCAGCAGTATGGGCGAATATGTCTGACACAATGCGCATTGAAGGTGCAGGCGGATAAATAAACGTATTGCGCACCATGAATTCTTTTAAGATGTCGTTCTGTATGGTGCCTTTGAGGTCCTTTTGGGCAACGCCTTGTTCTTCTGCGGCCACAATATAAAGCGCCAGGACGGGGAGCACCGCCCCGTTCATGGTCATGGAAACGGTCATGTCGCCGAGGGGAATCCCATCAAACAGGGTTTCCATGTCGAGGATGGAATCGATGGCGACGCCGGCCATTCCCACATCGCCCAGGACGCGGGGATGGTCGCTGTCATAGCCCCTGTGCGTGGCAAGGTCGAAGGCGACGGAAAGACCCTTTTGGCCAGCAGCAAGGTTGCGGCGGTAGAACGCGTTGGATTCCTCAGCCGTAGAAAACCCCGCATACTGACGTACCGTCCAAGGGCGCTGAACGTACATGGTGGGGTAGGGGCCGCGCAGGAAGGGCGGGGACCCTGGGATGGTCTCAAGGTTGAGCCCCTCAGCGCTTTCTTCATTGTGGATTGGAACGCCCTCAGCGCTTTCATAGGGCGCGGAGGGCGCCGGCTTTTGCGAGGCGTGGTGGGCGAAAGGAAGGGTGCGGAAGTCGGGCAGCATGGCTCTACCGTTCAAAGGGGGCTGCAATGCGTTGCGGGGTCAGGGCGTGACCTGATCGGCCTTTGGGCGGACCGCCAAGGTCGAGCGCTTCGCCGTTTTGGGCGAGCGCCATCAAGGTGCTCAACCGGCCGTCGCCGCGCGCACCGCCCGGCGGGATGGGCGCGGGCGGCATGGTAGGCTTTAGCGGCTGCGCCGGCGGGTGCTTGGTGACGCCGATGATGACAGGCTCGCGTTGGGCGGCTTGGTCAACCCGCTCTGAAAACCGCCCGTCGGTAAGCCACTGCGCGTGATGGCCTTCAGGATGGGCCATGGCGCTTGCCCAGGCGGCTTCAGCCAGCTCTTTGGTGAGGGCCTCAATGGTGCCGGACCCGGCCCCGGGGTCTGAATGGACGGCAAGGTGGGATTCATCGCGCATCAAGGATTGAATGTTGCGCGCCATCCTGCGGCTGAGCGCTGACCCTTCAGCATCGAAGGGAAGCACCATGATCGCATCCGCGCCCCCTTGCGCAGCTGCCATCGCCGCCAGCGTGAGCCGCAAGAGGTTGGTGTGCGGATCGGTGTGGGAGAGCATGCGCGCCACAGTCGACACCTCAAGCGTCGCTTGGGCGGGAACGTCCAAGGCCTGCGCCACAAACGCATGGAGGCGCCGCATCGCGCGCAGCTTCGCCAACGTGACGAACTGGTCTTGATTGGCGCTTAGCCTTATCGCGATGCGCGGCAACGCCTTTGCCGGCGCGATGCCGCCTTCATCAAGGGTGCCCAGCATCCCAAGAAGGCTTGAAAGGGTAAAGGCAAGCTCATCGGCGGGCGAGGCGCCGGCTTCGGCTGCAATGCGCCCGTCGGCTGCAAGGGCTGTCCCAGTCAGCCCCTGTGTCTCAAACATCTCCACCGCTTCGGTGATCCCCTCCATCGCGGGCTCACCGCCTGAAAAGGCAGCGGTTCCGATGGGGTCGATGCCGGCATGGAGGGTGTGCGGCAACGTCCCACGCCGCTGCGCCAGGGTAAGGAGGAGGCACAGGACTGGAAGGGCCGCTGCGCCAGCGTCCGCGTGGAGGGCGATGAGGTCGAGCCGGACGCCATCAAGGGCAGCATCGAGCTTATTGAGACTGTTGGCGGTGAGGCCCCGGCCGTGGGCGGCGGGCGCGCCTGCAAAGACTAGCTGCAGTCCCGTGGCGCCGTTCTCAAGGTCGTCGAGCGCTTGGGCTGTGGCGCCGTCCTGGTCAAACCTTTGAAGGGCGGTCCATGGCCCTGTCTGCGCGCGGCCTGCATAAATGGGCTCAGCGGCCGGGGCGAGCGGGGGAAGGGTTTTGTCCTGCCCCGTGATGGGGGCAAGGGCAACGTCAAGACTTGACAGCGGCGCGCCCTTAAGCGCTGCCTCCGCAAGGGCGCGCCACCCACCCGGCGTCTCCATCTCGTTCATGATCTGCCCCTTTCAGCGCAGTATGAGCTTAACCCGCCGGAAGGCAAATTTTAAGGAGCCTGCATGGACACCACCGCCGTTCTTGACCGCATTGACGCTGATCTTGACGCGAGCCTTGAGCGGCTTTTTGCGCTCCTCGCGATCCCGTCCATCTCCACCGACCCGGCCTTTAAGGATGATTGCCGCCGAGCGGCCGACTGGCTGGTTGCCTCGCTGCGCGAGCTTGGCTTCACCGCTGAGGCGCGCGAATCGGACGGCCACCCGATGGTGCTGGGCAAAGCGGACGGCCCTGCCGATAAGCCCCGAATTTTGCTTTACGGCCACTACGACGTGCAGCCCGTTGACCCCCTTGATCTGTGGCACGGAGACCCCTTTAAGCCACGCCTCGTGACCCGGGAGGATGGCTCGAAAATGATCGTCGCGCGCGGCGCGTGCGATGACAAAGGTCAACTGATGTCGATGGTTGAGGCTCTGCGGGCCATCAAAGCGGTGACGGGCGAGTTCCCAGCGCCCATCACCGTGCTGTTCGAGGGCGAAGAAGAATCAGGTTCGCCCTCTTTGCCCGCGTTCTTTGCCTCAACGCGGGAGGAGCTGCGGGCCGACGCTGTCTTCATCTGCGACACAGGGATGTGGGATAAACAAACGCCCGCCATTGCCACATCCCTGCGCGGGCTTGTGGCGCAAGACATTATCATCCGCGCGGCCAACAGGGACCTCCACTCGGGCCAATTCGGCGGGCCGGCCCGCAACCCCAACCATGTGCTCGCCAAAATCCTCGCCGATCTTCATGACGAGAATGGGCGCGTGATGATCCCTGGCTTTTATGACGGTGTTGGCGAGCCAAGTGATGCGCAAAAGGCCAACTGGGCATCACTCAAAACCACCGCGGAAGAGTTCTTAGGCCCCATCGGCCTCAACCTGCCCGCCGGCGAGCACGACCGCACCATCTTGGAGCAAGTCTGGTCGCGCCCCACGTGTGAGGTGAACGGGATGTCGGGCGGCTATACAGGCGCCGGCTTCAAGACGGTGATCCCCGGCGAAGCCTCGGCCAAGGTCTCCTTCCGTCTTGTGGGTGATCAAGATCCTCTGGCGCTGCGGGCAGCCTTCAAAGCCTTCGTCAAAGCCCGTGTGCCGGCCGACTGTACTGTCTCCTTCATCGACCATGGCGCGGGGCCAGCGTTCCGCCTGTCGCAAGATTGGCCGATGATGAAGCTCGGCGCTGAAGCCCTTGAAGCGGAGTGGGGCAAGCCCGCTGCCATGGTGGGGATGGGCGGTTCGATCCCCATCGTCCACGACTTTAAGACTGAGCTTGATATGGACTGCCTAATGATCGGCTTTGCGCTGGAGGACGACAACGTCCATTCCCCCAACGAAAAGTACGAACTCAGCTCCTATCACAAGGGGATCCGCTCCTGGGCGCGGGTGTTTGCAGGGCTCTGACCGCCTGTTGCCAGCGCTTTGATCCGCGGCACGGCCCTATTGCGCCGTGCCAAGCTGCTCCCGCCTTGGTCCATGATCCCGTGCGCGGCCTGATGCCTCAACCCACGGCTTCGCCTCTTCGGGGTTGACCCATCAGGCCGCGCACGGGTGGCTGAAGGTGTCGGCTCCGGAGGAACGTCGCTGTTTGGTGTCCCACCAAAGGAACATGATAAAGGCGGGGGTTGCTGGCCGGGAGGCGAGTGACCTTGTGGTTTGTGCACCGTCAGCGTGTTGCGATCGCTTTATCGATTGCGCCGGCACGGCGTGATTTGGCGGTAGCGACCGACCATCGAAAAGCTGTTCCTTCGAATATTTCGCATCTTGGCAAGGTGAGTGCGGCGTTTGATAATTTTTACCAATCGCGCCATTTGCCGGTTGAGGTTGCGCTGGTCGGAGGGGGACATAGCTTCATAAACGGGCCGCCCAAAATAGTCTGGCACCAACGCGTCAAAACGTAGCCGGAAAGATGTTGGTCCGCCAACGCGCCAGCGGCCTGACCCGTGGATCTCTAATGGGCCGTCTTGTGTTCTGACCGTCATGTCCGTTGAAAAGGTTCCTGTGCTCCTAAAGCGGAAAACCGCAACACCCGAGACGCCACCAAGGGGTTTGATCTTGCACGACCAAGTCCCCACAAGCTGCTTCATCGACAGCGCATGGGCAGGCTGAGCGGGCAGAATGCCCACGACGCTGATGGCGGCGAAAAGCATGACAGCAAAAAAGCGATATTGCATGAATGACTCTCCTGGAAAGAGAGGCGCGGTTAGCACAGAACGTCGCCCCACTCCACAGGGGCGACGGCCAGAGGCGCAGCGTCTTAAAGCGCGTGAATGGCGTGCTGGCCGATGAGGTGAACGTTGGGGCGCTCTCGGCCTGGCCAGAGCCCGGAAAAGGCCGGGTCGCTCACCGGTAAGCCGCCTGTGAGGCATCCAAAGGCAGGCATCACCAGGCGGTGCGTGCACCCCACAAAGGCGCGGCGCTTGAGGGTGCGGCCGCGCACAACAATCCTCGCGGCAGGGTGAAGATGGCCGGCCACCTCTCGCTCTTCCGGCATGCCCTCCGTGGGGATGTGCTTGAAGGTGGCGCCGCCAAGGGAAAGCGCATCGCATGCGGTGCCGCAAAGCGATGCAGCACCGTCATGGTCGTGGTTGCCCGTGATCCAGATGACCTTGAGGCGGGCGCCGAGCGCCGCCAGCGCCTCTTGGTGCTCAGCGCTGAGGCGCTCGGCACCAAAGGGGTCGTGGAAGCTGTCCCCCAGCGCGATCAGCTGGCTTGGTTGATGCCGCGCAATGGCATCGAAGAGGCGCCCCAGCGTTATGGTGCTGTCGTAAGGGGGGAGCATCTGCCCTGAACGGGCGTAGGAGGAGCCGGTCTCAAGGTGAAGATCGGCCACCACCAAGGTGTCCTCGGCGGGCCAGTAGAGCGCGCCCGAGCCGTCAAGGATCACATCCATACCGGCAAGGGTCGCTGACTTCGTGGGGACCGGTGCGCGGGCGGGCTCGGTGGTGCGACGCACGGGCTTGGGGCCAGGCAGGGAAAACGCTGAAAGCGGTTTCATCCCAAACGCCGCATCGTCGTCCAAACTCACGCCATCGCCTCCGAAACCAACTCATCGGCTGCTTCGGCAAGCAGCTCTTCGGACGCCTCACCATGGACGATCTCCTTGCCGATTTCGAGCATGATGGGAACGGCAAGTGGGGAAATCTTCGGGAGCGGCTGGTGTATAATGTCGCTCTTCACCCGCGCCAGCATTTCGCCCAGGCGGCGAATGTCGAGAAGGCCTGTGGCAGCGTCGGCCCATGTGGCGCGCAGGAGGATGTGGTCCGGCTCATGGGAGCGCAGGACATCGTAGATGAGGTCGGTCGAGACGGTGACCTGACGGCCCGTTTTCTCATTGCCCGGATGGCGCCGTTCGATGAGCTGGGCAATTTCGGCGCACGCCCTGAAGGTGCGCTTCATCAGGATCGATTGGGCGAGCCACTCATCAAGGTCATCGCCCAAAAGATCCTCGCTGAAGAGATCGCCCATGGTGCGACCATCGCCGCAGAAAGCCTCTGAGTAATCGCTGAGGCCCCAGACGGCGAGGGCATAGTCTGAGGCCACAAAGCCCATGGGTTTGAGCCCCATGCGCTCAAGCCGCCGGGTGAGAAGCATGCCAAGGGTTTGGTGGGCAAGGCGGCCCTCAAACGGGTAGGCGACCAGGTAGTGCCGCCGCCCGCGCGGGAAGGTCTCCACCAAAAGTTCCCGCTCTGAGGGTAGGCGAGAGCGTTCGGCCTGAAGGTCCACCCATTCGCGCACCTGGTCGGGGAGGTCGGTCCGGTTTTGCGGGTCGGCGAGCATCGCCCGCACCACGCTTGCCAGATACGTGGTGAGGGGAAACTTGGAGCCGCCGTAGTAGGGGATTTTCGGCTCTTTATGTTTGGCTTTGGTGACGAGGGCCTCGTTGTCGCGCACCCCTTCAAGGCGCAGACACTCGCCCGAGAAGAGGAACGTGTCGCCCGGCGCGAGTGTGTTCAAAAAATACTCTTCCACGGTGCCAAGGAGCCTCCCGCCGCGGGTGAGCGTTTTGCCACGCCGGCCCACCAGACGCACCGGAAGGTTGGGCACCTCCACAATGGTCCCCACGTTGAGGCGGTACTGCTGGGCAATCGTCGGGTGGCTGATGCGCCAGAGCCCGTCCTTGCGCCGCCTACTCTTGGCATAGCGGTCATAGGCCCGCAGGGCGTAGCCGCCGGTGGCAACGAAATCCACCACGCGCTCATACGTCTCCCAGTCGAGCGTGCGGTAAGGGTAGGCGCTGCTGATTTCTTCGTGGAGCGCCACCGCATCGAAGGGTGCGGCCACCGCCATCCCCAAGACGTGCTGGGCGAGCACATCAAGGGCGCCGTCGCGGATGGCGGGCGTATCTTGATGGCCGAGATAGGAGGCATCGAGCGCGGCCTGGCACTCCATCACCTCAAACCGATTGGAGGGGACGAGGATTGCCTTGGAGGGCTCGTCCATCCTGTGGTTGGCGCGTCCGATCCGCTGGGCAAGCCGCGAGGCGCCTTTCGGTGCGCCCACATGGATCACAAGGTCAACGTCGCCCCAGTCGATCCCAAGATCGAGTGTTGATGTGCACACCACCGCGCGCAGGCGATTTTCGGCCATCGCTGCTTCCACCTTGCGTCTTTGGTTGCGGTCGAGCGAGCCATGGTGGAGGGCAATCGAAAGCGTGTCGACGTTGATGCGCCACAGCTCGTGGAAAAGAAGCTCTGCCTGGGAGCGGGTATTCACAAACACCAAGCTCGTGCCGTGGGACTTGATGAGGCTGTAGATGTCATCCAGCGCCCAACGGGTCATGTGGCCCGACCAGGGCACCCGTGCCTCTGACTTCACGATGCTCACATCAGGCTTTGCGCCACCTTTCACT
>JBCDLN010000044.1:0-18076 GCA_038745295.1 Pseudomonadota bacterium | reverse complement strand
TCTTGGAGCGCATAGCCTTCATCGACTGTTTTGGGCAAAGCGTCGAGGTGCGCCACAGGGCCATCACCGGCAAAGGCGGCCGCCAGGCGTTCTGCATCGGTGCTCATGAAATGGGCCTCTCTCTCAAGTGGGGTGGAGTGGTGTCGCGCCGAAGCCCATGTGCGCCCCGGCGTTGTCTTCACGATGGAGAACAATCCCGCCGAAGGGGAAGGGTTCAGTCCTTCGGCGTGATGGTGATGGATGTGACCTGCCGATAAGGGCGATCGGGCGTCACGATGATGCTGGGAAAGGACGGGTTGTTGAGCGCGTCGGGAAAGTCTTGCGCTTCAAGGGCAATCCCGGGGTAGGGCCCATAGTGGATGCCGTCGTGCCCAGCCACGTCGAACGTTGGGAAGTTGAAGCCGTTATAGACCTGGAGCCCCGGCCGGTCGGTTCTGAGGGTGAGGGCGTAGGCCTCAGTCTCCAACACCACCGCCGGATCTTTTTGGTCAAGGCAGAAATTCCGGTCGATCTGGGTGTCACCAATTGTGCGGGGCGCGCGAAAGTCGAGTGCGGTTCCCTCCACGGGCACGATCGCCCCGGTGGGGATCAACGCCTCGTCGAGCGCGGTGGTGTTTGCAGCGTGGATGGTCATCACGTGCTCTTGTGCTGGCGCCCCGAGGCGAAAATAAGAGTGCTGGGCGAGCGCAACAGGCGTCGGCCGATCGGGCACGGCTTTTAGGTCGAATGTGAGGGTGTGGCCCTTCAGAGCAATATCGAAGGTGAAATCGACGTTGCCCGGGTAGCCCATGGCGCCATCAGGGCTTTTGAGGGTGAGCCGCGCGGTGCTTGCATCGGCCTCTAGATCAAAGTGCTGGCGGCCCAACCCCAGCGCGCCGCCGTGAATGTGGTGCTCGCCCAAATTGCGGTCCACCTCGACCACCGTCCCCTCAAAGGGGAAACGCGCATTCTTGATCCGGTTCGCAACGCGCCCGGCGATGATGCCGAAGGCGCGGTCGCTGTCCCGGTAGGGCGCAAACTGGTCAAACCCTAGGGTGACTGACTGGGCCACGCCGCGGCGGTCAGGGACCCGCCAATCACTTAATATCGCGCCGAAGGAGAGGAATGTGACGCTCACCTCACCGTCGCGAAGGATGGCCTGGCGGACGTCACGGCCTTCGTGGGTTGCAATGGTTTCCATTGAGCGCGCTCGTACCTGTTTGCTTAAGGCCGGGGGAGCTTGGCTGAGAGCGTTCGCTCTGGATCACCCGTAAACCCTTTGGAGGCGAACCCGCCGCCTTGGAAGAGGTCGCCCAGCCGATCGTCTGGCAACGTGGCTTGCTGGGCCATGGCATAGCTGACGTGGTCTTCTGCGTTGTGTTTGGGCTGATAGCCCAGCGCAGTGGCCGTCCCGTTATCCCACCACGCTCGCTCGTTGTGGGACATGCCGTAGACAATGGCGTGATGGACATCTTCGTGGGACAGGCCAATGCCGATGAGCTGGGCGAGATCTTCAGGATGCTGCCAGATGGACAGGCGTCGATGATCCGCCGGCCGTTCAGACACGTTGCCGATCCGAATGGACATGGCGCGCAGCCCGTGTTTGTCGGCATAAAGCGAGCAGAGCGCCTCACCGAACGCTTTGGACACCCCGTAAAACCCGTCGGGCCGGACAGCTTCATCGACGCCGATCCGTCTCGTCCTGGGGTAAAAGCCTGCGGCATGGTTGGAGGAGGCAAATATGAACCGCGGCACGCCCTCTGCGCGGCACCCTTCAAGGATGCTTTGAAGGCCTTCGATATTGGACAGCTTGATGGTGTCCCAATCCGCCTCCACAGAGTGACCGCCTAGATGGACGACCCCGGCCACCCCTTTCACCAGCGCAGGCATGGCGGCGCGATCGGTGAGGTCTGCGGTGACCCAAGTTTCGCCGTCCTCTAGAGATACGGGCGCAGGCGTCCGGTCTGATAGACGCAGCGTATAGTGCTTTCGCAGATAGGGCCGCAGCATCTGCGCCACGCCGCCTGCGGCACCGGTCATCAGGATGGTTTGGTCAGGCATGGCCGCTCCTTGTTGTTTGCCTTGGCCTATCTGATGGGGCGGGAGGACGCAATTTGGCTGCCGCCGCTGTACTGACCTTGCCCCTTGACCGGGCCGCCCGCCACATGGCTGGAGAGCAGTAGCGTTCAAGCCAACGTGACGTATTGGAGCCCTTTGCAGGCCTATCTTCCATGGTGAACAATCACTGATGCGGCGTGCCGAAGACTTGCTCCCGGCGTCCTTGCTCAACCGCGCAAGCTTGCGCGGCAGAGAGTACGCTTGGCCCGTTGATGCCATTCCTGATGTGATTGAGGCAGGTCGGCGCGCAGGCTTGTTGAACGTGGGTGGGCAGCTGCAGTTCCGTCTCCCGAATGGCACTTGCGAATGCTGGTGGGTGGAGGTCAACGCCATTGCCACAACGCCCAGTCGCTTATCTTGGCAACAATAAAGTCGATTGGTCTTACAAAGAGGCGCGATCGCAGTTCCAAGAATTGCTCTGCGATTGGGATTTTCTAAAGGAAGGGCAGAAAGGCTTTTCCACCGAACTGGCTCGGTATGTTTCAACTGGCGGTGATCCCTCGGATGCCATGTGTTTTGTCTGGTATCTCGACCGACCGGATGGACCGGACGATTGAATACTTTGTGCTGAGGGCGGCAGCCCCGCACGCTTGGTACGGACGCTGGCAAGGAACGGGTGGGCTGCCGCGAAAAGCTCCGCCGCGGCACGCACCACCGCGCGCCAGCCCGCGAACACCTGATCCTTAACGCGAGCGGCAGCCCAAAGGGCGATAGAGCCGCGCCCACGTGGGCGGCCAGCATCGGATTGCCCGGTCGTCGTCGCCCCACAGGCCCAGTTCGCCAAAACCTCCGCCGTATTCGCCGCATCAACAACGTCGGTTGCGGCCGATCCGTGAATAAACGCCTCGACGCGCCGAGGAGGATCCTTGGCGCGATCATTCAATAACGCGCTCTCGCGCCACGATAGGTTCGCGGCAGTTCCAACATGAGACCTGCGAGACTTTCTGGACGCCATGACGCATATAAAGGCCGCACTCTTGATTACCGTTTGCGCCGGCTTAGCCGGATGCACCGGCCTTCGCACCGATGGCGGCATAGAGGTTGGATCAGCGCCCGTCTGCGCGCCCGGCGTTGACCTTGGCGCGACGCGCGTCGTTCTGAAAACCGATTGGCGATCCGACCAGAAAGAGCCCGCCGAGCGCGAGCGCATTGCGCAAGATGTCATCCGGGCCGTGTTCCAAGACCTTCCGTGTGGTCGTTATGTCGAGGACGGGGGTGCAGGCGAGACCACCATCGATACGCTGGTCGAAATCACGTTGCGCGAATTCGGCCCTGAGCTTGTGCTCACGGTGCCTGCGCTATGGTCCACCAACACCGACGTCGACGCCACGATCCGCGTCATAGACAAAGGCTCGGGCGCACTGAGATTTGCGGCCTCCGAGCGCCGAAAAGAGGGCGGCGCATTCTCGGTCAAATCGCTCGCTGACGTCCCCGCCACATTTGAAGATCTGCTGAAGGACTGGGTCGGCACAGACGACGATGATCGGCGGTCTTGATCCTGAATGCACCGCTCGGTCGCCGACCAAACCCAAGGCAATCCAACAGGTTAGAGTATGATGACGCGTAAAGATGTGTTCGCCCTTGCTTACACGGTTTCCGTTCTGGCTGCATGTGTCAGAGCAGACGAACAGAGTTCGGTCTTGGGGTTCGGCTGTTCCTCGCCCACCACCAGCATCGCCGTGCGCGACCATTATGCTGCGGGTGCGCATCCATATGATCCCAACGGATCGATCTCGCAGTTCCCAGACGGCTCGGGGGCACAAAGCCTTGCGCCCCAGAGTGCAAAGGTGTGGAACCATACGATACCGCGCGGTGTCGAGGCGCGGGTCACCACGGAAACGCCGATTCCATCTGGTGACGCGTCAGGCCGCCAAGGGTTTGCCGACGCTGTTGTTGGGGTCGTCGCAGACCACGAGACACGGCGCGGGCTGTACGCGCCCCTTAGCGCGCGGTCGACGCGGCTCTTCACCCTATTTCGCTGGGTAATCGACAGGGTGTGAACTCCGGCTAAAATGGTGCTCATCGTGTCTGAGCCTTTTGCCAATACTGCGCTGACCGCGTTGGTCTTCGACGTGTTGTCCCAGATCGATCCAGCATTGGCGCCTGCCGAATTTCAAAGGCCTGACCGGTTCGCGAAGGCGGCTCATCTTGCCAGCGAAAAGGCCGCGCTCCTGGAGCACGCGTTCGACGTGGGCGGTGCGCGGCCTCTTGTGGCGGTCGGGCGCGCGCTTGCAAGAGTGCAAGATGCGCCTGTGCTCCAGGTCCTCCTCAATTCGACATCGCCGTCAATCATGGCTGAGAAATGGACCCGTCTGGAGGAGTATCATCATTCAAGCCATCGGACGCATATTGACTGCCCGTCTGAAGATTCGTGGACCTGTGCGCGCTATTCCACAACGGGCGCTGTGCCGTCGGCCCCCTATAACTGCCTCATATTCGGTCTTCAGACGGGGCTGCTTCGCCTCTTCAAGTGCGGCGCAGTCGTCGGGCAAGCGGAAGAGTTGATTGATTCAGGACATGAGGACGTTGGTGAGATTATCCGTCCCAGAGCTTTCACTCATTGGCAGATCTCTTGGCGGACGAGCCCGCCTCAACGTGATGATAACAGCTTTTGCGATCCCCATGCGCCTTTGCTCAAACGCTTGAGCCATCTTCTTGCGGAAGACCTCGGGCGCGCGTGGAAGTTAGAAGCAGCGGCGCGCGCACTGGCGCAGTCTCCGCGCAGTCTCCAACGGCGCCTTTCAGCATCCGGTCACACCTTTTCAAGCATGGTGCGGGCCGCCAGAACAACACAAGCAAGCCGCCTCCTCAGCCAAACCAATTGGGCGCTCTCAGACGTTGGCTATGCCTGCGGATACGCTGATCAAGCGCATTTCCAAAGGGACTTTCGGCGCGCGGTCAACATGACCCCAAAGACGTTTCGGGACGTGAGCCGGCTGCAGAACGAAAACCCCGGCGCCAACTGACCTTCAAGTCTTTTGCGAAGAGCAGTCGCAGAATGAATGTCGGCAGTTGTCCTGAAGAAGACTGCGCTTGGGTCATGAGCGCGCGCCGCCCTTGGGGGCGCAGCTCAAAGAGGTAAACGATCTCGCCAATGCGTGAAGGAACACGCAGGGCAAGCCATGACCGGTGCGTTTAAAGCCGCGCGCCAAGCACCGGCCTTTTTCGTTCCGCCCAGCGCTGGTGCCGACGCCATGTCGACCTCTTGATCAGTCTGTGGAGCCAAAGCGAGAACGCCCGCCTCAAACGGTCCAAACGCTCCGTGCGGGCCTCGCACACCTCAGCTTTTGGCGGGCAGTTCGAGGCCTATGAGGCGGTGCGGCAGCGCTCCACAAGGGTGGTGAGCACCTCGTCGCCGTCGCGCTTCCACCAGTTCTGCGCTGAGAAAATCTCCACCTCGTTGAGGCCGGTGAAGCCCGCGGCCTCCACCTTTTTGCGGATGGCGGGAATGTCGATCACACCATCGCCCATCATGCCGCGATCGGTGAGCAAATCGCGGGTGGGCACCAGCCAATCGCAAATGTGAAAGGCGAGAAGGCGGGCCTTCCCCGCTCTTTGGATCTGCGCCGACAGCTCCGGGTCCCACCACACATGGTAGACATCGCAAGCAACGCCGATGGCGCCTGTGGCGTCCGGGTCAAGGCTGTCGCAAAGGTCGAGGGCCTGGCCCATTGTGTTCACACACGCGCGGTCTGCCGCATACATGGGGTGGAGCGGTTCAATGGCGATCGGGAGCCCCACCGCCCGCGCCGCATCGAGCGTGCGGCCAAGGCCATCCTCCACCACTTGGCGCGCGCCACGAAGATCCTTGGAGCCATCGGCCAAACCGCCCACCACCATCACGAGGCAGGCCGCTCCCAACGTCACCGCCTCCTCAATGGCGCGCTTATTGTCATCCATCACCGCTTCGGTGAGGGCGCCCTGTGCGGTAAACCACCCCCCGCGACAAAGGCCGGAGACGGCAAGACCAGCGTCCTTGATCATGCGCGCCGCCTCATCAAGGCCGGCCTCATGCACTTTATCGCGCCAAGGGGCGATCCCGCCGAGACCGTGGCGCACGCAGCCATCCACACATTGGCGCAGATCCCATTGCTCGCGCACTGTTGCGGTGTTCAGCGACACTTGCGAGGGGGAGGGCACCGGCTACGCCTCGACGCCGCGGCTTGCCAGCACTGCCCGCGCCCGCGCCGCCGTGCGCTCAGGATCGGTGAATAGCTTTGCGTTGTTGGCAAGCTGAATGATCTGCGAAAGGTGCAGCGTTGAGCGGGTCGATTCTTGTCCGCCCACCATGGTGAAATGGTCCTGCAGCCCGTTGAGGTAGGCCATAAAGACGACGCCGGTCTTATAAAACCGCGTCGGCGCTTTGAAGATGTGCCGGGACAACGGAACAGTGGGTGAAAAAGCGGCGTCATAGGCCCCCTCATCGCCTTTGCTCAGTGCCCCAAGCGCGCGGGCCGCTGCGCCGGCGATGGGGTCGAAAATCCCAAGAAGCGCGTCAGAGTAACCCTCTTCGTCACCGGCGATCAGCTCAGGATAATTGAAGTCATCGCCCGTATACATCTTCACACCCGCCGGTAATTTCCGGCGCATAAGGATTTCTTTTTCTGCAGACAGCAGTGAGATCTTAATGCCGTCGATCTTAGCGGCGTTGGCGGTAATGATGGACAGGCACGTGTCCATGGCGTGCATGTGGTCGGCCGCCCCCCAGTACCCTTCAAGCGCTGGGTCAAACATCTCGCCCAGCCAGTGGAGGATGGCAGGCTGGGACAGGCCGCTGAGAACCCGCTCATAAACACGCGCATAGTCCTCCGGCCCGGCGGCGGCCTTTGCAAGAGCCCGCGAGGCCATCAAGATCACACGTCCGCCCGTTGCCTCTACCGCCTCGCACTGCATCTCATAGGCGGCGATCACATCATCCACCGTCACATCCGGCCCAGGGGCCAAGTGATCGGTGCCCGCCCCGCAGGCGATGAGGTGATTGCCCGCCTTGGCAAGGGCCACACTGCGCTGGATCAGCTCCAGCGAGGTGGGCCAATCAAGCCCCATGCCGCGCTGTGCGGTGTCCATGGCTTCAGCAACACCAAAACCCAGCGACCAAAGGTGCTCTCGGAACGCGAGGGTGCGCTCCCAATCGATGGCAACATCAAGCCAGGGGTCGGTGTCGGCCAGCGGGTCAGCCACCACGTGGGTCGCTGCGTAGGCGATCCGGTTCCAGCCCTGCGGCTCAGCCACTGGAAGGGGACCGGCAACCAAGCGGATCTCTTCGGTTCCACCACCTGGCCGTGGAAGGGTCAGCGCCGTCGATCGTGTGGCAAGGGACGTCATGGAAAATGTCCTCCCTCAGATGGCGATCTCTGGCACATCAAGCCAGCGGCGCTCTTTCCAGCTTTGATAGCCCAGCTCAGCGAGCTGAACCCCCTTCGCCCCTTCAAGCAGCGTGTAGGTCCACGGCCCATCCTCCGCGACGTGGCGCAAGAACGCCTCCCACTGGACCTTGAAGCCGTTGTCGAAGGCGGTGTTGTCCGGCACATCCTCCCAGTCCGACATGAAGTCCATGGTCTGCGGCTGGTCGGGGTTCCACACTGGTTTAGGCGTGTTGACCCTATGCTGGGAGACGCACCGGTGAAGGCCTGCTACGGCTGAGCCCAATGTGCCGTCCACCTGGAAGGTGACAAGGTCATCGCGGCGCACGCGCACGCACCAGCTGGAGTTGATGTGGGCGATGATGCCGCCCTCCAGCTCAAACGTGGCATAGGCGGCATCATCGGCATCAGCGGTGTAGTGCGCGCCCGCCTCATCCCAGCGGTCGGGGATATGGACAGCGCCCAGGCACGAGACAGCCTTGACCGGTGCGATCACATTGTCGAGCACATAGCGCCAGTGGCAGAGCATGTCGGAGATAATGCCGCCGCCATCCTTTGCCCGGTAGTTCCAAGAGGGGCGTTGGGCGGGCATCCAATCGCCCTCAAACACCCAGTAACCAAACTCACCACGCACCGACAGGATGCGCCCGAAAAAGCCACTGTCGCGCAGACGCTTCAGTTTGATGAGCCCCGGCAGATCAAGCTTGTCATGGACAATGCCGTTCTTCACCCCCTTTTCGGCAGCATAGCGCGCGATAGCGATGGCATCCTCAAACCGCTCAGAGACAGGCTTTTCGCAGTAAATGTGCTTGCCAGCATCGATGGCTTGTTTGAGCAGCGTAGGCCGCAACTGCGTCGAAGCAGCATCAAAGAAGAGTGTATCGTCCGCATTCTTCAGGGCGCCATCCAGATCGGTGGTCCATCGTTCCACGCCATGGGCTTTGGCAAGGGCCTCCACCTTGGCAGCGTTCCGCCCCACGATGATGGGATCGGGCATCAACCGCGAGCCGTCCGAAAGGAGAAGGCCCCCTTCCGCGCGGATCGCGAGCACGGACCGAATGAGGTGCTGGTTCATGCCCATGCGCCCCGTCACGCCGTGCATGATGATGCCGATGCGCTCAGTTCTCATTGTCATCAATCCTCATGACTCACGCGGCCCATCGGCCGACACAAAAAGGGGTCTGGCCCGCATCACGTGCCAAGCGGTGTTGAGGCGAAACCAGCCCCAAAGAGCGACGACAGATCAGCCGCGCCATCGGTGATGATCAGTCGGACGCCGCCCTTATCGGCGGCATAGAGCGTTCCATGCGCGGCCACGAAGGCTGCCTTTTCATCGGCGCTTGCGCCCTGCATTCCCCCGGCAAAATGGTGGCCGTTGCGCTCCACATGGCTTGCACCGACACAGGCGGCCATCATCGTGTCTTGCTGCCAGGAGAGGCCCGGCTGGCAGGTCAGGTCCTCGGCCGACAGGAGCGCCACCTTTCCTTCTGCTCGCCGGGCCTCCACCCGCGCCTTGTTGAGAAGCGCCCGCAACACGCCTTTGCAGCTCTTGACCGACGTGCCGGCCCAGCCGCTCGCCAGCGCCCGGGGCAGCGCATCATCGCCATCGTCGCTTTCATCGATCACAAGGGGGACGCCAAAGCTGAGTGGGCGTTCGCGCTGTGTGAGTGCAACCTCCCGCGGGAAAGGCTGCTCCACAAAGAGCGTCGCCCGGGCAAGTGCTGTCAGCGCTGCGTCGGATAAGAACTGATCCACGAAGACGTTAAACGCTGCCTCGCTATACTGCTCGTTGGCATCCAGTGTGGCGCGGTAAGTTCCCAACGGATCAAGGATGGCCGCCAGGCGCTTGAGGCGGCTGAGATCTGCTTGCGGATCGCCCTTCAGCTTGATCTTAAAGGCGCTGATGCCCGTTGCTACGATCACATCGGTGAGCGCGACAGGACGGCCATCGCCAGGATGAGCGGACACGTCTTCACGGGTGAGGGGGGCATCGTAGCCAACCGTGTGGCGCATCGCGATGGACTGGCGCGGCGCGATCTCCCGGAGCACCTTTATGATGGTGTCAGCACTCACATCCTTGGGCGCATCCTGGGACAGGCCGAAAAGATCGCTCTGTGCTGCCTTTACAAAAGGAACGCCCGATGACCGGCACGCGGCGTCAATGGCGGCCATTTCCACCAGCGCCGGTCCAAAGCCTGCTGCAAGGGCGGGGCAGTCGTCCGGCATTGTAGCGGACACAGCATCGCGCAGCTCTACCGACAGGGCGCGGATCGTCCCGGCGAGACCCACAGCGTTCCTTTGCGCGGCCTCAAGCGTTGCCATCAACTCTGCGACCGTGTCGTCATTGCTGAGGTCCGCGCGCTTGTCGAACCAGCGCGGGATCATCATTTGCGCGCCATAACCCGTGACGCGCCCGCCCGCCCCCTCAAGCTCAACGGTGAGGTGAGCCTCCTTCGCCTCCGTCACCGTTGTTGAGCCGAACTGGAAGGGCAAAGCCAGAACAACCCGGCGCGTGGAAAACTGAACATCCTTGATGGTGAAAACCGGAGCCATCGCTTACCTCGCCCGAGAGGCCGCACACGCGGCAAAATGCGCGCGCAGCGTGGCGGCGCCGATTGCGGCAGTTGCGACCCCGTTCACCACGGTTTTGAATGGCTCAACCGCGACGGGCTTATCCCAGCCAACGTCATCAAGGGCGGCCACAATGGCGTGGAAGGGATCGTCTCCTGTGCCGGGCGCCCCGCGGTTGGTGTCGTTCACTTGGATGTGTGAGATCATGCCTGTGGGCACCCACCGGCGGATCAGTTCGGCCACCGGCACCCGTTCCGTTTGTCCAGCAGCGCTGGTGTCGATCATTGTCTTAAAGGCGGGTGAGCCCACCATCTCCACCAAGAGTGCTGCCTCATCGACTGTGTTGATGAACGCTGTTTCTGCCCGCGAAAGGGGCTCGATGGCGTAGGTGACGCCACGCTCTTCTGCCCGTGCGGCGATGGAGCGGAAGAACTCGGCACTGATCGACAATGCGTCCACCATCGAAACACCATCAGGAAGGTGCCGCGAGGACGGCGAGCCATGGACGAGCACCGAACCGCCAAGGCGCGCGCACTGATCAATGAGGGCAAAGAGGATGGCCTTGGTCTTGTCCCACTGCGATGGATCAAAGATGGAGGCGGCCGGGTAGGGTGCGAGGAGCCAATGAAGCCCTGTGATGCGAAGTCCGTGGCGCTCCACAGTTTGGCGCATGGTGTCCAAAGTGTCGGCACCCAGGGTATGCGGCTCGGGCGCCAGCGTTCCAGGTGACAGTTCAAGCCCCTCATAGCCAAGGGCTTTTGCCACCTCACACTGGGCGTCGAGGGAGAGCCCGTCCTGGGCCAAAAGCTCATTGCAGAGCGACAGAGTTAGGGCGGTGGGAGCGCTCATTGCGCCCTCCCGGTGTCATCGGTAGAGGCCACATTTTTGGGTTCGTCCGGCCGTAAGAAGCGGATCACCATCTCGCCAATGTCGGCGCTGCGCTTGGTCAGCCAAGCTTCGTCAACGGGCACTTGGAAGACCGCGCGCAAGGTGTGGGCGTTGGAAATGGGAAAGTAGCACAGCGAGGCAATGGAGATATAAAGTTCGGTGGGTTTTACGCCTTTTCGGAATAAACCCATCTGCGCCCCGCGTGTGAGCAAGCTTTGCAACTCCACAATAAGGTGAGACTGAATGTCGGCCACATCTTTGATCTGACGAATTGTTGTGCCGCCACGCAGGTTTTCAGTATTCAGCATCGATATGAACCAAGGCTTTTCTTGGAAGTGGCGCAGGGTGAAGTCCACCAGGTCACGGATCGCCGTTTCAGGGTCTTTGTGATCAAGGTTGAGAGCACGCTCATCCTGCCGGATTTGCACATAAGCTTCGCGCAGGGCGGCAGCGTAGAGGGCATCCTTGTCGCCAAAGTAGCTGTAGATGAGAGGCTTGGAGACACCGGCCCGTTCGGCAATGCTGTCGATGCGCGCGCCGGCATGTCCGTGCTCCGAAAACTCGATGAGCGAGGCATCCAAGATTGCCCGCTTCGACCGCGCCGCATCACGTTTGAGGCCGGTGCGTTTCCCCCGCGTTCCAGGACGCGCTGGGGCTTTCTTATCGTCCGAGGTGTCATCTGGCTGTGGCGCACCGTCACCCATCGCTCATCCCCTCCCTGTGCCGCCGCAAAAGTCCGTCCAGCGCCCTCGAGATCGCCCTGCGGACGGCGGGAAGACTGAGCACGATGCTCAACACAATGATGATCGCAAACGTGGCCGAGATGGGCCGGGTGAAAAATGGTGTCAGATCGCCGTCGCTGAGTGTCAGCCCGCGGCGCAAGCTCTTGTCGAGCAGCGCGCCCAGAATAATCCCCAACACCAGCGGCGCCATCGGGTAGTTCATCTGCCGCAGCACAAAACCGAAAAGACCAAAAGCCACCATCACCCAGATCTCGAAGGTGCGCTGGGTGAGTGCGTAAGGGCCGATGACGCACAACGTGAACACGAGCGGCATCAAGATCTCGCGCGGCACCTTGAGGACGAGCACAAAGAAACGGGTCAGAAAGAGCCCAAAGATTGCGATGGCCAAGGTGGCAAAGATCAGCATCACGGCGACGGAATAGATGAAGTCCGGCTGCTCGATCATGATCATCGGCCCGGGGCGGATGCCATGGATGAAAAGGGCCGCAATGAGCACCGCCGCTGGCGCTGATCCTGGGACCGCGAGGGTGAGGGCAGGGATGAGCGCCCCCGGCACCACAGCGCTGTTGCCGGTTTCGGCGGCCGTTAACCCCTCCAGCGACCCTTTGCCGAAGGATGCGCGCTCTTTGCTGGTGCGCCGCGCTGCCGCGTAGGAGGCCCAGGCGCCAATGTCTTCGCCCACACCAGGGATAATGCCCACCATCGTCCCAATCACCCCGGAGCGCAGCGCCGTGATTTTGTAGCGCCACAAGTCAGCCAGTTTTGGCAAAATCCTGTCTCGCTCGGCAGGCTTGTCGATCACGTTTGCTTTGCGCCGCCACATCACGGTGAGCACTTCAGCAAAGCCAAATGCTCCCACCATTGCGGGGATGAGGCCAATCCCGCCGTTCAACTCCTGGATACCAAAGTTGAACCTGATATGGGCGTGTATCCCCTCCGACCCAATCATCGCCACCATCAACCCTAGGAGGCCGGCAATATACCCCTTCAACGGGCTGACGCCGCCCGTGAGCTGCCCCGAAATGACGATGCCGAAGACGGCAAGCCAAAAGAACTCGAAGGAACCGAACCGGAGCGCTGCCTCCGCCAAGGGCGGCGCCAACAACACAAGGAGCGCAATGCCCACAAGGGTGCCAATGGCTGAGCCCGCAGTGGCAAGTGCCATGGCATAACCGGCCCGGCCGGCCTGGGCGAGAGGATAGCCGTCCAGCGCCGTGGCAGCACTCGCAGGCGTCCCTGGGATATTGAGGAGAATTGCGCTGCGAGAGCCGCCATAAATGGCGCCCACGTACATACAAATGAGCACCAAAATCGCAGCATCCGGGTCGAGCGTATAGGTGAGCGTGGTAAGGAGCGCGACACCCATCGTCGCCGTTAATCCCGGGAGGCTTCCAACGAAGATCCCAAGCAGCGTCGCCCACACCACATGGAAGAGCATCTGAGGCGTCGTAAACTGCCCAAACGCAGAACCCAGTGCGGCAAGGGTCTCCATCTCAGGGAAGCCTCACCAAAAAGCCCTCAGCAAAGAGCGTCGACACCGCAACAGCCCCCAAAAGGCCAAAGCCCACGCCGCCCGCCATATGAAGGACGCGCTGGGTTGCCGACGCCCCCGTTTTCCAAGAGAAATGGATGTAAAAGACGGCGATATAAATGGCGGTTGCCAACCAAAACGGGACCTCGCCCACAAGGCCGAGGGCGTAGATGACGCTGTAGCCGGCAGCAAATCCAAGGTTCTTGATGGAGCCGTCAGCAGGTGGCGCTGATGCTTGGGGGTGATAGTCAGCGCTCACAAGATTCGCGGCGTCGCTCCCAGCGCCACGGCGCGCAGACCAGAAGAGGAGGCCCGCGCACAGCATCATCGCACCCCCCAAGATCATTGGCACCAGCCCCGGGATCGAGGCGGGATGGATCTGGCGGATCTCCAGCCGGTCCATTGTGAACCCACCCACGAGCATTGCCGCGCCAAGCCCAAACAGGACGAGGCTCGTCCATCGATCCGCTTTGGCGCTGTCGCGCAGCATCAAGGGCACCCTCTCTTCATTGGGTCAGGACCTGGTTGGAGGCGAAAGCTCGCCGGCTGCGCCCCATGCTGGGTGCAGCAAACACGCTCTGCCGGAAGAACGCGCGGCAGGATGGGAGGCTGAACCAACGGAGCGCTCGCCGGTGTTGCACCGGAGAGGACGCTTTCAGCCATAGCGCCCTCTGGCGTCCGCCCCGAGACAGGTGTGGGCTCGGACCGCCCTATGATCCCGAGCAGTCGATCCCGATCTCAGCGGGGTCAACCACAGCTTCGCCGCGTGTGACCCTGGCGCACGCCTCAGCGATCACAACCGGCATCGCCCGATCCATCGCTTCTTGCCCAAAGCTTGGAGCAAAGACAGCACCGCGCTCCGACGCATAGGTCTGCAGCTCTGGCGAGTTCATAATCACCTCGCGCCACACATTGCTCACAGTGTCATAGACCTCTTGGGGCGCACCGACAGGGATGAAAACGCCAAAATAGTCTGCCGCAATGGGCATATCGGGGAGGTATTGGGTGATCGGCGGAATGGGGTCGATGCCTTCCACCACCAGCGGCGCGTCGGAAAGGACGGCAAGCCCGCGCAGGCGCCCGGCGCGGATCATCTCAGTCTGTTCCACAGCAAGCTGGGTGGTGGCGTCCACTTCGCCCGAGGCGGTGGCAATCACCGCAGGGTTCCCACCATCATAGGTGACCATACGGGCGTTCAGATCCTCGCCGGCCGCTTCGCGAATGGCGGCAAGCGCCATGCCTCCGGACGAGTTCACCCCGGCTGTGCCGACCGTCACACCGTCGGCCTTCATCGCCTCAAGAAGGGCTTCAAAGTCGTCATAGGGCGTGTCAGCGTTGACGGAGACCACAGGCACGTTCGCCACGTGCAAGAAGATCTCATAGTCGTCGATGGAGGTGTCTTTGATGAGCCCTGTCACCGAATAGGTCGCATTGTTGGCAATGGCGTTGGCCGTCCACGTGTAGCCATCGCGTGGAGCATCAAGGGCCGCTTGGGTGCCGATCGAGCCAGACGCACCTGGCTGGTTCACCACAACGATGCTCGTCCCAAGGGCCTCTTCCAGAAGCGGGGCAACCACACGCGTCACCTGATCGGTGGACCCGCCAGCTGACCACGGCACAATAATATTGATGGGCCGATCTGGCTTCCACTCAGCAAGCGCGGGTCCTGAAAGACCGCTCATCGCCACCGCGGCGGCAGCAGCAAGCGCAATCCTGGAAAGCGTCATTCTTCTTCCCTCCCTTTTTTATTACTAACTAGTAGGTAATGAAAAAATTGCGGGCCCGTCAACCGCCTTTCTGCCCGCATCGGATGGCGACCAACCCGGCCTTTCTCGGCGGCAAAAAACAACAATGGCGTAACGGCAGGCCGTCGGCCACTGGCGCGCACGAAGCGTGTGGTGGGGCGGCCTTCTAGGCTGATTGCGCCGACCGGTCTGTGTCCGTGTCATGATGGGTAGTTGTTGCATGCGCACTTCACGTCATCGCCACACATAATAGTTGGTTGCTGTAGCGTGAGCTGTCTCAGGTGGAGGCAACGCAGGCAGCTTGGCCAAAATCCCTGGCATTCACAGAGCGCGACGTGACCGGGCCAAATCGGTACCCCAGGTGTGGAGGGGGCCGGCGCAGAGGAGTAAACAGACGTCACCCAGGCGTGAGGGCGGCAGTGTTTGACACTTTATCGGGCAGCACGATAGCGTTTCGGCCTGGTTTGGGCTTAGGCGCAGGATAGGCGCGGGTTGTTGAACTGTGGCCAAAAGGCCGCCTGGGGTGGGATGCCCGCGAGGCTTGGGTGGAAGCGCACGAACACCACGAACTGCTCCTTGTCTGGGCAATTCTAACCGCGTGGATGGGCGGCTTCACGGGGCTCTTTATCAGCAGACGCGTCGGCCGGCTGTCCGCTTGGCAAAGCATCGCTGCGGTGAGCTTCGCCGCGGTCAGCTTGGGCTTTGCTACCTGGTCGATGCACTTCATCGCCATGCTCGCCATGGATCTTGCGTTCCCCTTTCACTACAGCCTCGTCCTCACCCTAGCGTCGGTGCTGATCGCGATATTGCTGACTGAACTCGCGCTCCTTGTGCTGCACAGTGCCCCAACAAGCCGGCTGCGTGTCGCCCTCAGCGGGACCATTTTGGGGTTCAGCATTGTGGCGATGCACTACACAGGGATGTCGGCGATCGAGGGCGTCGAGCCATCCTACTCGCCGCAATCGGTGGCGCTCACTGCCTTCCTTGCCGTGGCGCTCGGCTGGTCATGCACTGCATTTGCCGCGCGCGGCCCATCCCTGCGGGCGGTTTTGATGGCAAGCATTGTCTTTGCAGGTGCTGTGACAGGGATACACTTTATCGCCATGGCCGGCACATCCTTTGTGGAGCTTCCGGGGGTATTGGCCGAGCCGGCGCTCGACAATCACGGCCTTGCCATTGCTGTGCTCTTGTCGTCGTTTGGGCTGTGCTCAGCGTCAATGCTGGCAACGGCTGTTGCCCTCACTTATAGCGGTGCCGCTACGGCGGTCAGAACCGCGCAGCCTCATGATGCGCACGCGGCCCAGACGCTTGTGCAGAGCATGGCCCAAAGACCCATGGAACCCCCGCAAGCGCCCTCTCAAGAGCGCCCCAAGACCGTCTCCGTTGCTTTCAGCGCCGGTGGGGAAGCAGAAGACCCAGTCCTCGGTGCTACCACTCCCTCTTTGCCGTCCCTGGATGGCCATCCGGTGTCAGGCGGTGGACCGGAGTTTACGCAAACCGTAACGCCAGCGCATGCCAACAGTGTTGAGCAGAACGGTACCGGCGGTGGGAAAGCTCTCACGCCGTTTGATACCGGGGCACGCCAAAACCAGCGTTCAGCGACCGATACGGGTGGTCGTCGCGATTGGGATGGACCGACCGGCGACAGCCAGAGCAAAGACCAAGCACGCGCACAGATTAGCGATCAAGCCGGGTCAGTTGGTGACCGCATCATAGACGAAGGAACAACGCTTCCCATCGAGGATGGCGGGCTCGATCAGTCGATGCCCATCGACGTCGTTGGTGCGGTTCGGGCGCAGGGGAAGTATACGACGCTCTTTGCCCTCGACGGGGAGCGGTTTTGCCCCCTGTCGATCAGTGCTGTGGAAGACCTCGCCGGTCCGTCGTTTGTCCGCACGCACCGATCTTACTTGGTAAACCCAGGGTTTGTATCCGATTTTAGCCGCACCAAGGACAGCGCCACCTGCATCATGCGCCAGGGCCTGTCCATATCGAACGTGCCGGTGAGCCGGACCAGGATTGAAGCGGTCAGGCTCCTCGTCAAACCCTCCACAAGTGAAGGGGAACGAAGCGCAACTCATTCCTAGCGGGTGTCGTTCGTGACAACGCTGCCCCTCCCTACCTTTTTCCTGTTATCGTTCCAAA
The DNA here is from genome assembly GCA_038745295.1 of Pseudomonadota bacterium. GTDB lineage: Bacteria > Pseudomonadota > Alphaproteobacteria > Rhizobiales > Amorphaceae > Acuticoccus. The sequence goes on along the minus strand of JBCDLN010000044.1, from coordinate 993 downwards.
TCAGAACGATAAACAATAAAGGGAGGGCATGCGGTGATCCCAGCACCGTTCGCGTACCACCAACCGGCGTCCGTATCGGCCGCGCTTGCGATCCTTCAAGAGCACGGGGATGAAGCCCGCGTCATCGCCGGTGGCCACAGTCTGATCCCGCTGATGAAGCAGCGGATGACGGACATCTCCCATCTCATCGACTTGAAAGCCATCGATGCGCTCGGCGACATCAGCGTGGCCGGTGATCGCGTTACCATTGGCGCGATGGTCACCCAGCATGAGATCATTGAAAGCGCAGCCCTCCGCTCTGCTGCACCTTTATTGCGGGAAGCCGCCCTCCAGATTGCTGATCCGCAGGTGCGCTACTGCGGGACCATCGGTGGCAACGTTGCCAACGGTGACCCCGGCAACGACATGCCCGCCATCATGCAGTGCCTTGACGCAACCTTCACCCTGGAAGGTGCGGGCGGCGTGCGCACGCTGAATGCCCGCGACTTTTATATCGCCGCCTACACCACCGAGCGCGACGATGGTGAAATCCTCACCAGCATCAGCTTTGCCGCGCAAAAAGGCGGCACTGCCTATGAGAAGCAAAAGCGCAAGATCGGCGATTATGCGACGGCGGCCGCGGCTGTCACCATTGAGCGGCAGGGCGGCGTCGCATCGAGCGCGTCCGTCGCCATGACGAACCTTGCCGATATTCCCATCTACAGCGCCGGTGCCGGTGCAGCACTGGTCGGCACGCCGGTCGATGCCGCGGCCATCAAAGCCTCCATCGCCGCCATGCAGGACGACATCGAACCCACCAGCGACAACCGCGGGCCGGCTGAATTCAAGCGCCACGCAGCCGGTGTCATCCTATCGCGCGCCATCAGTCGCGCCTGGTCCAACGCGTGAGAGTGAACCCATGTCCAACAAAGTAGCCGTCTCCCTCACCGTCAATGGTGAAAAGCACGACGTTCTTGTCGAGCCGCGCACCTTGCTCATCCACGTGATCCGCGA
>JBCDLN010000043.1:0-18171 GCA_038745295.1 Pseudomonadota bacterium | reverse complement strand
TGGGCGTGGCTTCGCCATGGCCGGCTGACACCAGCCTTTCCGGGCTGACACCGCGGGCAGTCAGGTAGTTCACCACCGATGCCGCGCGACGCTCAGACAGCAAAAGGTTGGTGGTTTCGCTGCCTGTGGCGTCCGTATGGCCATCAATGTTGAAGCGGGCCCCTGAAAGCGCGCCGGTGGCCGCTTCTGCAAAGATGTTGAGCTGTTGTTGGGCCGATGGCGTCAGGTCGGCTGAGTTAAACTCAAACTGGACTTGCAGATTGAACGGCTCGACAGCCACAGGTTCGGGTTCACCGCACTCAGACGCGGTGCCGATGCAAAGCCGGCGCGGTTTGCCCAGATCCCGTTCAGGCGCAAAGTGCGCCACAACGTCATCGACGGTGTAGCCCGTTTCGTCCCCTGCCGCTGCGGAGGCGACAGTGGCTGCGGTCAACCCGCTGGCAAGGGCGATGGCGAAAGTCAAAGAGTAAAGGCGATGCACAATCACGTCTCACGTCTCCAAAGTGTCTGTGGCGGACGGCTCATCAGATGGGGGGTGAAGCCGCTCACCGTGTCAAACCAGGGTGGTGTGGCGATGGTGACCCTTTGGCGCGGACCACCACGTTAACCGATAGATCCCAAGTGGTTTCAGAAGCTTGCCCCTGCAATGTCCGATCGGGATTTGTGTGACACGCGTTACAGGGCCCTGCGGCATTCGACGACGGGCGATGGGAGGCGATCATTGGTCCGCCTCGTACTTGAAGTAGCCCAGCGCGGCATCGGCTGCATCGTCATGGGCAAGGGTACGGCCAAGTTCGGCAAGGTCGGCGGCGGTATGGCCGTTGCTGCGGCTTGGGATCTGCGGCAGGGCTTCGCCTGCAAGAGCCAGCAAGAGCTGCCCCGCGGCTGGGCCTGATGGGCCGCTGATAATTGTCTGAAAGTCGGCGTCGTTCGACCGGCGGCGCAAAAAATCATCCAGACCGTAGAGGCTGCCGTCGCTGGTGACGAGGTAGAGGTGAAGGTCGCGTCCCTCTAGTCCGCTGACGGAGGCGGCCAGCACATCGCCGGGGATGACATTGTCCTTGGGAACGCGCACGCCCAGGGTGTGGTCGATGGCGTTGCCCACAGCGGCAACAAGCTCCACCGCCGGGCATTGGTTTTGCGTGATGGGGCGCAGGCGAATGTCGGCCTCAAAGCCGAGCGCCTCACGGAAGTCCTCATCGAACTGGTAAAATGGTGCTGCTGAAGCGCCGTAGGCTTCGATGATGGGGGCATCGGCGGTCCCATCCACAAGCCGGATATGGGTGCACGGGCCAAGCCGCGCCGTGCGCACGAACCGTGCAACAGGATCCTCGTCTTCGATGATGGGTTCGTCCGTTTCGCCGGTTTGGACAGGCGGTGCGACGGGTTCATCGACCTCACCAGTCTGCACGGGCGGTGCGACCGGCTCATCGACCTCGCCGGTCTGGACAGGCGGTTCGACGGGTTCATCGACCTCACCAGTCTGCACGGGCGGTGTGACGGGCTCATCGACCTCGCCGGTCTGGACAGGCGGTGTTACGGGCTCATCCACCTCGCCAGTCTGCACCGGGGGTGCGACGGGCTCATCCACCTCGCCAGTCTGCACCGGGGGTGCGACGGGCTCATCCACCTCGCCAGTCTGCACCGGGGGTGCGACGGGCTCATCCACCTCGCCAGTCTGGACAGGCGGTGTGACGGGCTCATCCACCTCGCCAGTCTGGGCGGGCGGCGTGACGGGCTCATCCACCTCGCCGGTTTGGACAGGCGGTGTGGCGGGCTCATCGACCTCGCCGGTTTGGACAGGCGGTGTGGCGGGCTCATCGACCTCGCCGGTTTGGACAGGCGGTGTGGCGGGCTCATCCACCTCGCCGGTTTGGACAGGGGGTGTGGCGGGCTCATCGACCTCGCCAGTTTGGACAGGCGGTGTCGCGGGCTCATCGACCTCGCCAGTTTGGACAGGGGGTGTGGCGGGCTCATCGACCTCGCCGGTCTGGACAGGCGGTGTGGCGGGCTCATCCACCTCGCCGGTTTGGACAGGCGGTGTGGCGGGTTCATCGACCTCACCTGTTTGGACAGGCGGAGTGACGGGCTCATCGACCTCGCCAGTTTGGACAGGCGGTGTGACGGGCTCATCCACCTCGCCGGTTTGGACGGGCGGTGTGGCGGGCTCTTCGGTGGTGCTGCTGTTTTCGGCGACGTTGGCGAACGGGTCGGTGTTTTGGCGGGTTTGGGTGAGCGTCGGCGGGGCGTTGGGGTCCGTCACCCCATCATCGGTGCGTTGGACCAGTGGGGGTGGCGTGGTCGGGGTGTCTTGGTCGGTACCCTCGCCCATCAGGTAGACGGCAACAGCACCGCCAATCAGCGCGACCGCCCCAATGCCGGCGGCAATTTTGATGAACCCGCCCTTGCCGCTGCTGCGCCCCTCCGACAAGCTGCGCGCTGCTTGTGCCACTTCCGCCATCGTCTGGATGCGGTCATCGGGCTTGGGTTGCAGCATCGAACTCAGAAGGCCGCGCAATTTTGGCTCAACTTCAGAAAGATCAGGGACCTTTCGGCGCTTTTCCACCACCTCAAGCTGGGTGCCACCCATCCTGAGACTGCGGCCCAGGATCGCCTCTGCGAGCACAATTCCCAGGCTGTAGATGTCGCTGCGGGCATCCACCGAGGCACCAAAGAGGCCAAGCTGCTCGGGCGACATATAGTCGAACTTGCCGGCGATGCTGTCACCGATCACCGTGCCGCCGCCCACAGCGGCCGCGCGCGCAATGCCAAAATCGATGATCTTGGCCTGACGCACATCACGCTCGGGCAAGATGATGTTGTCGGGCGAGATATCGCGATGGAAGATGGAGACAGCGTGGGCGGCCTGGAGGCCGTCAGCCAGGCGCTCGGCAAGGGCGAGAACATCATCGCGCTCAAGGCCGCCCATGTCGTGAAGGGCTGTCCCGTCCACGAACTCGGTGGCGAGGTATGGGCGGCCGATCACTGGGTCGGACGTGAAGAGGTAGTAGCGCACGATCGCATCGTGGAGGAGGCGGTGCAGAACGGCCGCCTCTTTGCGGAAGAGGGCCAGAACCTGCTGATTGTCCGCCATCTCGGCGCGGACGATTTTGATCGCAACCTTGTCGCCGGTCTCCACGTTGTTGGCGCGGTAGACCATTCCCATGCCGCCGGCGCCGATCTGGCGCTCGATCTCAAAAATGCCGTTGAGCCTGGTGCCAGGTGGGATCGTGAGGCCGAGGCCGGTCACCTGCGTGGGTTCGGTCTCTGACATCAGGACGATCTCCTTGCGTCTTGTAGGACCGTGGAGCGGGCCGGGTCGGGTTCAGTGCGCACAATCACCACCGTGACATTGTCCTGGCCACCGCGCGCCAGAGCAAGATCGATCAACGTTTTCACGGCAGCCTCGATGGGACTGGTGCGCAACGCGTTGCGGATCTCCTCATCAGCGACATGGAGCGGCAGACCATCGCTGCACAGGACAAAAGTGTCGCCCACCCGCAAGTCGCCGTAGAGCACCTCCATCTCCAGCTCATCATAAACGCCCACGGCGCGGGTGACAGCGTTGCGGCCTGCCCAGGTGGTGGCCTCAGCTCGGCTGATCGCACCGCGGGCGAGAAGCTCACCCACCTCGTTGTGATCGCGGCTCAGCTGCGCCAGGCGTCCTTCGCGCATCCTGTAAAGCCGGCTGTCGCCGGACCAAACACAGGCGACGTAGCCTTCATAGGCCAGCAGGACCACCACCGTCGCCCCCACCACGCGCGCCTTCGTCCTGGCCGCATAGTCCACCAGATGGGCATGGGCTTGGTGAAGCCGGTTTTGCGTGCGATGGAGGAGATCGTCCGCTGAGTGGGGATTGCCCACGCGAGACAGGGCCGAAATGACGGTGGCACTGGCGTAGTCGCCGGCCGCTTCGCCGCCCATGCCATCGGCCACGACCCAAAGACCGCGCGCGCTATCGCACAAGAGATTGTCTTCGTTGCGGCGGCGGACTTTGCCGGGATGGGTCGCGCTGGCGCAGGCGAACTGGAACTTGGTCATGGGTCTGTCGCGGTTGTAGCCGGCGCTGAGGGCTGGAGCATCCCGGCAAATGCGTGGGGCGGCGGCAGCGCCGGCCAGGCCGCGCGCTGAGCAAGGGTGCCTGGTGCCGCAAACGTCCACCAAAGGGAGCCTGACCGGGCCTCCTCGCCAGCGGGCGCGGCCGGAAGGGGGCCGACTTTCAAAGATGCCAGACCATCAATGAGCGTATCGAGCGCTGCCTCTTGGGAAAGGGCGCTGAGGAGGACCCCTTCGAGCGCTTCATAAAGGCCATCGTCCTCTTGGGAAGGAAGGGCATGGTCTCCTCCCGGGGGAGCCATCCAAAAGGCCATGAGCGGGAAATACCGGCCCATCTTATCCACCGACGGCATGACGGCGCCGGCAAGGCCCACGCCCACCACGGTGTGGGCGCACCAAAACCGCCAGATCGGCGCGTTGAGATACGCATCGAGCCAAGCCTTGCCGAGCGTCTCTTTGCTTTGCGCCATGGACTGCTGGAGCCAGGGCTCAAGCTGCTCCAAAAGGGGGTTCGGCACATGCCTGGCGATAAAATCACGCCGGGCGGGGCATTTTCCAAAAACCGCCAGCATGGCCCGTCACAGCTCCGTGGGGCAGCGGAAGGCGGTCAGCGCCTCAAGGGTGAGCGGGTTGGGGCCAGTGTTGGAGGTGAAGGCAAAGGAGAGCCGCCGGCCGCCCACAATGAAGTCCACCACCAGCCGGCCGTCCTGCGCCACAGCACGCCCCTCGCGCACCAGTCTGAAGAGCGCCCACGGGCCTTGCTCCGCAATGCGCTCAGTGCGCGCTTGCGGGCCGTACGTTACGGAGACCACGGCGCGATTATCGGCATTTTGACCCGGCCAGGAAACCGGCTGGGAGTGCACCACGCGGCTTGCATGAACAAAGGTGCGGTTGATGCGCAGGACACCGCTTGAGGCTGTGGGATCGAGGGCACGGGTGGTGACAATGATCTCAAAAGACGGCGTGTCTTCCCCCGGCTTGAAGAACGTTTCGGTGATTTCGGCGGCATTTTGGAAGGCCCGCAGCGTGCGCTCAGACAGCTCCACATCAGGCGTCCAGCGCCAGGTTTCGCCGGACTTATCGATGTAAGCATCAAGGTTTTCTTTGCGGAAAGCATCAAACAGGCCGTCAGGCTTGAAGAGGGTGGCGAAGTCGCCCAGCGTCACATCGCGTTCGCTGTTCACGAACGGGAAGCGGTTGGAGACAATTGCCTCGCACTGACGGGTGATGGCCTGGTTGAAAAGCTGGGACACGCGGGTGACGCGCTCGCCGCGCATGTCGGCCTCGATATCGCCCACCGCTTCTAGGACGAGGCGGGAGGCGGGCTCTGGCAAACGGGCAGCATCGGCCTTGAGCGCGGCGACCTTTTCCAAAAGGGCAGCCTCGTCGGCCTCGCTGTTTGCCGTGCCGCCGGCAAGGTTGATGAGCCTGTCGTGGATCTCGCTCAAGGAGGCGATGATGGGGCCGAGGGAGGGCTCAACGTCCGCCGCCATCAGCTCATGAAGCGGGGCGAAGGCAGCTTCAACGGCCGCGCCAGGCTCGCTTTGGACCGTCTCACGCACGGACGCGCGATTGTCGAGATCGGCGCGGATGGTGAGCTGGGCTGCGCCATCAGAGGCAACTTCGGTCTCTCCGGCGGCCTCTTCGTCCACCTCGGTGAGGCGGGTTTCCCCGCTCACCGCCTGGAGGAGTTGGCGCAGCGGTGAGGCGGGGGACGACAGGGCGCGCAGGGCCACATAGCGCGGCTTGTCGACTGCCATCGGCGTGAGGCGGAGGGTATCCAGAAGTTGCTGCCAGGTTTCTGTGTAACGGTCTTGGTAGCGGCGCAGGAGATCTTGCTGGAGGGTTTGATACTGGTCCTGAACAGCGCGTTGGTTGGCGGCTTCGCCAAAGAGCCACTCTTCGGCAGCAATCTCAGCCTCGATGGTGGGGAGGCGGTTGATCAGCGCGCGCTGGAAGCCTGCGCGGGTAAAGAAGGAGGGGATGACGAGGTCTGAGAGCTCGCGCCCGTCCTGGGTTCGGAAGACGCGGGCAGCGTCTGAACCGGCTTCATCTTCCACCACAAAGTCAAAGAGGGTGGGGTCTGCGCTTGCATCGAGCGCAAGGCGGGCAAAGGCAAGATCCACCAGGGGAACGCGGGCGAGGACGCTTTCAGCATCCGTCACCAGCGGGGCGTTGCGGCTGATGGTGACGGGGCGCCCAAAGTCGAGGTCGAGCATGGCAAGGAGATGATCGCGCAGCGCTGCCCGACCGCCGGCATTCAGGCGGCCAGCGTAGACGTTTTCTTCCCAGTCACGGACGACCCAGTCGACAATCACCTCGCGGTCGGTGTTTTCGCCGGTGAGCATCCTGTAGACTTTGAGGGTCTCGTAGACCACCTGCGGCTTGTCGAGGTTGGCGGCCAGCACCTCCTCCACGCGCAAGACCAGGCGCGAGCGGAACGAACGCTCCAACGCCCTGTAGTAGGCCTCTTCGGCAGCGGAGGTGAGACGGCCGCGCTGGCTGAGGCCGAAGCCCTCGTAGGCGGGGATCGCGGCTTCGCGCTCGGCATAGCCGACGGGGAGTGTTCTCAGCGGCCACAGGAGGCGCGAGTGCGCTTCGGCAAGGTCGGGGCTGGAGACTTCGCGCGCATCAAGAAGGCCCGCCGCCCCAACGCGGTACTCTTCAACAGCATCATCCACGTTGGCGATAAGGCTGCGGTTGGCGGCAAAGCTATAGCCGAGCGCCCCCAGAGACAGCGCCGTCACAAGGCCGATGACGGCAAAGCCTGCAATCCGCATCGCCCGCTCGCGCCGAATCCGGGCCCGGTTATAGGAGACCCAGCCTGCCTCGCCGAAAATGACCTTGGTGAGAAGGTTGGTGAGGAAGAAGCTGCGGCCTTTGCCTGAGAGCGCCGGCGCTGGTGCCTCTTCACCAAGGACGCGCGAGGTGGCGCCGATGAGCTGGTCGAGCGCCGTCCCTTCCTGTGTGCCTGAGGAAAAATAGAAGCCCCGCAAGATGGCGTTGGCCTGATAACGCGTGGGCTCGAAGATGCGCGACAGGAATTGGATGGCAGGGTCGCGCAGGGCGTTGAATTGGGCGGGGAAACCCAGGATCAGCGACCGGCGTGCCTGGTTTGGCTCGGCCTGGAGGCGGTCGATGGTGTTTTCCGACAGACGCAGCACCAGGTCATCGAACTCTGAGGGGACTTCGGTGATGGTGTTTTTGGTGCGCTCATCGGTCTGGAAGGTCGCGCCCCAGACGATTTGGCGCTCTTTCTCCCTGAGGTCGCCGAAAAACTCACCGAAACCTTGGACGAGGTCCGCCTTGGTGAACATCACATAGACCGGGAAGGCCACTTTGAGCTTTTCGTGGAGTTCCACCAGGCGGCTTCGGATGGCGTCGGCGTGGGCGTTGCGCTCCTGCTCGGACATGGTGATGAGATCATCCACACCAAAGGCTAAGATGACGCCGTTGATGGGCTGGCGGGCGCGGTTCTTGCGCAGGAGGTCGAGGAAGGCGATCCAAGAGCGGCGGTCGAGGTTGGCTTCGCCGTCGGTCCCTGAATCTTGTGTGGTGTAGCGGCCGGCCGTGTCGATGAGGACGGCGTCCTCTGCAAACCACCAGTCGCAATAGCGGGTGCCGCCCACCCCTTCGACGGTGACCTTGCCGCCGCCCGACAGCAGCGGAAATTTGAGGCCCGAGTTGATGAGGGCTGTGGTTTTGCCAGCGCCGGACGGGCCGATGATGATGTACCAGGGGATGGAGTAAAGGTAGTCCGCCTTGCGCCCGCTCGCTTTCTTGAGCGTGCCGAGGGCATCTTTCATCCGCTCGGCGAGGACGGCGCCATCGTCCGAAATCGGCGCTGTGATCCCCTCTTCCAGAGACTTGGACGCCCGCCAATTTTTGACCGCCTTATAAAGGAGCCAGCCGATGACGGCGATGGCGAGGACGCCGATGGCGATCAGCCGGTTGAGCGCAGACTCGAGCGGATAGAACCCGTCTGTCCCAATGCTAGGGCCGAAAAACCAGATGACCATCGCCAGCATGAAGACGCCGCCCAGCGATGTGGCCGCCTGGATGTAGCTGATATATCCAAGAAGATGCATGGGCCGTGTCCGCTAGCTGGGCTTGGCGACGACAATGTCGACGCGGCGGTTGCGCGCCCGCCCGTCGCGCGTTGCGTTGTCGGCAATGGGCACGTTGGGGCCTTGCCCGCGCACCTTGAACCGGGCCGGATCGCTGGCGCCTGCGCGCAGCCGTTCGGCCACCGCCTCGGCGCGGGCGACGGAAAGGTCGTAGTTGGAGCCAAAGCGGGCGCCACGATAGGGCACTGAATCTGTATGGCCGATGACCACCACATCGCCCTCCACCATCTCAATCACCGGCACGATGCGGTCGAGGATGGTGCTGTAGTCCGGCGAGATGTCCGCACGGCCTGACAGGAAGAGGACAAGTCCCGGCCGGTCGCCAATGGTGATCCTGAGATCGCCGCCGCATTCGGCAAAATCGATGCGGGCACCCTCGATGTCGGCGGCGAGGGCTTCTCGCACCTCTTCGCAAGGATCAGGCGCGGGTTCAGGCGGTGGCGCCACCACCACGGGGACGGGCTCCGGCTCGGGTTCAGGTTCCGGCTCGGGGATCACCACCGGCTCAACCTTGGGCGGCTCGGGCGGGATATAATCGGGCCGCACCAGCGTGACGGGGGCGAGGGGGTAGAGGGCAAAGAGTTCCTCCTCCACCTTGAGCGCATCGTTGGACAGAAGATAGCGCATCCCAAGGTAGGAGCCGGCAACGATGGCAAGGGCGCACGCGGCGACCACCCAGAGCGGCACCCGGTTGCGATTGTCCCGCGGCGCAAGGCCCGACCCCTGCCAGCGGGGCGAGAGTTCAAAACTTTCGCGCGGGCGGACGCGGCGGATCACATCATAAAGGTCGCGCTGGATCCCTTGGAGCGTTGCCATTCCGGTGGGGGAGGTGCGGTGGACACCTTCAAAGCCGACGGCAAGGCACGCGTACATCAGCTCCAGCACGTCGATATTGGCGAGGGGGTCGGCCCGCATCCTGTTCAACTCTTCGAAGAAGCGGATGCCGCCTGTGCGCTCGCCGAAGAACTGGCTCAGCATCGAGTACTGGGTCCACAGGCGCCGATCGTCGACGGGGATGTTTTGGATGACATCGTCGGCGGTGGCGGCAAGGGCGTACTTGCCCACCTCGGACTGGTCGGCGCTGAAGCCTGATGCGGTCATCGATTTTTCAAAGCTGTCGATGGCGCGGGCCACCTCCTCCATGATGGCAGATGATTGGGCGCGGACGAGGCCGGCGCGCAGTTTGCCGAGCATCAAAAGGAGGGGGGCTGCGGCGCGCAGCATGTCGTTGGCGCTGAGCGCTGCCTCTGAGCGCAGGAGCGCTGCGGCGGCAACAGGCGATTGGGCTGGGTCTGCCGGTGGTGCGGCAGGTTCTCCCGCAGGCGGCGTGCCTTGTTGTGGCCAGGGCTCGCGGCTCCACTCGTCCGTTGCGGGTGTCCCTGGAGGGTCCATGGGCTGCGGTGTGTCGCTCACCGGGCGCCGGCCGCCCGGGTTGGGGAGGATCACGGTTTGTTTGTTGTTGTTATCGCCGCTCGATGAGGCCATGGCTAACGCCCCTCCATCACCGCCCAGAACTCAAGCTCAAGCTCCGGCCAGTCGCCGGAAAAGTGCATCCCCACCGCAGCGGCCGTGGAAAATTCGGGCCACAGCGGCGACTGTCGGTCGAGCGCAAAATAGACATGGTTGGCCATCACCCTGAGTTGGGGCGGTGGGTTGGGCAGATGCACCAATGGAACGCCTGGAAGGTGGGCGTGGACGATCTCGCTCATCTTGGTGTTGGGCCCGAGCTTGAAGAGCTGCGGGAAGCGCTGCTGAATTTCAGTCAGCGGTCTGCGTGCGGAGACCTCCAAGACGAAGGTGGCATCGCGGAAGAGCGAGCGGTCCTTGATGGTGGACACGAAGGCGTTTTCGGCGCGCTCGATCAGCTCCAAGCGGATTGCGCGGCGGGCGAACTGGGCGCTGAGGAAGGCTTGGAGATCGCGCACCACGGGGGCGAAGGTGCCCTGCAGATTGTCGTGATCATACTGCGGATAAAGCCGGGCGCGGCGCTCGTTGGTGGCAAACGTTGCCATCTCACCCACGATCCTGAGGAGTTCTGTGTAGACCCGCTCAGGATGGGTGTAGCGCGATGATCTCAAGTGCCGGAGCGGCGGTAGGGCACGGTTCAGCAGCTGGAGGACCAGATAATCCGCACTTTGGAGGCCGCCGCCTGCGCTGGGGTCAGCCGCGTAGCGCGACAGTTCTTCCAGCTTGGTCTCCACCCAGCCTATGGACCGGTCGAGCCAGCCTTCTGCGTTGGGATGCGCGGCGACGGTGAGAACGGGCGGCGTGAAGCGCTCGTCGAAGATGATGGTGCGGTCGCGCACCTCCACCACCCGCGCAACGGGGAGCACCGCATAGCCTTCCTTGCGGGTGCGGCGCAGCTCGTATTCGAGCCGGGGCTTGGCAAGGTCGACATCTTCTTCGGTGGGCGTTTGCTTGGTGCTGTCGGCAATAAGGGCGCGGTCGGCGTAGTAGCGGGTTTCGCGGTTGCTTTCCCGGTCGCCCACCTCGCGCGCGCCTGGGGTGCCGACGGGCATGGTCAGCCAGATGGTGCGGTCGGCTGCATCGTCAGGGATCGGAATGGCGGGGGCGACGGTGTCTTCGGGGATGGAAAACGGAGTGCCGTCCGGCAGGAGGCCAGAGGCTGCGCGCAGCGCAAACTGGGATTGCTGAGCAAGGTCAGTGTCGATCTCGATGGATGAAAAGCCCCAGGGGTAGGGCGACATCAAGTGCGTGCGCGCTTCGAGGAGATGCTCGAAATAGCGGTCGTTCTGCTGCAGATGTTGCGGCCGCAGGAACAGCCCTTCCGACCAGAGAACTTTGCTATTTAAGTTCATGAAAACGCTTTCGTCGGTGTGAAGAGGTGAGCGCCGCTAGTCGCGACGGTCAAGGGCGCGGGCATAAGCATCGCTAAAGCACATCATAAAGACGTCCACCATGCCGTTGTCATGCTGGTTCGCGCGGGCGTTGAAGCGCTCTTTGTAGGTGTCCCAATACTTTGACTTTTTGCCAGAGACGCCTGGGAGCGCGAAGCCGCCGCGCTCGTCGCCGTCGCCAGCCTCGATGGCGGCGGGCTCCAAGTCTTCCAGCATCCGCTCAACGGCGCCTTGCATGGCTGTATAGAGCGCCATTTGGTGAGCGCCGAGATCGGCAAAGCTTTCGTCGAGCGTGTCCTCCAAGGTGAGGTAGGAGCGGCTTGGGGGGCCGAACAACACGTCGGCGGCAGCCGCCGGGGTGGGCATAAACTTCAACGGGTTGTTGCCGGCGGCTTGGACCTGTGTGCCGGGGCCGGTGCGCATATAGCCGCGCGATGTGGCGCGGGCTTTAAGAAGCCGTTGCATTCCCGAAATGGTGAGATGGATGAAGAGGCCGAGCCTCTCGCCGAATTCTTCCGGCGTGCCTGTTTCGAGCCTGGCGCGGGGCACATCGAGCGCATGGGCAAGGGCGGCCGCAAACCGCTCAAAATCCGCACCCGCTGCAGGCGTGGGACTGGCCGCTGCGCTCGCACCGCTGAAGCCGGCTGATGGCGGCGCAGCTGTTTCGGCAGGCGGAGGCGGTGCTGGCGACATCGAAACGGGGGCCGGCTCGGGCGCGGGAGGCTCCGGTTCGAATGTGATTTCGGCCGCCGGCGGGGTCTCCATGGGGCTTGGCGGGGTGACAGGCGCATCGCCCGCTCCCTCAAAGCTTTCAGGGGGTGGCGAGGGCGGGACTGGCGTTGCAACTGGTTCCACGTCCGGCCCCGCTTCGGGTTCAGCCGATACTGCGGGCGGCAGATCGATAGGCGCAGGTGGCGGTGACCAATCAGCCTCGTCGGCAGGGTCGGTTTTGACCGCATCAGCAGGCGGTGCGTCCCATGCCGAGGGGGGCGGCGGTTCTGCTGGCGCGCCTGCGGCCGATGGGAGCGGGGGCGGGGTGTTTGCCGCGCCTTCATCCCACGCGGGGAGCGGCGGCGGTGTGGGGGCCGGCTCTTGCGGGGTGGTTTCGGGAGGGAGAGGGGGCGGAATATCGCTTGCCCAGTCGAGCACGTCAGGGTGCACCGGGGTGGCTTCGCGGCGGCGGTCGTCGCGCTCGGCGGGAGCGGCCCTTTCATCGGACACATCCCAAAGGGCGGCTGATGAGGCTGCGGGCGGCATGGGGGGCGGCGCCTCAGCAACACGGGCCGGCGCATCCTCACCTTCGACGGTGACGTTGATGAGATAGTCGCCAATCGCGATCCGATCACCGGTTTTGAGCCGTGTGGGTTCGGTGAGGCGGCGATCGGACCCGTTGAGGTAGGTGCCGTTGGTGGACAGGTCCGTCAGCCAATAGCCGCCGTCGCGAAAATGGATCTCGCAGTGTTTGCCTGAAACAACGCGGCTTGGGTCGGGCAAAGACCAGTCCAAATAGGAGTTGCGCCCAATATCGACGCTGCGGCCACCTTCCACCCTAAAAGATGTGGGTCCACCGTCCGGCAAATTTGTGATGTTGTCGAGTTCAAGACGCAGTGCGACCACGTGCTTCCGCCCCTGTTCTTTTGTTTAACGGATCAGCCCAGTTGCCTCTCCGCTATGCTCCAAAGTGGGCCTCAATGTCATCGTTTGCCACCATAAGCGCTTCGTCAAGGCACCGCTCTAGGCGGGCGCGGCGCGCTGCAAAGGGCGCTGATGAAACGGCAACCAGCAACGATGCGCGCACAGCCTTTGCCGTGAGGTGAGGGGCGGCCAAAATGGCGTGCTCGCCCTCCCCGCCGATGCTGCCGCCCGACCAGGCGGCCCCAAAGGCAGCCCAGGTGTCGGCCGCATCGCTGGGGCCGGCTTCAGCAGCGCTGAGGGCTGCATGGCGACGGGCTTCTTCCGGCTCGGCGACCCAGGCTTTGGCAGCCGCCCGAGCCTCCGGCGCTTCAAGCCCGCCAGGGCCCAGTGTGTCGAGGGACCGGCAGCACCACCAAACCGAATCCCTGCGCGGGGCAAGATAGGCAAAGAATGAGATGCAGTCCTCCGGCGTCTCGCTCTGGGCGAGCTGCTTTAAGAACGTGATGGGCGCTGTGCCGTCAGGCGCCACCGTGATGTCCTCTTTGAGCGTGGGGAAGGCCGTCAGCACGTCGCGAGCGGTTTCAAATTTAATGCGCACGGCTTTGCCTCAATTGAGCTTGATGATGCCGGCAGACGCCTTCATCATCGCGCCGCCGTTGATGTCCACCTTGGCGGTCCCCGTGATGGTGATACCGGCAGGGGTCAGCTCGATGGAGGAGCCCCCCACCTTCAAGGTGAGTTTCATCCCCGCCTCGATGACGATCTCCGTGCCCGCCTTGGTGTTTTGACTTTGGGCAATATCGATTTTTTGCTTGCCGGTGCTCAGCTCAAGCTCATCATCGCCCTTTTTGAGGGTGGTCTTGCGCGAGTTTTGACCTGTGGGCGCCGAAAAACGCTCCCCAATTTCCCGGGTTTCGGAATTGAGGACAACGATATTCATGTCCTTTTGAGCATGAATGCCAAGCTCTTCAGAATTCTTTTTGTCTTCAAAGACAATTTCGTTGTAACCCGACCCACCTTTGGATGAGTTCGATTTGATGCCGGCTTTGGTTTTATTGGCGGGAAGTTCGTAAGGGACGGACCGCTCGCCGTTATACACTGTTCCAATGACAACGGGATTATCCGGGTCAGCCTCTAAGAACTCAACCAAGACCTCTTGGCCGATCCTTGGAATGTGGATGCCGCCCCACTGGTTGCCCGCCCAAGGCTGGGAGACCCGAACGCGGCGTGATTGATCGTTGCGGCGATCCCAATGGAAGCGTACCAGGATGCGGCCGAGCTCATCAACGTCGATCTCTTCACCGTCGGCGCCGACCACTTTGGCTGTTTGGGGGCCGTGCACTTTGGGCTTTTGCGTGAGGGCGGGGGCGCGGAACGGTCGATCGCTGGGCTGAAACTCGTAGCGGCCCGTGTAGGGGTCGCCCCCATCGCCGCCGCCGGAGCTGCGATAGTGCTGGTTGGATAGATGATGTTCGCAGCGCACAACCAGATACTCAATATTTTCAGACGCTTGAGGGTGATCCGTGACCTTGATGAGACCGCCTGGCGCGAGGGCAGGCGCATCACCTGTCGCCTGCCGGCGTTGGTCGAGGGCTTGGGCCGCCTCAAGCTTCACCCGGGCAAAGCGATCGCCATCGCTCGTCTCAGTGTAGCGCCCAGGATAGTCGTAGATCTCCAAGTCGTCGCGGGTGTGACCTGTGGGGTTGGTGTGGTCACTCTTCATCGAAGCGCTGGGTTTTTCGTAGTCGTAGTCGTTGAGGGCAATCTTCCCGCTCTGCAACGAGCGGCGCTGGATCATGCTGTGGATGGTTTCCTTCTTTGCAATCGCGTCCATGACGCGCTCCACGTACATGATGTCCGAAAGCCCCTCTACGGGGTTGTGGGACGACTTTGCATCGGCAAGCACAAGGGTGTGCCTTCCGTTTTCGTGTTCGAAATAGAAGTAAATGCCATCCTCCTCCATGAGGCGGCAGATGAAATCAAGATCGGTTTCACGATATTGGACGCAGTATTCCCGGGTTGGGTAGCCTTCGGTGAGCCGGATGGTGAAGTCGTTGAACCCGCGGTTTTGGAACACGTCCTGGATGATGTCTGGCGTGGACATCTCATGGAAGATCCGGCAGTCGGATGTGCGGGACAAAAGCCAAAGCCAGGGCCGCAGCACGAGGCGGTAGGTGTTGAAGCTGGCGCTCGCTTCAAGGTGCGCCGCTTCCACCAACACACCCGAATAATGCCGTGAAACAGTCTTTCCTTTAACGGTGACTGTGCAGTTTTCGCCAATGATCTTGTTGAAATCGAGAGACTCTCTTTCCCCAAGCGCCTCGAGGGAAAATTCAAAGAGCTCGCTCAGTCCCTCGACGCCATCAAAACGTACAACGTTCAAAATGTCTTTGCCGAGTGGCGTATTGAGTTCAGCCACCTGTAGGTCTTGTTTGAGGGCGTCTGCCATCGTGTGACCTTCTCGTTCTCGCTCAACGTTTTTCAATTATCGTAGGGGCAACACATGGTTGGCAACGGGCCCGGTCACAAGGGGATGGCCTTTGGGGCTGAGCTCAATGGGCCACATGGACGGGGCGTTGGCGCTGCAAATCGCCAATCTGTGACCTATGACACGCGATGCTGACGTGAGGCGTGGGGGCGGACGGCGCTCACGCGCCGACAATGCTTTTGTAAAGCGAGGACGTTCCCTCCTCGCGCTCCTGCCACCTCGCCGGTAGGCAGGGTTGCAGATGACCTTTGCCCTTTCGGGCCAAGGACACCTGCAACCCTTGACCATGCTTTGGCACAGCACAGCCTTGTCAAGGGTGAAGGCTCCGCCCGGCCCTTTGGCCCGCCCTTGACAAGGCTGTGCTGCGCGCGCCGTCGCCCTTACTCAGTGGGGGAGGGGCGATGTGCTTTTTGTGGCTGCACTGCGGGTTCGCATGAGGGCGCGGCCATCGGCCATGAAGAGGTGACCATCTTCTAAGCCAAAGGAAACGCCCACCGTCTCGCCTTCGCTCACCTTTGCATCGCCTGTTTCGCGCACGACAATGCGCTCGCCATCAGGCACCAACACGTGAACGAGATGGCTTTCGCCGAGCTCTTCAATGACATCGACCGTGCCTTTGAACTGGCAGGAGGCGGGGTCGGCCAGGGCAAGGTTTTCTGGGCGCACGCCAAGTTTGACAGGTTCGCCCGCGCCGACACCTGAGGGCGAGGCGGCCACCTCCACTGCACCGCTTCCTGGGACAGCCACATGGACGGTGTCGTCGGTGGTGGTGGTGACGGCGGCCTCGATGATGTTCATGGTCGGCGAGCCGAGGAAGGTGGCCACAAAGAGATTGTCCGGCCGGTGATAAAGGTCGAGGGGGGTGCCGAACTGCTCTACGTTGCCTGCGTTGAGGACGACGATCCTGTCAGCAAGCGTCATCGCCTCCACCTGATCGTGGGTGACGTAGATCATAGTGGCGTTCATCCTGCGGTGGAGCTTGGCAATTTCGAGCCGAGTTTGGACGCGAAGGGCGGCATCAAGGTTGGAGAGCGGCTCGTCAAACAGGAAGACGTTGGGGTCGCGGACGATGGCGCGGCCGATGGCAACGCGCTGGCGCTGTCCGCCTGAGAGCTGCTTGGGCAAGCGCTCCAACAGCGGCTCAAGCTCTAAGATCTTGGCTGCTTCACGCACCGCAGCGTCGACGCCTTGACCGTCCTTGCCGCTCTTTCTTAGGCCGAACGCCATATTCTCATAAACGGTCATGTGCGGGTAAAGGGCGTAGGACTGGAAGACCATCGCAATGCCGCGCTTTGCTGGCGGGAGGGGATTGACCCGCACGCCGTTGATGTGGAGGTCGCCTGAGGAGATGTCTTCAAGCCCTGCCACAAGGCGCAACAGTGTGGACTTGCCGCAGCCTGAGGGGCCCACGAACACCACGAACTCGCGGTCTTTAATGTCGAGATTGACGCCGTGGATGGTTTCGATGTTGCCGAAGGATTTGCGCACTTCGTTTAAGACAACGGTTGCCATGGGGCCCTCTTAGTCTTTGAGTGCGCCGATGAAGGCGCCGCATGGTTGGAAGGTGATGGTGCCGTCAGCGAACCTTGCCCCTATGAGGCCGGGGACCTCCCGTTGGGCAAGGGGCTTGTCGGGCTGGAACGCGGCTTGCGCGTTGGACAGGTTGAAGGCGCACAGGAGCGCTGCGCCATGGTCTGCGTCACGGATGAAGGCTGTTATGCTGGCGGGCGTATCGATGAAGGTGATGGTGCCTTTGAGGAGTGCCGGTTCGCTACGGCGCCAGGCAAGGAAGGCTCTGGCGCGGTTGAGCGGGGAGTTTGGGTCGTTCGTCTGCTGATCAACGGCAAGGTCGCGCTGGGCAGGGTCCACAGGGAGCCATGGCTTTGCCGAGGTGAAGCCGCCATTTTCGGCCATGGTCCAAGGCATTGGTGTGCGGCAACCGTCGCGGCCTTTGATTTTGGGCCAGAACCTTATGCCATAAGGGTCTTGCAGGGCTTCGTAGGGCACATCAGCCTCCGGCAGGCCGAGCTCTTCGCCCTGGTAGAGCGTGGGTGAGCCGCGCAGGCACAGCATCATTTGGAGAAGCATCGGCGCTGCATCGAGCCCAAGGCCTGAGCGGGTCGCCACACGGGTCACGTCATGGTTTGAGAACGGCCAGGATGTCCAAGAGGCCCCTTGATCTTCGGCGCACTCAACGCTTTTGCGCAGGCGCGGCGCGGTGATGGGGTCGCGCAACAGGTCAAAGCTATAGGCCATGTGGAGGCGGCCGGGGGCTGTGTACTGGGCAAGCTCTGGCCCGTCCGTGCGGCGGTTACCGATCTCGCCCACCGTGGTTGTGCCGGGGTATTCGTCAAGCAGGGATCTGAGGCGCTCCACAAAGGTCAAGTTTTCGGGCCGGTTGATGGAGTAGACCGGCTGCTGCATGGCAATGGGGTTGTTTTGCTCCATGGAGACTTTGACGCCCGGCGTGACCGGTGGATTGTCGCGCAGCTCTGCGTCATGGACATACTTGTTGACAGTGTCGAGCCGGAAGCCGTCAACACCGCGGTCGAGCCAGAAGCGAGCCACGTTGAGGACAGCGTTTTGGACATCCTCATTGTGGTAGTTGAGGTCAGGCTGGGTCCTCAGGAAGTTGTGCATATAGTATTGGCAGCGGGAGGTGTCCCACTCCCACGCGGGGCCGCCGAAGATGGCAAGCCAGTTGTTGGGGGCTGTGCCATCCGGTTTTGGGTCGGCCCAAACGTACCAGTCCGCCTTGGGATTGTCGCCGCTCTGCCGGCTTTCGATGAACCAAGGATGCCGGTCAGAGGTGTGGGAGAGCACCAGGTCGATCAGAACCCTGAGGCCTTTGTCGTGGGCGGCGCTTAAAAGAGCGTCAAAGTCTTCGAGGCTGCCGAAGATGGGGTCAACGTCGCAGTAATCTGCAACGTCGTAGCCGAAATCGTCCATGGGGGAGACGAAGAACGGGGAGAGCCAGATGGCATCCACGTTGAGGGCAGCGATATAG
>JBCDLN010000042.1:0-18278 GCA_038745295.1 Pseudomonadota bacterium | reverse complement strand
GGCGACTTTAATTCTCAGATAACCTTCGGGGATCTTCATCCCTGCGGTTCCGTAGCCATAAACGCCCATGGTGCCAAGGTGCACCAGGTGCACATCCACGCCCGATTCCACAATGGCGCACAACACATCATGGGTGGCGCATAGATTATTGCGCACCGTATAGCGCTTTTGTGCCGGCGACTTCATGGAGTAAGGCGCGGCGCGCTGCTCGGCAAAGTGCACAATGGCGTCGGGCTTTTCCTCAACAATCAGCGACAGCAGACGGTGATACTGTTCTCCGACGGTGAAGTTCACGTGCCGAATGGTGCGTCCTGACACCTCCGTCCACGCAGCTAAACGCTCGCTCAGGTGCCGGATGGGCGTGAGCGATTCCACCTCCAGCTCCACATCGATTTTTCGGCGGGAAAGATTATCGACAATGGTGACATCATGGCCCCGGCGGGAAAGGTGCAAGCTGGTGGGCCAGCCGCAAAAGCCGTCACCGCCCAGAACTATGATCTTTGCCATGAACGTACGCTCCGTAGACACTTCTTAGACCAGCGCCGCCCCTGGCTCCGCCAACCCTTTCGAGACGATATAGCAGTCATCGCCACGGCTAGCGGGCTTACACACAAAGGCCCGCTAAATGGAAGACTTCAATCGGGGTTTGTCGCGGATTGTGCAGTGCAACAAATTCTGGCAGTTGTCACCCTCAGGTGGTAACAGCGCTTAGCTGACCGACAGGAGTTCCAATTCGATCATGACCATCACCCCAGTGATCTTGGCCGGTGGCCGGGGCACACGCCTCTGGCCTATGTCACGCTCAGACAAGCCGAAGCAGTTTTTGCCCATGCACGGCGACCACAGCCTTTTTCAAAAAACGGTGCTGCGCCACAGCGATATGCCAGTGGCCGCGCCTTGGGTGATTTGCGGAGAAGCCGATAAGTTTCAAGTGAGTGACGGGCTGGATGCCATCGGGGTCGACGGGGCCACCATCGTCACCGAGCCGATGGCGCGCAACACCGCGCCCGCCATTGCCGCCGTCGCCGAGTTGATGGTGCGCCAAGACCCTGAGGCGGTCCTTTTCGTTCTGCCGTCCGACCACCTCATCACCCCCGATGACGCCTACTACGACACGTTGAAGGCCGCGTTCGCTGACGCCGCGTCGGGCAAAATGGTGACCTTCGGCATCGTCCCCACATTCCCCGAAACGGGCTATGGCTACATCAAAGGGGCCGCGACCTCGGGACCAGTCCGGCCCGTGGAGCAGTTCGTCGAAAAGCCGCCGCTGGAGGAAGCGGGCAAAATGGTGGCCGACGGCAACTTTTATTGGAACGCTGGGTTCTTTGCCTTCGGCGCCCGAGCCCTCCTCGATGAACTGGCCAAAACCGCCCCTGACGTCGCCGCCGCCGCCAAAGCTGCCGCCGACAATGTGTCGAAAAACGGCTCTGGCATGGCGCTGCCTGCTGATGAGTTCGGCGCCGCGCCCGACATTTCCATCGACTACGCGCTCCTGGAGCGGACCGACAAAGCCTCAGTCGCCCCCATCTCGTGCCGTTGGTCGGATGTGGGGTCATGGCGCGCCTACTGGGACACGCTCGACAAAGACGAGGCCGGCAACGCCGTTCGAGGCAACGGCAGGGTCGTTGATGCCAACAACAACCTCATTGTGTCCGACAAGGCCGAAGTGGTGGCCTTGGGCGTCAAAGATCTCGCGGTGGTCGCCACCACCGATTCGGTTCTGGTGTGCCCTCTCGACAAGGCGCAAGACGTCAAAAAAGTGGTCACCCAGCTGAAGGAGGATGCGCGCTCGGATCTGTTGGACGTCTCCCCCACCGTGCTGCGGCCCTGGGGTGGATACACCTCTCTCATCCAAGGCGCGCGGTTCCAGGTGAAACACATCTTTGTCCACCAGGGGAAAAAGCTCTCGCTTCAGAAACACTTCCACCGCGCCGAGCACTGGACTGTGGTGGCGGGCACGGCAGAGGTCACAATCGACGACAAGGTGGTGATGCTCAGCGAAAACGAATCCATCTATCTCCCCCTTGGCTGCGTCCACAGACTTGCCAACCCCGGCAAAGTGCGCCTTGAGATCATCGAGGTGCAGAACGGGAGCTACTTGGGTGAGGACGACATTGTGCGCATCGAGGACGATTGGGGTCGCAGTTGACCTTAAGCGCTGACAGCCCCGCGCCGATCCTGGTCACAGGTGGCGCGGGTTTTATTGGCTCGGCCGTTGTGCGCCATCTGGTCGCAGCAGGGGAGCACGTCGTCAACGTCGACGCGCTGACGTATGCGGCAAACCTTGCGTCGCTCGCAGCGGTGGAGGGCAGCAACCTCTATCGCTTTGAGAAAGCCGACATTCGCGACCGCGATGCCATGGCTGCCCTGTTTGCCAATTACCGCCCCAAAGCGGTGATGCACCTGGCGGCGGAAAGCCACGTGGACCGATCCATCGATGGTCCTGTCACCTTCGTGGACACCAACGTGTTGGGCACGACGGTGCTTTTAGAAGCCGCCAGACACTACCGCGACGGCCTCGACGCAGCGCACGCAGACAGCTTCCGTTTTCTCCACATCTCCACCGACGAGGTGTTCGGCTCCCTCGGCCCCACCGGCTATTTCCGCGAGGACACCCGCTACGATCCGTCTTCGCCCTATGCCGCCTCAAAGGCGGCGGCCGATCACATGGTTCGCGCCTGGGGCCGCACCTATGGCCTTCCCGTCCTGATCTCCAACTGCTCCAACAACTACGGGCCCTATCACTTCCCCGAAAAGCTCATCCCGCTGATGATCCTCAACGCGCTCGCCATGAAGCCTCTGCCCGTTTATGGCGATGGCTCCAATGTGCGCGACTGGCTCTACGTGGAAGACCATGCCCGCGCCCTTTATACGATCCTTCTCAAAGGCGCGCCCCAAGGCACCTATGCTGTGGGCGGCAATTCAGAGCGCAGCAATCTTCAGGTGGTGGAGGCCATCTGCGCGCTGGTGGATGAAGCGGCCCCGGCCGACCGGCCCCGCACCTCGCTCATCAATTTTGTCACCGACCGTCCTGGTCACGATCACCGCTATGCCATTGATGCCTCGCACCTCAAAGAGAGCTTAGGCTGGACCCCTGAACTCACCTTCGAGGACGGTCTGAAGCGCACGGTGGCGTGGTATTTGGCCAACGAGGCATGGTGGCGGCCGATCCAGGAAAACACCTACCAAGGCGAGCGCTTAGGCGTTGGCTAAGAACGCCCTCCAGCGTGCAGAATGAGGGCTCTTGTCCTGTCAAGGGCGGTCCGCAGGACCGGGCGCAGCCTTCACCCTTGACGGGACAAGAGCCCGACCAAGGCTTGCCATGGTTTGCTGAGTGTCCTGCGCCCGCAGGGCGAAGGTCATCCAGCAAACCTGCCCACCGGCGAGGTAGGAGGAGCGCGAGGAGGGAACGTCCTCGCCGCTAACACACAAAGCCGGCGCGCAGCGCCGACCGCCTCCCCAGAGCGTCAAAACGGATAAGGCATCCCTTTGGTACGGATGTAGCTCGCATAAAGGCGGGACGTGCCGCAGATATAAAGTCGGTTCCGTTTCCAACCGTTGCCCCAGCACACGTTCGCCACCACTTCGGGAACTTTGAGTTTGCCGATGAGCTCGCCAGTGGGGGTAAGGCAGTGCACCCCGTCCGCAGCGCTTGTCCAAATGTAGCCCCCCTCATCGAAGCGGAAGCCATCAAAAAGCCCTTCGGTGCAGGTGGCCAGCACCTCTCCACCGATCAGACGACGGCCACCGTCCACCTTAAAGGTGCGCAAATGGCGCGGCCCATCCTCAACATGGGTCGCCCCTGTGTCGACGATCACAAGGTTCTCATAGTCCGGGGTAAAGGCGAGCCCATTGGGCTTCACAAAATCGGTGGCCACCGCCTCCACAGCCCCCGTCCCCGGGTCCACCCGGTAGACGTACGATGCGCCGATCTCGCTCTCTGAGGTTTTGCCCTCATAGTCCATGTCGATCCCGTAGGTGGGGTCGGTGAACCAGATGGCGCCATCGGGATGGACCACCACATCATTGGGCGAATTGAGTTTTTTGCCCTCATAAGCATCGGCAATGACGGTGATGGAACCATCGTGCTCGGTGCGGGTCACCCGGCGGCCAAGGTGTTCGCAGGTGATCAGACGGCCTTCCCGGTCAAGGGTGTTGCCGTTGGAATTGTTGGAGGATTTGCGAAAGACCGATGCCGACCCATCGGTCTCATCAAACCGGATCATCCGGTCGTTGGGGATATCGGAAAAGACCACATACCGCCCGCCTGCGAAGTAAGCCGGCCCCTCTGCCCACCGGCTCCCCTCCCACAATGTGTCCAGGTAGGCGGTCGGCAGGACGAATTGATTGAACGCCTTGTCGATGATCTCAAAGTGGGACGGCGGCACAGGGCTTCTCCTTATACTTTTGTCTGGCGCGTTCAGCCCCCATGGGAGGCCCCGGCCCCTCTTGGCCGAAACGCCCCGCCCCTGCAACCAACAACACCCAGGCTCACCGGCCGCATCCAAGGCGAGCCCATCCAAGAACACGTGGGACAAACCGTTTCGCCGCGCCGGAGCGGCTGGACTCTGGCGCTAGCATAGATAGAACAAAATTAGAACATTAAGGAGCTGACCATGACCAAACGCACCCGCCCCCGGATCGATGTGGACGCCGTTGTCGACAGGCTCGGCCATTGCCGGGACGCGATGGTTGAACTCAGCGCTGCGTCAGCACCGCGCTCCATGACCCGGGCCGCCGCCGACCAAATGATCACCAATATCGATGAAGTGGCCTGGATGCTCACCGGCGAGCGCGATCACTTCTTCACGCGCGGCCACGGCGCTCAGCTGCGCCCCCGATGAGACGGTTCGATCAACCGCAGAGCGCGCCAAACTCAGCAATCATCTCGTCAGTGCTGCGGCCCCGCGCATAGTGGCCGCACAGCGCATGAATCGCATTGTCGTGGCGCGTGGCGGTTTTGGCCGCACAGCAGTCGGGCACCAACGTCACCAAGAACCCGCGATCGCACGCATCGCGCACTGCCGTTTCTACGCATTGGTCGGTGCACACGCCGTAGATCACCAGGGAGCGAACCCCAAGGTTGCGCAGCACGTACTCGATATTGGTGGCATTGAAGACACCCGAAGCGGTTTTGGGGATGACAATCTCATCACCAACAGGTGCCACCTCATCGATTACCTTGGCGTCAAAGGAGCCTTTGGGCACAAAGATCTTTGAAATTTTGTGGTCGAGGCTGATGTCGCGCCCGTCTTCAGTGAGCGCTTCGATCACGGTGTAGATCACATCGATGCCATGGGCGCGCGCTGCCTTTTGAAGGCGCTGTTGGTTGGGCAACACGGTATCGGTGAGCCTCAGATGATAGTCCCGCGACTTGGGATCGCCCCGCCCCTCCCGGGCAGCGGCAGATGCTTGGGGTGTCCACTCTGAATATTGCATGTCCACCGACAAGAGGGCTGTTTTTCCTGGTTCAACGGGCGCCTCACGGTCAGCGGGCGAGGCCTTGTCCACAGTGTGATGGGCCATCTGATCTCCTTACCGAGCAGGATTGCATAGCGTTGCGTAGCGGTGCGAAGGTTTGCGTCGCGTTGCGAAGGCCTCGGTTCGGACCACCGCGTTTGACCCGCTCGCGCACCGCCCGCCCTCGTCGCTGCGCGCAACGGGAGCGCCAAGTTCGCCTGTGCGCGCTGGCAGTCTCACAGCGACGCGAAGACTGCGCCGTCAGGCGGAGGACAGCACCAGGCACACCACTTGCCCGCATAGGCGCACCCCATGCCTGGTTGCACATCATTTTGGCGGCCCGGTATAGAGCCTGAGACATGCTGAGCGAACACAATCACGTCTTCCCCTTCGGCCTTTTGACAGACAGCGACCCCGCCCCCGTGGGCATCGAGGGGCGCGGTGCGAGCCGTTTCATCATCACCTGTGACCACGCCGACCAGCTGGTCCCCATCAATGTGGACCTTGGGGTGAGCGATGCTGACCTCAACCGGCACATTGGGATCGACATTGGCGCTCTCGGGGTGGCGCGGGCGATCACCGAGCATGTGTCAGGAACGCTCATCTTCCAACGCTATTCGCGGCTCGTGGTGGATTGCAACAGAGCGCCAAGCGCACCCACCGCCTTTCCCGTCATGGTCGACGAGACCGAGATCCCGGGCAACGAAACCATGACCATGCGCCAATGTGCGGCCCGCATCAGCGAGATTTGGCATCCTTATCACGCCGCCATTACCTCAGCTCTTGACGCGCAGCACGCCAAGGGCATCACACCCATCCTGGTGGCGATGCATTCCTTTACCCCGGTGCACCACGACTTTCCGGCGCCCCGGCCCTGGCCTGTTTCGGTGCTTTATGGTGTCGATCCTTCGCTGTCGTTGGCCCTATCGCGCCACCTGAAGGACGAAGGGTGGCTGGTGGGTGAAAACGAGCCCTATCAAGTGGGACCCATCGGCGACTACACAGTCCCCGTGCACGGGGAAACACGGGGCATTCCCCATACTCTGATTGAGGTGCGCCAGGACGGGATCTTGACCGAGGATGACCAACACGCCTGGGGTGCGCGGCTTGCTGCAGGGTTGATGGCTGTTGAGGGGACGCTTTCGTGACCACTGTTTTTCAAGCCCCCCAATCGGCCACCTTTGCCAACATGGAGCTGTCGGCGGTCACGCGGGGGCGCACGGTTCCCATCGAGCGGCTCGACGATGTGCTGGAAGGCGGTCTGCCGTGGGTTCCAACAAACGTATGCATTTCGTCGGTCAACACCATTCCGCCCGACAACCCGTTCGGCCCCATGGGGGAGACGAAGATCATCCCACTGCCACACACGCGGATGATTTTGCCCGAGCGGGCTGACCGGCCGGCGATGGCCCTCTATCTGAGCGAAATTGCGCACCACGATGGGGCCTTTTGGCCGGCCTGCGCGCGCTCTCAGTTGCGCCAAGCTCTCAGCGATCTCAACACCCAATACGGCCTGACCCTCAAGGCAGGGTTTGAGCACGAGTGCTACATCGACAATTTGCAAGATACCCCCACCGCAGCCTACTCGCTGGCGGGGGCGCGCAAGGTCTCAGGCCTTGCCCATGAGGTGCAGGCCATCATGGCAACAGCCGGCACCCGGCTTGACCAATTTGTGGCCGAGTTCGGCGTCAATCAGTTCGAGATTTCGAGCCCTGTGCGCGAAGGGCTTGGCGCGGCAGACCATGCGGTCCTCGCGCGGGAGGCGGTGCGCGATGCGGCTCGCGGGCGCGAGGCCCACGCCACATTTGCCCCCAAGCCGCATCTTGGCGAGGCGGGCAGCGGCGTTCACATCCATCTCAGCTTGTGGGACAGCAATGGTGTCCCCCAAACCGCGCATGCCGGCAGCTTGACGGCCACCTCCGGTGCGTTTGCTGCGGGCATCCTCAACCATCTTGCGGCTGTGATGGCATTTTCCACGCCCACGCCCAACTCATTCCAGCGCATTCATGAATCAAGCTGGGTGGGTGTGTTTTCCTGCTTTGGTGTGCGCAACCGGGAAGCGGCCCTGCGCCTTGCCCCCCGAACTCCGCTCGCCGATGGGTCCCATCCGGGAGCATCAATGGAGTTCCGCCTATGCGATGGCAGCGCCAACCCCTACCTTGCCCTTGCCGCATTGGTTCGCGCGGGAATGATCGGGCTCAACAAGGCGCTCCCCGCGCCCGTGAGCATAGAGCAAGATCCCGCAACGCTCAGCGCTGAAGCGCGAGCGGCCCATCACATTGAGCGTGTGCCCTACGGGGTCGAAGGATGTCTTCAAGCAGCCGCCCCCTTGGCGGAGGACTGGTTCGGGCCTTTGTTTTGGCAGGCCTATGAAGCGGTTCGCCGCAATGACATGTCCGACGCGGCAAGGCTTGCTGACGCTTACCCGAGCATGTTGTCAAAAATCATCTAGCGTTATGAGGGTCTTAGGGTCCGTTGGCGCGGTTTGCGCGCAGTGGCACACGCATAACGCGCGCCATATTTTACAACGACTTCAAGCAAACTCTTAGAACCCTTCAAATCACGGACGTGTGAGGCGCTGTTTTTGCCATCTCTGAGCGAAGGTGCGACCAAATGGACACTTTTTAACGCTGCAATTTTCCAAATGCCTGTTTTCTGAGCATGACTTTACGAGGATTTGCACAACTGTTTGTAAAAAAAGATACACGCATGAGAGAGCATCAGTCAGCAGGGCATACCTTAGGTTCGGCGAATTATGCCGGAATTACTCGCATGAAGTGAGATTCTATGACATCATTCCTGCATCTCATTGGTTGTATTTTGCAGCTCATTATTTTTGCATTGACTGACAACAATAATTTTATGCATAAGGCTTCCATTCACGTTTTTTTTCGCCGATTATAACGATCGTCAAACGGTGCGATCACGATTCGCGAACGGTTACAGGGGCTGCTCGATGGTCAACGAGACCCGCATCCGAATTCGTCTTTTCGGTCCCTTCGGGCTGTGGTGGGACAACGGAGACGAAATCGCCTTGCGCGGCAGCAAGGCAATAGCGCTGATGGCGATGCTCGTCACCGCGCCTGATCACAAGCGCTCACGCGTATGGCTTCAAGAGAAGTTGTGGGGGCGGTCAGGCTCGGAGCATGGCAGGGCGAGCCTGCGTCAGTGCATCAGTGCCATCAAAAAGTTGCTTGGCGCCTCAGCGTTTGCCGAAATCTTCCAAACATCAAACGAGTTTATTCAACTCCGCAGTGACACTTTCAGCACCGTCGGCAGCCGGGATGATGGTGAGTTCTTGGAAGGCGTGGAGATCGCGTCCGAAGGGTTTACTGAGTGGCTGCGCGAACAACGCGCGCGCCCGCACCTTCTGGCCAATGCCCCTGTTGCTGCAGCAGCGCCTGCTGCCCCCATCATTCCAGAGCCTCGGCCCCGGGCTGAGAGCCGCCAAGACCGCCTTTTCCCGGTCGTTGCGGTGATCCCATTCGCTGGCATGGATCGCGAGGGTTTGGGCGATGATATGGGCGATGCCATCGCACAAGATGTGACGCGTAGTCTTTCGCGCTCGCCTTACATCATGGTGATTTCTCACCTGTCGAGCCGCAACAGCCAGCTGCGCACCGCGCAGCTTCACGAGTTTAAGTCCCTCCTCAAGGTGGACTATGTGATCATGGGCCGGGTTCGGCTCAGCAATTCGAATTTCCGCATCGATGTGGACTTCATCGACACCGCAAGTGGTGAGCTGTGCTGGTCGCGCAATTTCCACGGCAACGTTGACCACTTCTTCGAAGGTGGCGACGAAGTGGTGGATGAAATGGCTGATGCCATTGCCCAGGCGGTGTTCAGTGGATCGCTGGCGCCGCTTGCTGTGGAGCGTTTGCCCAACATTGCGACCCACCGGTTGATGACAGCGGCGATCACTCTGTTACACCGCCAAGCCAAAAGCAGCTTCGGCACGGCGCGCGATTGCCTTCAAGAGGTCATTGACCGAGCCCCCAACCATGCTCTTCCGCATGCTTGGTTTGCCAAATGGCACATCAAAAGCATCAAGCAGGGGTGGAGCGATGATGATGTGCGTGATCTCAAGATCGCGCAGGAGTCGTCTCGCCGTGCCCTCGACTGTAACCCGGTGTGCCCATTCTCGTTGTCCATCAACGGGTTTGTGCACCACCATACGTCACGGTTCGACGAGGCATTCCGCTACCATGAGGAGTCCTTGGCGCACGATCCGAACCACGCGTTGGCGTGGCTCCTCACCGGGGTCCTTCACACCTTTATGGGCGAAGGCGATGCTGCGGTGAAGAACACGGAGTGGGCGCGCAAACTGTCCCCGCTGGACCCACACCAGTACTTCTACGATTCTATGGCAGCCGGCGCCCATGCGGTGAATGGCGACTTTGAGAGCGCTCTGCTTTTGGCAGACCGTTCATTGCGGGTGAACAGGCGGTACCTCTCCACGATGCGGGTGCGTGCCTACAGCCTTGCCATGTTGGGTCGCAACAAGGATGCTGAACGCGCAGCGCGCGAAATCATGTCCATCGACCCGACATTCTCAGTGGCAAAATACAAAGCCACCCACCCTGCACGTCACTATGACACCGGTGCCCAGTGGGGTGATGTGTTCCATCGGATCGGCATCCCCCTCGATTAGGTGAGGCGAGCCGGTGTTGGGCTGACCCGCACCGGCACGCCAGCACGTCGATGTCCTGAGCGATGGGCCCCGCAGCGGGCTTATTTGCCTTTGTATAAGAGGCAGCGGAACGCGGCCGCGCCCACCCGCGGGCTCTCCGGAAAGATGGGACGCGGGACAGATGGGCCGTGGGACCACAGGCCCGGCAAAGCCAAAGACGGCATTCTTGTATGAGGCCAGGCGGCGCGAGGCTCGTTCTTGTGCCACATTTCATCTCACTGCGAGTTTGATTGGCTGCCCCGTACGCTGCCGCTTCACTGCCGCAATAAAACGCTATTCATTATTTCGTGATGGCACATTCACGGGTTTCTTTGACCATCGCCTGGTTGGCATGCCATTTTGTTGCCATTATCTTGGGTTGCGGACGACAAGACAGCAACGTGCAGGCTCTATCGCAGAGCCTCATTGTCCCATGTATACATGGCTGAAATAACACCGCTATCGACGCATTGATGCTCAAACCTATGCAGGAAAATACATCTTTAAGTAGATGATGCGCTGTCGGTTAGGAGGGCAACGCGGCAACACACAAAAATAATCTCACGGTTTTCGCACGTTTGACTAGCTTACACGCGCTCACGGTTAAGCTACGGTGCGGTCGTGGGGCTGCGCCTGCATTTCGCCAAATATGTGGTTGGAGATTTGCAGAAGTGGCCCCATTGAAGCGAAACCGCGGTACTAAGGCTTGCGCCCGATGGGGTGCCGACCCCAACTCATGCTCGGTCCTTCAGCTTCGATCAAAGAAACGTCACGGGGTGTTTCCCGCTAAGGAGATGCCCTTCCAGGAACTAAGGCGAAAAGCCGAGCACCGACGAGGTGGACGATATGGTCCTGTGCACCGAGCTTATCACCGGTTATGACGATGATGGGAAAATCATCTTCGTTCAAACATCGTGTGATGGCAACTGCAGCTGTCGCACTTTAACATCTGGACCAGCATGCAGTGGCTACACAATTCGCGCCCTCACGCGCGCTGATGTGGATATTGCCTATGCGCCAACGCACGCGGCATTCAAGGCGGAGAGAACGCTCAGGCAACTGATGCGCAGTGTCTTGAACCAAGAGCCACCTGCGCCTGACCTTTCTTAGATAAGCGCCGGCCTCGCTGATGGAGTGGCCGGCGCTGGGGCAAATCCTTCATCCATAGGTCCGCACCAGTTTGCGCAGGCCACGCAACGCTTTTTTCAAAATAGCCAGCCCCCGCGACCACACCAGCGGGCCGCCGGCGAAAACACAATATTCAATAAGCCAATGTGATGCTGATCAAAGTGGGTCCGATCTCGCCAAGACGGCCGATGTGCCCCACCACGTCCGCGTCCCTGTCGCCCGCAAGACCATGGCAGAGATCCGCGATGGCGGGGCGCCGCTGTGCCATTGCCGTGGACACTCCTTGTGGGAGCGCCCCCATCCATGGCCGGCACGGAGCAACCAGACGGACACACACCGCCCACTCCCCCAAAACAAAAGAGATTTCATTGAATGGTTTGAACCGACAGCGGGGCATTTTGGCGTGTGCCGGATCTGTGACTGGGAAAGGCGCTGGCCGCGCCCTCCCCGTTCTCGAAAGGGTGACTAGTTGGGCAGCGTTCCGTCAACGCCCTCCACATAAAAGTTGAGCCCCAACAGCGCCCCAATGCTTGCCTTTTCACCATCGGCGAGCCAGGGGGTGCCGTCTTGCTTGTTGATGGGACCGGTGAAGGGTTCTGTGTCCCCCTCCGTCACAGCCGCTTCAGTCTCGCGCGCCTTTGCGGCAATCACGTCAGGCATATTGGTGTAAGGCGCCATGGCGACGTTGCCTTCTGCAAGACCATCCCACGTGTCTGATTGGGCCCAGGTGCCGTCCTTCACCGCACTCACCCGTTCGATGTAGTAGGGCGCCCAATCATCGATGATGGACGTGAGTTGGGTATCGGGCCCAAAGCGCAGCATGTCTGAGGCTTGCCCGAATGCCATCACACCTTGGTCGGCGGCCACCTGCATTGGCGCGGTGGAATCGGTGTGCTGGGTCAGTATGTCAACGCCCTGGCTGATCAGCGCCTTGGCCGCATCGGCCTCCCGGCCTGGGTCGAACCAAGAATTCACCCACACCACCTTGAGCGTAAACTCAGGATCCACCGTGCGCGCACCAATCACAAAGGCGTTGATGCCCCGAACCACCTCGGGGATGGGGAACGAGGCGATGTAGCCTGCTGTACCAGTCTCGGAAAGGGCCGCTGCGATCTGGCCGATGATGTAGCGGCCTTGGTAGAATTTGGAGTTGTAGGTGGAGACGTTGGGGTGCTCGCGCTTATAGCCGGTGGCGTGCTCAAACTTCACGTCGGGAAAGCGGGCGGCCACCTTGTTGACGGCGTCCATATAGCCAAACGACGTGGCAAAAATGATATCGCAGCCGGAGCGGGCGAAACGCTCAATGGCCCGCTCAGCATCGGCCCCTTCAGACACTGACTCCAAGTAGGCCGTCTCCACCGCATCACCCAGCGCCGCCTCCACGGCAAGCCGGCCCTGGTCATGTTGGTAGGACCAGCCAAAGTCGCCAATCGGCCCCACGTAAATAAAGCACGCCTTGGTGGTGTCGGCCTGCGCGAACGTACCGCCCGCGACAACCATGGCCGCAGCAAGCATGGCCAATCGCTTCATGAAGACACTCCTTCAACCGGTGTTTGAACTCGTCAAAGAGAAGCAAGAACGGGACCGTGAGGCGCCGCACTCCCCCCTTTGAAGCAACTGACGCGCTCGCCCCGTCAAGATGCGCTGCGATCAACGATTGGGGATGAAGGGTTGCGCGAGCGCGGCGGGGGTATTGACCATTGTGAAACGCCGGTTTGAGGCAATGAGAACCAGCACAACGATGGTCGCAAGGTAAGGCAGCGCCGATAGCATCTGAGAGGGGATCGCCACGCCCAGGGCTTGCGCGTGGAACTGAGCGATGGTGACCGCGCCGAAAAGGTAGGCGCCAATGATGAGCCGCATCGGACGCCAGCTGGCAAAAACCACCAGCGCCAGTGCAATCCACCCCCGGCCAGCGGTAATATTCTCCACCCACTGCGGGGTATAAACGAGGGTGAGCTGCGCCCCCGCAAGCCCTGCGCATACACCGCCAAACAGAACAGCCAGCGTGCGGATCTTCAAAACGCCCATCCCCAGCGCGTGGGCCGCATCAGGATCATCCCCTACCGCGCGCAGCTGAAGCCCACGCCGGGAGCGGAATAAAAACAGCGCCACCAGGACGGTGAGCGCGATGGACAGATAGAAGAAAAGGTCCTGGTTGAAGAGGATGGGGCCAAGGATCGGGATTTGAGACAGAAGCGGGATCGCCAATGGCTCAAGGGTGACGCCTGGAAGACCCACAAAGGATTCGCCCACAAGCCCGGACACGCCAAGCCCAAAAAGGGTAAGGGCGAGCCCGGTTGCCACCTGATTAGTGGCAAGCCCCAGCGCGAGACACGCAAACACGAGCGCCATTGTGCCGCCGGCCAATGCACCGCTCACAACCCCAACATAAGGTGAGCCGGTGGCCTGCGCTGCTGCAAAAGCTGCGACTGCGCCCACCACCATCATGCCCTCAACACCAAGATTGAGGACACCAGAACGCTCCACCACGAGTTCGCCCAAAGCTGCAAGGAGAAGCGATGTGGCCGCCGTGATGATGGTGAGGGCAACGGCCTCAATCATGGGCCACCCGCTCTTGTGCGCGCACCACCACGAGCTTGACGCGGTAGCGCACCAACGTGTCGCTGGCGAGGACACTGAAGAGCAGCACGCCCTGAAACACCTGCGCCATACGATCCGAGAGGCCAATGGAAATTTGCGCCGCCTCCCCCCCCAAATAGCTGAGGGCCAACAGAAAACCCGCCGCAATAATCCCGATCGGGTGAAGCCGGCCGAGGAACGCAACGATGATGGCTGTGAAGCCGTAGCCGGGGCTGATGGAGGGGCGAAGCTGGCCAATGGCGCCCGCCACTTCCACAGCACCTGCAAGCCCCGCCAGCGCACCGGAGAAAAGAAACACAAAAAATGTCGTGCGCCGCGCATCAAACCCAGCAAACCGTGCTGCGCGGGCGCTTGCCCCGCCCACTTTGATCTCAAAACCCTTCAGCATCCTGGTGAGCATGATGGTGGTGAACACCGCTGCCGCCACCGCGATGACGATCCCCCAGTTGCCCCGGCCACCCCATGCGCCTGTGGAGATCAGCTCAGGCAACAGGGCATCGGCGCCGAAACTGCGCGATTCGGGGAAGTTGAACCCCTCAGGGTTCCGCCAGGGCCCGCGCACCAGATAGTCGAGAAGGAGAACAGCCACGTAGACGAGCATCAGCGAAACCAGGATCTCGCTCGTCCCAAACCGGTTTTTCAGCACTGCCGGGATCATCGCCCAAAGCGCCCCGCCGACCATGGCAAGGATCAGCATAAGGGGCAGGACCCAAGGCCCCGTCGCGTTGGGCGCAAGGACCGGCAGGGCACTGGCAAAAATCGCGCCGACGATGAGCTGACCTTCAGCC
Source organism: Pseudomonadota bacterium (assembly GCA_038745295.1). Classification (GTDB taxonomy): domain Bacteria; phylum Pseudomonadota; class Alphaproteobacteria; order Rhizobiales; family Amorphaceae; genus Acuticoccus. Next base: position 3,629 of record JBCDLN010000042.1, on the reverse strand, counting down.
CCAATATTCCAATTGTTGGACCTGAAGCAGACCGAAAGGCCCACAGCGATCAGGATGAGGGGGGCAGCCTTTAGGGCCAACTCGTGGAGCGACCAGACTTCGGACAGTGGCTCGATGAAGTAGGCATAAAGCGCGGCCAGAGGCGGTTTGCCGAGCGCTGCAAAAAGCACTGCGCCCACCACCGCAGTGAAGCCCACCGCCAGCACCGGAGCGGCAAGGTTGAGGAACGGGCCGGCCTGTCGTCGCGGCGTTAACTCAAGGCGCAAGGGCAGGCTCCTGCCGGTCGGCACTGCCACCCATCAAGAGGCCCACATCGGTTCGGCTGAGGTCGACTGTGGGCCGCGCGTCGCTGAGTTTACCGTCCGCAATCACCGCCATCCGGTCTGCAATTTCAAACAGCTCATCAAGGTCTTGGCTGATCACCACCACCCCAGCCCCCCCTGCTGCAAGATCAAGGATCGCCTGGCGGATGTTGGCCGATGCCCCGGCATCCACGCCCCAGGTGGGTTGATTGACCACCAAGAGGTCGAGCGGTCGGTCAAGTTCGCGTCCCATGACAAGCTTTTGAAGGTTGCCTCCCGAAAGCGCCGCGGCTGTAACAGGGCCATCAGGCGCGCGCACATCCATCCGCCTGACAATCCGGTTCAGCATGTCGTGTGCCACACGGCCGCGAATGAACCCGGCCCGCGAGACAGTCCCATCTTGCGCACGATGGCGGGAGAGGAGGAGATTTTCGGTCAGAGTGAGGGATTGGACAGCACTGTGGCCGCGACGCTCTTCCGGCACGAACGCCGCCCCCCGGCCCCGCCGCGCTTCGATCCCCCTTTGGCCAGCCGGCACGCCGTGCAAGGTGATGGCACCGGGCTCGCTGCGAAGCTCGCCGGAGAGGCAGGCAAACAGCTCGCTTTGGCCGTTGCCCGCCATGCCTGCGATCCCGAGGACCTCCCCGCGCCGCAGCTCAAAATTGATGTCTTTGAGCTTTGTGCCGAAGCGCGAGTCGCTGCCGTGGGACAGTCCGTCGACCTTGAGGAGAACGTCTTTGAGCGCTTCGGCGTCGCTGGGTGCGCGACGGTTCAGGTGGGCGATGGTCCCGCCGACCATGGCCTCGGCAATAGCTTTGGCACTCGTGTCGGTGGGATCGAGGGTTGTGATGAGTTCTCCCCGCCGCAGCACGATCGCGCTTTGGCACAGTGCCCGCACCTCTTCCAACTTGTGCGAGATGTAAAGGATCGTGCGCCCCTCATCGCGCAAGGTTCTGAGGGTGTTGAAAAGCGGCTCCACCTCCTGCGGGGTGAGCACCGAGGTGGGCTCATCCATAATAATGAGTTGGGGGTTTTCGATGAGGCAGCGCACAATCTCGATCCGTTGGCGCTCGCCAGCAGAAAGATCGGCCACCAGCGCGTTGGGATCGAGGGGCAGCCCGTAGGTCTCGCTGACGGTGCGGGTGCGCTCTATGAGGGTGTCCATAGCCTCGCCGGGCAGGGCAAGGGCAATGTTTTGCGCCACCGTAAACGCTTCAAAGAGCGAAAAATGCTGATGGACCATACCGATCCCGGCCGCCCGCGCTGCAGCAGGATCGGCGAACCGGACCGGCGCTCCACGCCATTCGAAGCCGCCTTCTTCGGGCTGGAGGGCGCCAAACATCAGCTTGACGAAGGTGGATTTACCCGCACCGTTCTCCCCCAAAAGCGCCACGATCTCCCCTTCGTGCAACGAGAGCGAGATACCGGAACACGCTCTCAAAGGCCCGAAAGACTTGGTGATGCCGTGCGCTGAAAGAAGCGGGGGTTGGGCCATGGGCGCGACGATGGTCTCCTGCGATGGCAAGATGTTATCGCGCGCGGGGTCCCATCGTCACGCACCATTGTGCGATGCACACCAAAACCGCGTTGCGCAGCGTCAATGGAGCGCAAACACAACAAAAAACGGGGCCTCATGACCCCGTTTCCGTCAACTCACTCGCGATGAAGCCTATTTCGGCCTAGAGATCTTCGCGGTAGAAGAGCTCAGGTGTTGCGCCGTTATTGGCCACCAAAGCTTCGCGAAGCGCTGCTGGTGCCTCAATTTGCGGGGCCGCCGTCACCACACGAAGTTCTGTGGTGTCATTGGGGCTTTCACGAACCGTGATGGAGGGGATGATCACATCCTTTGCCACGATGGTCGTGTTAGCTTCAGGATCGTGAGAGAACACTTCCTCACCGTCCGGATTGAGAAGCACGATGCGCTGCTTCGGACCGCCGCCGATCACTTCAACATGCGTAACAACGCTCGAAGAAGCGATGCGATCGTCATAAAGCTTATCGGCAGCTTCAACAGTCGGATCACCGTGGTCAAACTCGCCGTAGACCATCTCGCCCGCGGTCACAAAATGACCAGCCATATTCGACACTGCGCCTTTCACGGCCGTATCAAACGAGGCGTCGTTGGCGGCGTAGGCGGCGACACCCACTGAGCCAGCGAAGACGGCTGCGACGATTAATGCGCGACTTGCCACTGACATTCCACCTCTCCTTCAAGCACGTTGTCAGTCCGAAGAACCGACACACGCTTTTTGTGTTTAGGCGGGGTTTACCACCCTCGTTGACCTACAGATGGCGTTGTTGCCCTGCTGCCACAAGACCGAAAAACCACTCGCGTGCAAAAAAAATCAAACTCTGCCGGAATTCCACCTGCCGTCCACACCGGCTATGATGGCACTATATTGCAACACTCCCGACGTTTTTGTTGTATTCTAATTAACCGTTTGACGCAAGGTCGGCTGCTATGACGGTCGATAAACGACGCGTTATTATCCTTAACGACACGGCTCCGCGCGAGAATGGCCGATACGTGCTGTATTTTATGCAGCACAGTCAGCGAGCGTTGGATAACCCGGCGCTGGAGCACGCGGCATCGCTCGCCAACGCGCTGGACGCTCCGTTGCGCGTGCTTTTCGTTCTTGATCCCACGTATCCCGAGGCGAATCAGCGCCATTTTTCGTTTCTCATTCAAGGCCTTGTGGATGTCCGCGAGGATCTGAAGCAACGGGGTGCGTGGTTCACCCTCAAAATCGGCTCTCCTGTCGACGAAGTGGTGTCGTTGGCGGCCGACGCGGCGGTGGTGGTGACCGATCGCGGTTATCTGCGACACCTCGTCAAATGGCGCGCCTCTATTGCGACACATTGTCAGTGCCGCATGGAGATGGTCGAAGGCGACGTAATCGTCCCCACCGAAGCGGCGTCCACAAAACGCGAGGTGGGTGCCAGGACATTGCGGCCCAAATTGCATCGGCTCGTGCCTGAGTTTTCAGAGCCCATCACACCGGTCCCGCTGAAACGCCGCGTGCCCTCTGCAGCCGGCAATGATGACGGGCACCACCTTCTCGATGAGCCGGCCCAGCTGCTTGACAGTCTTGGAGTGAGTGCGAGCGTCTTGCCGGTGAAGGCCTTTCGCGGAGGATCTCGCGCTGCTGCAGAGCGCTTGAAAAACTTCGTGGCTGGAGCTCTGCGCCAGTACGGCACCGGCCGGGCCGACATTGTGACCCGGCGGCTCTCAAAGCTCAGCCCCTATCTGCACCTGGGCCAAATCTCCCCGGTGACCATTTACCGGACCATCAAAGACGCCACAGCAGGGGCCGACAATGAGGCAAG
>JBCDLN010000041.1:0-18470 GCA_038745295.1 Pseudomonadota bacterium | reverse complement strand
TGCCGCCACCCTCATTGCCCAAAACTTCTCCACTTGGTTCTTCGACGCTGACATGTGGCGCGCCGTTGCCGCTCTCACCGTGATGGTCCTGGGCTCAGGCGCCCTTTTCGTCCTCATGTGCGAAATCTGCGGCAGCTTCGGCGTGCGCGACCTCATCAGGGCCTTCCGCAAAAGCTGACGTCATCAGCCAACACCCAGAGCAGCCTTTGCGCGCAGCGCCACAGCCGCTACACCACTCCCCAAAAATGAAGTGAGGGGATGGATCATGTTTCTACACAAAGCGCTGATAGCCCGTGCCACCGACCGCCCTGTCCGCGTTTGCCTCATCGGCGCCGGCAAATTCGGCTCAATGTTTTTGGCCCAAGTCCCCTCAACGCCGGGCCTGACCGTCTCCGTCATTGCCGACCTGAGGGTCGATGCCGCAAAGGCCGCCTGCCGCAGCGTCGGCTGGCCCGCCGAGCGCATCGCCGCCACCCGCTTCACCGACGATGGCCAAGCCGCCATCGCCTCCGACGATGTGGACGTTGTGGTGGAGGCCACCGGCCATCCCCGCGCCGGCGTCACCCACGCCCGCGCCGCCTTTGCCGCCGGCAAGCACATCGTGATGGTGAACGTGGAAGCCGATGTCCTTGCTGGCGTGTCCCTCGCCCGGGAAGCCAAATCCGCCGGCGTCGTCTACACCATGGCCTACGGTGACCAGCCTGCCCTCGTGGCGGAGATGGTGGAATGGGCACGCTGCTGCGGATTTGGTGTCGCGGCCGCCGGCAAGGGCACCAAACACATGGCCCACTACCACCAATCAACGCCCGACACGGTCTGGACCCATTTCGGCATCACAGACGAAGCCGCCCGCGCCGCCGGCATGAACCCAAAAATGTTCAACTCCTTCGTGGACGGCACCAAGTCCGGCATCGAAATGGCCGCCATCGCCAACGCCTGCGATCTCGGCGTCCCCTCGGACGGCCTCCTCTTCCCCCCCTGCGGCGTGGACGACTTAGCCCATATCCTGCGGCCCAAAGCCGTCGGCGGCCTCTTAGAGCGGTCCGGCCTCACCGAGGTGGTCTCGTCCATGGAAGCAGACGGCAGGCCAACGGCCGACGACCTGCGCTGGGGCGTCTACGTGGTGCTCGAAGCCCCCAACGACTACACCGCCGCCTGCTTCAAGCAGTACGGCATGTCCCCCGACTCCACCGGCCAGTACGCCGCCCTTTACCGCCCGTTCCACATCATCGGGCTGGAGCTCAACATGTCGATCCTGCTCGCCGCGCTGGAGGGTAAAGCCACAGGCGCGCCGAGCGCCTTCGTGGGCGATGCGGTCGCCTGCGCCAAAAAGGACTTGAAGGCAGGCGAAACGCTCGACGGTGAGGGCGGCTACACCGTCTGGGGCAAGCTCATCCCGGCGGAGCGTTCCCTTGCGGTGGGTGCCCTCCCCATCGGCCTTGCCCAAGATGTCACCCTCACGCGCCCCATCGCAGCCGGCAGCTTGGTCACCTACGCCGATGTGGCGCTGAAGGAGGACGACCCTCTCCTTCTCACCCGCCGCGCCATGGAGGTGGCCAACGCCCCCCGCGCCGCGGCGTAAGCCAAAACCACCACCAAGGGCGCAAGGCTTGTCAAGGGCGGTCCAAAGGACCGGGCGCAGCCTTCACCCTTGACAAGCCTTGCGCCCGACCAAAGCTGCCAAAGGTTTGCCCGTGTCCTATGCCCGAAGGGCAAAGGTCATCGTGCAAACCTGCCCACCGGCGAGGTGGAGGGAGCGCGAGGGAGGAACGCCCTCGCCCTCTGACAAGCGATGTCGGCGCGCAGCGCCGCCGAAACCTCACGTTCGCCCCCGCCGCCCCTCAGCCACCTGCGCCACTTCCATCAGATCGAAGGTCGGCCCAGCCCCCACATCAGTGCCGAGCCGCACCGTCACCCCCGCCTCAAGAAGCCGGTCCACATCGCACCGGCCCGACTGCAAAAACCGGTTTGCCGTCGGGCAATGCGCCACCACCGCCTGATGCTCAGCAAGGGCGGCCACCTCCCGGTCGGTAAGGTGGATCGCATGGGCGAAAATCGCACCAGGCGCCAACAGCCCATACGCCTCGTAAACCCCCAGATAGTCCGGCGCATCCGGGAAGAGGCGCCGCACCCAAGCCACCTCTTCAATACTTTCAGAAAGGTGCGTCTGCATGGTGCAAGTGGGGTGCTCGCGCCAGAGCGTCGCCGCCGCCTCCAAAAGCGCTGGGGTTGAGGTGGGGGCAAACCGCGGCGTGATGGCATAGCGCAGCCGGCCAGCCGCGGCCCCATGCCAGCGCTCAATGAGGCGCTTGGTCTGATCGTAGGCGTCTTGCGCGGGGGTGAGGAGCGGCGATGGGGCATTGCGGTCCATCATCACCATCCCCGCCGTCACGGTGATGGTGCGGGCCTCCGCTTCGCTGAAAAGCGCATCGACGCTTTCAGGATGGGAGGAGCAAAAAACCGTCACCTCCCGGGTCCCAGCGGCCTCAAGATGGTCAAAAAACTCCCGCGCCACCTCGGCGGCATAGGCCGGATCGTTAAAGCGCTCCTCCTCGGGGAAAATGACGCTCTCCAGCCACTCCAGCAGCCCTCCGCCATAGGTCCCCATCACCCTCACCTGCGGAAAGTGGAGATGGGCATCCGTCAGCCCCGGCGTCAGCGTCCGATCCACCGGCACCACCGTCGCATCAGGGTAGCGCGGCAGCACCCGCCAGGCCGGCCCATAGGCCACAACAACATCATCCTCGATGACCACCGCACCATCCGCCTCCATATGGAACGGATCAGCGCCCGTGATCTCGCCGGTGAACGGCAAGAGCGGCCCGCGATAGATGATTGTGCTCAAGTCTCCCCCCCACCCGTCAGCGCAAGGAGCTGTGCTGCCGTCGCGGCGGCAATCACCGCCGGCTCTTTTCCTTTAACATTTTCAAGACCAATCGGACATGTTAGCCGGCTTGCATCGAGCCCCCGCGCACGAAGGCGGCTCATAAACGTCGCCTTCTTGGTGGCCGACCCAATCAGCCCCAAGAACCGAAAAGGCCGCTCCAGCACAGTGGCCACAATCTCAAGGTCAAGGGCGTGGCTGTGGGTCATGACAAGGTGGCACGCGTCACCGGGGGCCTCCATCGCGGCCGTCTCAGGAAGGGCAAGGCGCTTTAACGGAAAAGGACTTACCTGAGGCCAAACGCTCTCAGCCCGCCCATCGATCCATGTCACCTCAAACGGGAGCGGGGCCAAGGCGTTTACAACAGCCGCCCCCACATGCCCGGCGCCATAGACCACAACAGGCACGCCGGTGGGATCACGCAGCACCGGCCCACCCGGCCACAACGCATAAGGGGGTGACAGCGGCGCCGAGAGCCGCACAACGCTAACACTGAGATGCCCCCCACAGCACTGGTCGAGCGCAGGCCCCAAAGGCAGCTCCAGATCCTCTCGCCCGCCGCCTTCTTTCAGGAGCCGCCGGGCCGCACCCACCGCGCGATGCTCCGCCTCGCCCCCGCCAATGGTGCCCAAAATCCGCGTTGGAGAGAGCGCCATCCACGCCCCCACCTCGCGCGGGGTGGAGCCTGCCACAGCCGTGATCACCGCCACCGCCACAGGCCCCTCGCGCAGCATCACGGCAAGATCAGCCCGCCGCGCCTCGCTCATTGGCCTCGCGCGAGCGCCATCAACACACGCTCTGGCGTTGCCGGCGCATCAAGGCCATGAAAGCCAGGCCGCGCTGCCATGATGGCATCGCCAATGGCCTGGTGCGCGGACACCGCGAGCAACAGCGGCGGCTCCCCCACCGCCTTAGAGCGCCGCACGTTCTGCTTCCGGTTTTCCCCACGGGGCCAAATCTTCACCCGCATATCGGGCGCACGATCGCTCGCACAGGGGATCTTGTAGGTGGCCGGCGCATGGGTTTTAAGCCGCCCATCCTCACCAAACACCAGCTCCTCGGTCACCAGCCAGCCCACACCTTGAACATACCCACCTTCGATTTGGCCAAGGTCCACAGCAGGGTTCAGCGAGCGCCCACAGTCGTGCAAAATGTCGGTCCGCACGATGCGGCTCTCACCGGTTAAGGTGTCAAGGGCCGCTTCCGTCACCGCAGCCCCATAGGCGAAATAGTAAAACGGCCGGCCCCGCCCCGCGACGCGGTCCCAGCTCAAATCAGGCGTTGCATAAAACCCGCTGGACGACAGCGACACACGCTTTTGCCAAGCCGCCATCGCCACGTCGGCAAAGTCAAACGCTGTGTCACCGGCGAAGATGTTGCCGTCCAAGAAGCGCACCTCGCTGTGCGCCACCCCCTCACGCGCCGCCAAAAACGCCACGAGCCGCGCTTTGATGGTGGCGCACGCATCAAGGATCGCCATCGCATTAAGGTCCGCCCCCGCCGAGGCCGCGGTCGGCCCCGTATTGGGCACTTTATCGGTGCGGGTGGCGGTGATCTTCACGTGGCCGATCCCAATCCCGAAAGCATCGGCGGCCGCCTGCGCGCACTTGATATAGACCCCTTGGCCCATCTCAATGCCGCCGTGATTGATCATCACCGACCCGTCTTTATAGACGTGAACCAGCGCGCCAGCCTGGTTGAGCTGTGTGAGCGTAAAGGAAATGCCAAACTTCACCGGCACAAGGCTGAGGCCGCGCTTGATGATGGGCGAGGTCTCATTCCACGCCGCAATCGCCTTGCGCCGCGCGCCATAGTCCGCGCTGTCGCCAAGCTCCTCCACAATATCTTCGATGACGAGGTCATCCACCACCATGTGGTAGTGCGTGGTGCGCGCCTCAGCCGGCGCGCTGGCGCGGTAAAGATTGATGCGCCGCACCTCAAGCGGATCGCGCCCGGTTTCATGGGCCACGTGCTCGATCACCCGCTCCATCCCCATCATCCCTTGCGGGCCGCCAAAGCCGCGAAAGGCTGTGTTGGAGGGGGTGTTTGTCCGCCAACGGTGCGAAATCACCTCCATCGCGGGGACCGAGTAGGCGTTGTCGGCGTGGGACATGGCGCGGTCACACACCCCGCGGGTGAGATCGAGCGACCAGCCACACCGCGCGTTTTGGACAAAGCGCACCCCATGGAGCCGCCCCGTGTCGTCAAACCCCACCTCGTAGGTGATGACAAAGTCGTGCCGCTTGCCGGTGATGATGAAGTCGCGGTCCCGGTCGAGCCGCACCTTCGCAGGCCGCCCCGTCTGCCGCGCCACCAACGCCGCAATGGCGGCCGGCAAATTGCCCTGGCTTTCCTTGCCGCCAAATCCGCCGCCGAGCCGGCGCACCTCCACCGTCACCGCATGGCTTGGCACCCCAAGGACACGCGCCACCACCTCCTGGCACTCTGAGGGATGCTGGTGGGAAGACACGATGTGCATCTCATCGTCTTCGCCCGGCGTCGCCACCGCCACCTGACTTTCAAGAGCAAAGTGCTCCTGCCCGCCAATCTCAATCTGGCCGGTCAGCCGCCGCGGCGCAGCCTCAATGGCAGCGTCCACATCCCCCCGCGCCATCCGCGCAGTCTCTTCAAGGTGGCTGCCGGCGGCAATGGCATCGGCCACCGTGACAATGGGCGGCTCGGGCGACGCGTCCACCACCGCCTGCGCTGCAGCAACCCGTGCCGCCCGCCGCGATGTGGCCGCCACCGCAAAAAGCGGCTGCCCCTCATAGTGAACCTCGGCGGCACCGCCGACGAGGTTGAGGAGTGGCTCATCAGGCCGCGCCGAACCAATATCATTAAGCCCGGGAACATCGTCTCCCGTCAGCACCGCCACCACACCGGGCGAGGCTTTGACGGGCCTAAGATCCACCCGCGCCGTCCCCCGCGCAAACCCAGCAATCCCAATCTCCACATGAAGGAGGGCGGTGGGCTCTGGAATATCATCAGCATAGATCGCGGTGCCCGCCACATGCTTGGCGCCCGAATCATGCTCAATCGGCGCGTGAGACGCGCGGGCCGGCGTATCATCCTCACCGCGGCCCTGAAGGGGGGCGAAAATGTCATCCATCAGCCCACCTCACGCCGCCACATCCCTCACCGCGCGCCCCGCCAGCCGCGTTGGCATCTCTGGCGCCGTCCGTTCGATGAAATCGCGCATCAAAAGGTTCTGCACCACCTTCTGCCGATAGGCCGCCGACGCACGCAAATCCGAAATGGGGGAATAGTCTTCCAAGATGGCCACCTGCGCGCGCTCTATGGTGTCTCTGTCATAGGCGCTCCCCAACAGCGCCGCCTCGGCCTTTTCAGCCCGCTTGGGTGTCGCCGCCATCCCCCCACAGGCGACACGCACCGCCTCGACCACCCCATCCTTCAAGGTGATGGAGGCCGCAAGCATCACGGCGCTGATATCTGAATCGAACCGCTTCGAAATCTTGTGGCACGACAGTGTTCTGAGCCCCGCCAACGACACCTTCACGCTCTTCACGTATTCATCGGCTGCAAGGTCTTGCCGGCCATAGGCGATGAAGAAGTCTTCAAGCGCCATCGTGCGCTCACCGCGCACGCTCGCCACCGTCAGCTCAGCGCCCGCAGCAATAAGCGCCGGCGCCAAATCCCCAATGGGCGAGCCGTTGGCAATGTTGCCGCCCACTGTCCCGGCCGAGCGCACCTGAAGCCCGCCGAACCGTCTCAACAGCTCGCCGAGCGCCGGCGACATGCCCGCAACCCGCGCGTGAAGCGCGTCATGGGTCACCGCCGCCCCCACCACCAACGCATCGTCGGTGGCGGTGATCTTTTGAAGCGCCTCCACCCCACCCACAAAAATCACTGAGCCCGGATCATGAAGATCCTTGGTGATCCAAAGCCCCACATCCGTTGCCCCGGCAATGATGTGCGCATCAGGATGGGCCGCGCGCTGCTGTGCAAAGGTCGCCTCATCGCGCGGCGCCATCAGCGTGTGCGGGCCTGCGGTCATCTCCAGCGGGCCGATGGCCTGAAGCGCGGCGGCAATCTCAGCGTCCCCCTCGGCATCGTGGAGCGCATCGGCCGCCGGCGCAGAGGCGGCCGCCGCTGCCAAGATCGGCCCATAGCCGGTACAGCGGCAAAGGTTCCCCGCAAGCCGATCCTCGATCGCCTGACGGTCCACCGGCGCACCACTGGGACGGCACCAAAGGCTCATCACAAAGCCAGGCGTACAAAACCCGCACTGGCTCCCATGATGCGCCGTCATCTCCGCCTGCACCGGGTGCGGGGTGGCGCCCAGCCCCTCCACCGTGGTGACGGCCGCCCCATGGACCATCGCAAGCGGCATGATGCAGGCGTTGAGGGGCAACGTGCTCAGTGTCCCATCAGGCCCCGGCCGCTGGACGGCCACGGTACAGGCCCCGCAGTCCCCCTCAGCGCAGCCTTCCTTGGTGCCGGTCAGCCCCCGCCCGCGCACATAGTCGAGAAGGGTGAGCGTCGCCGGCGCGTCCACCTCTGTGACCGCCTCGCCATTGAGGAGAAAGCGAACAGCGCTCTCCGCCACGTCTCAACTCCCCCGGTAGGTGGAATAGCCATAGGGCGAGAGAAGAAGCGGCACATGGTAGTGCGCACCAGCATCCGCGATCCCAAAGGCAATCACCACAGTGTCGAGGAACGCAGGCTCAGGCAGTGTCACCCCCATCCGGCGAAAGTAGTCCCCCGCCTCAAACTCCAACACGTACCGCCCTTCTTTGAACGCCTCCCCCGCCAAAAGCGGCGCATCGAGCCGCCCGTCAGAGTTGGTTGTGGCGCGCACAATCTCCGTGCCCGAAGGATCGCACAGCATCACAGCAAGACCAGAGGCTGGCATCCCATGGGCGGTATCGAGCACATGGGTGGTGAGTTTCCCACTCACGGGCATCCCCGCTGCCAACACACCAAAGCCTCAACACCCATCATCCGGCCCCCAACGCACCTTACGCCTAGTCTAACGCGAGACCGGCCTCGAAGCACCCGCCCCGCTGCCGCAGCCCACGCGTCGCCTCGAGGTGCAAGTCCCCCGCCATCTGGCGAGCCGTTACTCCATCGTCGCAAGCAGCTCAGGCGAGGCACCGCTGACGCGCACGTTCATCCCTTTCAGCGGAGCGAGGCTTTCAATCTTGCGGCCGTGCACTGAGAGGTGGCGTAGTGGCTGTCCCTTGAGCGGCTCCACACTGCGCACTCTTGTTCCACTCAGTGAAAGCCATTCAAGACGACTGCGTCGCAGAGCCTCGATGCTTGAGACTTTCGTTCCGGATAGAGAGACCCAAATAAGCGGCATGCCTTCAAGAGGATCCAAGCAAGTGATCGGTGTAAAGCTCAACTGTAGCGCGTGAAGCCTCATACCTGAAAGCGGCTCCAAGTCCTTCACAGATGTCCCGCCTAGAAAGAGGCTCGTCATTGGCATACCGGCAAGCGCGTCGAGCCGGTCGAGCAACACGGCCCCCGCCAGCACCACCCAGTCACACTTGATTTGATGCTGAGCGAGCACCTTAGTCGCTTTAGACAAGCACTTGTTCGTGGGGCGTCGTCTGTTTGTACTAAACAGTCTCACGCGCCCGCCCTCGTTTGATAGGTTAAAACCCAAGCATGCCAGGGAATTGCGGGCGGCTAAGAATTCGCCAGTACTGCTCCAGCCTTCCGTCTCCGGAAAGCAGTAAGAGTTCTCGTGGGATGTCATGGATGAGCGGCTCAGAGGCCGCAGGCTAAATCAGCAGCGCCTCATTTACATAAAAGCAACGATCTGCGCAACAGCATTTGGAGCGCGACGGTTTTCGATGGCAGCAAGCCGACGCAGCACCCCTCCATCCGGCAGCAGCTTAAAGCCCATTCGAACCCATCACACGAGCCTGAGTATGGCTTGGACAACGCTTCAACTAAACGCTCCCCATCAAGACAGGAAACGCTGGGTCAGCTGCGCCACCTCAGCCCGCGCGGCCTTGAGCGAACCCTTTCGCCGGCTCATATACCCCAGTTGCCGGGCCACATCGCCGTGGATGGTATCGTAAAGCGTCGGGCAGTACGCATTGAGTTCAGCAATATTGTCAGCGTCCGATCCCTTGCGGAAAAACCTCGGCGAGGTCTGGTGCATCGCCTCAAACGATACATCGAACGTTGCCTTTGGCGCCACCCCAATATGGGCGCCGATCTGGTCGATGGTGGCCTCATCGCCAGCCGCCAAATCCTCATAGCGCACCACCAACGTGTGGGGGCGGGCCCGAAGCGCCCACACCGTCACATGCTTCATCCAAAGCCCGCCAAAGACTGTGCCCAACACAATCTCTTCAAGGCCCACATCAATATCGGTGAACGCCTTCAAGTAGTGATAATACGAAACACACGACGATCGCCCATCGCGCACAATATAGATAGCCTTATGGTCACCCGCCGGCAACTCGTGGGTCTTGACCAGCACCGGCCCCCGCGCCGCCTCCGCTTCGTCCAAAAACGCGCCAAGCTGACCGCGATGCTTCACGTGCCCCACCAACCGCGAGAGGGCACGGCTTGCACCAATATCAGCGGTATCATTATAGACCGAATAGGTCTGAAGGCCGAAAGAGCGCTTTAAGATTGTCCTCAAAAGCGTATTGCCGGAGCGCGGGTAAGAGGCCAGCCAAATCAGCATCATCGTCTCCTTCCGAGCTATGAGCCTTGCCCCAACACCGGCCGGCCGCGGCGGCAGCTGACAGCGCCGGCAAAGAGCCCATATCGCCTTGTTGTGCCGCCGTCACAAAGCTATGGGACCACCGTTCCCATCGTGACCCCAGCCAAAAGGTTCATTGCGTGCGCTACGCCGTCTATCTCACACCTCCAAAGGGGAGCGCTCTGGCGCAAAACGCGGCCCTTTGGCTCGGCCGCGACGCGTTTTCGGGCGCCGCGCACACCCCGGCAGCGCCTGAGGCCGCCAACGCATCAGTCCCCGCCCGCTACGGGTTCCACGCCACCATGCGCGCCCCCTTCCGCCTTAAACCAGGCGAAAGTGTAGCGGCCATCCATAATGCCGTTGCCGCCCTCAACAGCGCCCATGCCCCCGTCACCGTCACCCTCAAAGTCGCCTGCCTCAGCCGCTTCGTCGCCCTCATCGCCCATCACAACGCCGCCCTTGTCCCCCTCCACGAAGCCGCCCTCCATGCCGCGGAGCCCTTCCGCGCGCCCCTCACCGAGGCCGAGCGCGCCCGCCGCAAACCCGCCGAGCTCGACGCGCGCGGCCTGGAGCTTCTAGACCGCTACGGCTACCCCCACATCCTGGAGCGGTTTTTGTTTCATATGACGCTCTCGGGCCCTTTGGAGGAGGCGGCGATCCCCGCCGTCGAAGCGGCCGCCAACGCCCATTTCGCCACCGAGGTCAACACGCCCCTCAACCTCGTCTTCGCCGTCTTTGCCGAGGCTGAAACCGGCGGACCCTTCACCATCCTCAAATCCCCCCAGCCCACGGCGAACCCATCATGACCGTCCTCACCAACGCCCGCCTGGTCCTTGCCGACGAAGTGCTCGACGGCCACGTCAACATGGAAAGCGGCACCATCGACGCCATCGGCGAAAAGGGCGCGCGCGGCGAAGACCTTGAGGGCGACTACCTGATCCCCGGCCTCGTGGAACTCCACACCGACCACCTTGAGGTTCATGTCGCCCCCCGCCCCCGCGTCCGGTGGGATATGGCGGCCGCCATCCAGGCTCATGATGCGCAAATTGCCACCTCAGGCATCACCACGGTGCTTGATGCCCTGCGCGTGGGCCTTGAAGCTGATCGCGGCCTCAGCTCCCAGCATTCGCGCACGTTGGCCGATGCCATTGTGGCAGCCCAGTCAGAGGGCCGGCTGCGCGCCGAACACCGCTTCCACCTCAGATGCGAGGTCTCTGACGAGCACGCCATGCCAGGCTACAGCCTGTTTCATGACCTCCCCGTGGATCTCATCTCGCTGATGGACCACACCCCCGGCCAGCGCCAGTTCCGCTCGCTCGACGCCTACCGCGCTTACTTCCAACCAAAATCGGGAATGGCCGACGAAGAGTTCGAACGTTTTCAGCAAGAGCGGCGCGACGCGGCCGCCATCTGGTCGGACAAAAACCGCCAGGAGCTTGCCGCCCACGCCAAGTCCCGCAATGTGGTGATTGCAAGCCACGACGATGCCACCGAAGAGCATGTGGGCGAAGCGATCCGCGATGGTGTCACCCTTGCTGAGTTTCCCACCACGGTGGAGGCCGCCGTGGCGTCCCGCGCCGCGGGGATGAAGGTGATGATGGGCGGACCGAACTTGGTGCGCGGCGGCTCCCATTCCGGCAACGTCTCCGCGTCAGAGCTTGCCGACATTGCGGCGCTCGACATCATCTCATCGGACTATGTGCCGTTTTCGATGCTCCAAGGCGCATTCATCTTGAGCGACCGCGCGGGGTGGACGCTTGAGGACGCCATCGCCACGGTCACCCGCCACCCCGCCGCCGCCGTGAATTTAGAAGACCGCGGCGAAATCACCCTCGACCGCCGCGCCGACTTGGTGCGTGTCCGCCGCCCCAACCCCGGCGATGTCCCCCTTGTTGTTGCCGTGTGGCGCGAGGGCCGTAGAGTGGCTTAAACTATCACCTCAACGATATAATAAGTGCGGTCCAGTATTATACGCAACATAGCCTTAGGACGCGTGTGAGGCCCCTTTTAAATGCTATCCGCTGAAAGAAACACTCAACGTTTCTAGCACCTTACGCAGCCTCACGACAACTCTCGACGTATGGTTGCGCGGGAAGCAACTTTCTGCTTGCATTACTTATCACACACGCGTAGTTTGCGGATATTGCATTTTCACTATTCCTATTACGCTTTCGGGGGCTACAAAGCATGTCTCAACAAACTCAATTCACATTAGAAGACCTTAAGAAGCATCCTGAGTACGCCGCGTTTATTATGGCGCTTGAAGAGAGAATCCAACAAAGGGAGTCCAGGCGCCGCAACGTTAGCCTTGCAATTCTTAGCGTGAGTATTCCTATATTAATCGCAATTGCGGCTGGTGTATATGGACTAGCCCAGCAAACAATAGAAAACGGTTTCATAGGGATAAAGAGCGAGTTAGCAGCAATAGTGCCCGAAACCGTAAGCACTCGCGTGCGGGAAGAGATCGACGGCGATTTTCGTCAACTTATTGCATTACAGGTATCTGATGAAGTGTTGTCTGAAGCAAGAAATTCTTACGAACTTGCTGCTGCGCTATCTCAGTTAAATAGTGTTGCCACTGCAATTGATCAAGGAGACAGCTTCTCGAGTACAGAAGCCAGAGAAGCTTTGTCTGCAGTGGAACAAGTCGTTGAGAGAGGTGCATTAGATGATCCATTGTCGCGCGGGGCAACTCTCGCAGCCGGTGTAAAGTTGGCTGCGAGCTTCTCTTCTGCTTATCGGTCTGATTTTTTGGTCGAGCTTACGAATTTCATTGGAACCGATGTGGCGCTAGGTTCAGACGAAATCGCTCTCGCAGTGTCTGTAGCGGTTGGTCGTGAGCTCATTGGCACTAGGAACGATAGCCTGGCGCAAAGTGACATGCGCAACCTTTTCAATGCAGCCGCGCTTCGGTTGAGGCGGCAGCCTAACAGGGCGAGGGAATACGAGTTCGGAGTACTTCATAAAGAATACATGGCTAGTAAAGACAATGCGGTACGGGCAAAACTCGTAGCACTTATAACTGAAACAGCAGAGAATACGAACAAATTTCAAGTTGGTGAAGCCTTAGTACACACATTGCTATTAACAGAGCGAGGTCTGTTGATTTCCGGTGGTGCAGAAAATGTAACCGCGACGGATCGTCGGGTCAGCCTAGTAATGCAAGATTTCGTAAAGGAGTACCAATCTGAACTAAAGAGCTTAGCCCATAACAGTTTATCACGTGAGGCCGCTCGCTCATTGCTTGTCCGCGTCTACGCGATCGCAAAGCAAGAAGATGAATTAGATAGTTACATATCTCTCGTGGAGCGCGCATGCGACACAGCCCCTAAATTGTGTGATGGGGATGAAGACGAATATTTCAAAAACCTACTGTCCGAATTAGGTATTATATTATAAGGCGCGGCCAATTAAAGAATGGGTGCTAGCATCCAAAAACGCAACGTATGCGCTTCGGCGACTATCTATAAGTACATTCACATCGCACCCATTATTTATCGTCAATAGCTGTATACATACAAAATAATCACTATGCGCAGACAAAATACCAAGTGAGAGTCGTTGTAGTAAGCAACCGTATTCAACGACAAATTCACTGCTATACTGGCCGAACCCAATCAATTATCACGTCAGACCGAAAAGTCACTTAAGGACCGCCTAGCAACATTTGATAGTTTCGGGATGTAGGATTGGGAAGAAATCGAAGAAAAGCAATCACTTCAGCCCAGAACAGGAGCTTTGCGTTCGTTTCTTTGAGCTTGTACGATTCACTTTGTCTACCTACGCCGCTTCCAAAAACGCGAGAAATATGCGCTAGTCGTTTAAGGAACGCGACGAGATGCCAGACCCAACCGCTAAGCCGAGCAAACTCATGAGCTACATCCTGCGCCACCGCCCGGATGAGTTCGGCATCGTTTTGGACGCGAGCGGTTGGGTGACCATCAAAGAACTCGCGTCGAAATCGGGCGGCGAGCTCAACGAAAAGATGATCCGAAACGTCATCGCAACCAGCGAAAAGAAACGCTTTGCCCTCTCAGACGATGGCCTCAGTGTGCGGGCCAACCAGGGCCACTCCATCAAGGTCGACCTTGCCCTGCCCCCCAAAGAGCCGCCCCAAACACTCTTCCACGGCACAGCGGACCGCTTCATCGAAAGCATCAAGACAAACGGCCTATTGCCGGGCTCACAGCAACACGTTCACCTTTCGCCCGATCGTGAGGCCGCCCGGACCGTCGGGGCGCGGCACGGCAAACCCGTCATCCTCACCATCGACGCCCGCACCATGCACAGTGACGGCATCACCTTCTTCCTGGCGCAAAACGGCGTCTGGCTGACGGGCCACGTCGCCTCGCGCTATATCGCGTTTCCTTGAAGACACCCCACCGGTCGCGCCGTCACCGCGCCAACGTCAGCGCCGCAGCGCCACCCGCTACCGCTCAAACCGCCGCACGATCTGGTCGAACCGCGCGTTCAAAATCGGCGCCACCAGCGAGCTGAAGCGCCCCAGCGCGGCCACCTTGCGGCTGGGGTAAATGGCAAAGTCGTTGCGGGCGACACCGGCCAAAATAGCGCGCGCCACATCGTCGGGCTCGGCCAGTGAGGCGCCGCCGGCAATGGCGGTCGTCTCGGGCGGGCGGTCCCGTGCCTCTGCGGTAAACTGGGGCGTGTTGGTGTCCCCAGGGTAGGCGATGGACACGAAAACGCCGTTTTGCCGCGCCTCCCCCCTCAGCGCCTCAGCAAACCCCCGCACCGCAAACTTCGACCCGCCATAGGCCGTATACCCATAAATCCCCACCAGCGCCGCAGCCGACGCAATCATCACAATGTGCCCCGACCGGCGCGCGCACATCCCCCCATAAACCGCGCGCACCGCCGCCACGGTGCCAAAATAATTCACCGCCATCTGGGTGCGGAACGCGCCGGCATCGAGGGCATCAAAGCGGCCAGGCACAACAATCCCCGCCGCCGTGATGAGGAGGTCGCACGGCCCCCCCGTCTTCTGGGCAAGGTCGATGGAGGCCTCCAACGCCGGCCCATCGGCGGCATCGCAGCACAGCGTCCCCACCCCAGCGCTGCCAAGCTTAACGAGCGCCGCCTTCGCCGCCTGAAGCCTCGTGTGCTGGCGCGCAATCAGCGTCAGCCCGTAGCCCTCAGCAGCAAGGCCCGCCGCCAAAGCATAGCCAATCCCCGAGGAGCCGCCGGTGATGATCGCGTGGCGCCGGTTGGAGATGGCGGAGGGAGGGGCAGCATTCATTCACGCACCTATTGCGCATTGAAGGGCGCGTGAAAACCCGCAGCCCACTGTGTGAGCCGCCAAAAAGCTTGTCACCCCAGCCGCCCGTCAGGGCATGGGGATCTCAGTCTCGGTGGGCACGTTATAGCCGCGCTGCACAGCTTCGCGGTCCGCCATGGTCCGGTACCACCGGGCAACGTTGGGAAAATCGTGAAGGTTTACCGCCTGCCACTCATACCGCGCTGCCCACGGAAACGTCGCCACATCCGCCACCGAATACGTGTCTGCAATGAACTCCCGCCCCTCAAGGCGCCGATCGAGCACGCCATAAAGCCGCTGCGCTTCCTTCAGGTAGCGCTCCTCCGGGTAGTCATATTTGCCAGGGTTGAACCGGTGGAAGTGGTGCGCCTGACCCAGCATCGGCCCAAACCCGCCCATCTGCCACATCAGCCACTCCACCGCGCGCCAGTACGCCTCCCCCTCAGGCGGCAACAGCCGGCCGGTCTTTTGGGCGAGGTACATCAGGATCGCGCCCGATTCCATCAGGCTCATCCCCGTCTCATTGTCGACAATCGCCGGGATTTTGTTGTTGGGCGAGATCGCCAAAAACTCAGGCGCGAACTGCTCGTCCTTGCCAATATTGATGGTGTGCACCTGATAGGGCAGCCCCACCTCCTCCAGCATGATGGAGACTTTTTTGCCGTTCGGGGTCCCCCAAAGATAAAGATCAATGCTCATGTGGGCTGCCTCTTTGGACGTGTTGGTGTTGACCATCGCCATAGGACAGACCGGCACAAGTTGCCATAGCACGGAGCCTGGCCTCCGCCCCGCCCAAGACCGCCCGCCATGGCCGCAAAGCAACTTTCAGTTGGCATCTGCGCGCAATCGGCTAGCATGTGGCCAGAACCAAAACAAAAACGCAGGGAGGAACGAAGCATGCCAAAAGTGCTCGCCGCCACCACCATCACAGCCGCCGCCATTGTCGGCCTTGTGGCCCACGGCCCCGCCGCCGCCCAAAATCTCAAGCTGATGACAGGGCCTCAAGGCGGCTCCTGGTATCCGCTTGGGGGCGCCATTCAAAACATTGTCGAAACCTCGATGGATGGCGCACGGGTCCAAGTGCTGCCAGGGGCCGGCATCGCCAACGTGAAAGCGGTGGAATCGGGCAAGGTGGACATGGGGTTCGCCAACTCCGTCTCCACCGTGGACGCCATCCAAGGCAACGCCCCCTTTGATGCGGCGGCCAAGGACGTGTGCAATGTCGCAACGCTCTACCCGCAGTATTTCCAGGTGGTCGCCCTTGCCGATGCGGGCATCTCATCGCCCGGAGACCTTGGTGACAAAGCCGCCGCCGTCCAGCCCAAGGGCAACACGGGCGAAGCGATCACCGCCCACATGCTCGCCTCGCAAGGGATCAGTTACGACGATCTCCCCCGCGTCAACCACGGCTCCTACACCGACTCAGTCGCCTTGATGAAAGATGGCAACGCCCAGTTCTTCACCCTCGGCACCACCGTCCCCGCCGGCGCCATCATGGACCTTGCCTCAGCGCGCGATGTGAAACTCGTCCCCATCGAGGGCGACGACTTGGCCAAAATGCAGGCGCTCAACCCCGGCTATAAGCCCATCACCATCCCCGCCGGCAGCTACCCCGGCCAGGACAATGATGTGAACACCATCGGCTACGCCACACACATCATCGCCCGCTGCTCGCTGGACGCCGACACCGTCTACAACGTCCTTAAAAATATTGCCGCCAACGTGCCGGATCTTGCCGCCATTGCCAAAGCCATGGACGGCGCCACGCCTCAAGCCATGGCCCGCGATATCGGCGTCCCCCTCCACGAAGGCGCCAAACGCTTCTACGACGAGCAAGGTGCGAGCTAGCCCCACACCACGGGGCGACCCCGCCAAGTGCTCAAAAATCTTCTGAACAACTGGGGCGCGAGCGCATTTGCTGCGGTCGCGCTCGCCATGTCCTCGTTTCATCTTTACGTGGCCTTCTTCGGGCCGCCGGATGCGCAGATCTTCCGCGCCATCCACCTGGCGTTCGTCCTGGCACTCGCCTTTTTGTCGATGCCGGGCTTTTTCTTCAAAGGAACCCGCAAGAACCCCAACCTTCTAGACATGGTGTTCTTGGCGGCAGCGCTCGCCGCAGCGCTCTACCCCATTGTCGAGTATGAATACATCGTCAACAGGATGTATTACGTTGATGACCTTCGCACTGAAGATTTCATTTTCGGCACGCTGGCGATTTTATTGATCTTAGAAGCGACCCGCCGCGCAGTGGGCTGGGCGTTACCGGCAACCGCCGCCGCCTTCGTTGTCTATGCGCTGTTGATCCGCGGGTTCGAGCCGCAGATGCTGCTCGACCAGCTCTATCTCACCACAGAAGGCATCTTCGGCATCCCGCTCGGGGTGTCCGCCACGTTCATTGTCCTCTTCATCATCTTCGGCGCGCTGGTGGAGCGCTCCGGTGCCGGCCGCCTCTTCATGGACTTTGCCATGAGCCTCACGGGCCACGCCGCCGGCGGGCCGGCCAAAGTCGCCTGCGTCACCAGCGGCCTTTTCGGCTCGGTCTCCGGCAGCGCCACCGCCAACGTGATGACGACGGGCGTCTTCACCATCCCGCTCATGCAGCGCATCGGCTACCGGCGCGGCTTTGCTGGCGCGGTCGAAGCCGTCGCCTCCACAGGCGGGCAAATCATGCCGCCCATCATGGGGGCGGCCGCCTTCGTGATGGCCGAATTCTTGGGGATCTCCTACCTTCAAGTGGCCGCCTTCGCCCTCTTCCCGGCGATCCTTTACTATGTGGCCCTTTTCATGGCGGTCCACTTCGAGGCCAAACGCACCGGGATGGTCGGCCTGCCGCGCAGCGAACTGCCGCGCCTGTCAACGGTGCTTTTGGAGCGCGGCCATCTCTTCTTGCCGCTCATCATCATCATCGCAACGCTCTTGTCAGGCTACTCAGCACCGCTGTCGGCCCTTGCAGGCATTGTCTCTGTCATCCCGACGGCCATGCTGCGGCGCTCCACCCGCAAAGAGCTCAACTTCAGCCTCGTCACAGAAGCGCTCATCGCAGGGGCGCGCAACGCTGTGCCGGTCGCGCTCGCCTGCGCCTGTGCGGGGATTGTGGTGGGCACCATCACGCTCACCAACTTGGGCACCGAGTTCACCAGGCTTGTGATCATGGTATCGCAAGATTCGCTGGTGCTCGCTCTCGTCCTCACCATGGTCGCCGGCATCATCTTGGGGATGGGGATGCCCACAACGCCCGCCTACATCGTCCAGGTGGCGTTGCTGGTGCCCGCCCTCGTCAAGCTCGGCGTGATTGTCGAAGCCGCGCACATGTTTGTGTTTTATTATGCGATCCTGTCCGCCATCACGCCGCCTGTGGCAATGGCGGTCTATGCCGCCAATGGCATATCGCGCGCGGGATTATGGGACACCGGCTTTTCCGCCCTCAAGCTTGGGGCAACGGGCTACATCATCCCGTTCATGTTTGTGTTCGGCCCTTCCATCCTCCTCATCGGCGAAACGCCGACCATTGTGATGACCCTCTTCACCGCCACCATCGGCGTCATTTGCCTGGCTGGCGCGATGATCGGGTATCTCTTCACCCGGGCCAGCATTTTAGAGCGCATTGCCCTCCTCGTCGCAGCGCTCGC
>JBCDLN010000040.1:0-18640 GCA_038745295.1 Pseudomonadota bacterium | reverse complement strand
GCCTGAGCTGACCGACCTCGACCTTTCCAACCAAGCGAGCTTGGAAGCGCAAATCGCAGCCCTTTCTGACGACATCGCCTACGATGCCCACGATATCGATGATGGGCTGCGCTCCGAAATTCTCACCATGGATGCGCTCACGGAGGTGGGGCTGATCGCCAAAGTCTTGGGCGACGTCACCCGCGAAGCGCCGGGCCTTGAGCCCATCCGCCGCAACCACGAAATTGTGCGCCGACTGCTGACTACCATGATCGAAGACGTGATTGGCGAGACGGTGCGCCGGATTGCCCGGGCGGGTGTGGCGAGCGCGGATGACGTTGCGGGCCACAGCGGGCCGCTGGTGGCGTTCTCCGCCGAGATGGCAGCATCAGAAAAGGCGCTCAAAACCGTGCTCTACCGCGAGCTCTACGCCAATGCCGATGTGCTTCAGGCGCGCGAAAAGGCGGGCCAAGTGGTGGCGGACCTCTTTGAGGTCTTTGCCAACGACCCCGCGCTCTTGCCGGAAAGCTGGCGCGATGCGGCCGATGGCGATGACCGCCGTTTGCGCCGCACGTGCGACTATATTGCAGGGATGACCGACCGATTTGCACTACGCGAACACGCACGCCTTGTGGGTGGCACACCGAAGCTCGGCCTCAGCGCCTAAAACGCGCTGGCAAAGCGCGCGATCCGTGACCATCTGAGGTGATGGCGGCGGCCACGCTGTTGCCCGCGATGGTGCGAACCGGGCGCACCCCAAAAGGTCTCTCGCGTAAGAGGCTGCAGCGCGTTAAGACGCCCGCTCAACCTGCCAAGGCCAAAAGACGATGCATCTGCCGAACGCGCTTCGGGCGCGGATCACTGCGATTGTGGAAGGGGAGGGGCTGACAGCCAACCTCGACAGGATCGCCATTGAAACCCCGCGCGATAAGTCCCACGGCGACTTTGCGACCAACGCTGCCATGGTGCTCGCCAAGCCCGCCAAAAAGAACCCGCGCGAGATTGCAGCGCTAATCGCAGAGCGCCTCACCGATGACCCCTTGGTGGAGGCGGCAACAGTTGCTGGGCCGGGCTTCGTCAACATCACCATCACGGCTGAGGCGGCCAAAGCGGTGGTTCTGGCCGCCCAAGACGGCGCGGCCTACACCGCGCTGGCGAAGGCGGACGAGCCCATCAGCGTCAATGTGGAGTATGTGTCGGCCAACCCCACAGGGCCGCTCCATGTGGGCCATGCCCGGGGTGCTGTTGTGGGTGATGCTCTGGCCCGCATCTTAGAACTGCGCGGCCATGACGTGACGCGCGAATACTATATCAATGATGCTGGCGCGCAGGTGGACGTCCTCGCCCGCTCAGCGTTCCTGCGCTACTGCGAGGCGCTGGGGGAGACCATCGAGATCCCTTCAGGGCTCTACCCCGGTGATTATCTGGTCCCCGTCGGCAAAGCGTTGGCGGCGGAGTATGGCCCTTCGCTCAAGACGATGGCGGAGGCGGACTGGCTCCCCCTTGTGCGGGAGGCTGCCATCAACGCCATGATGGATGCTGTGCGGGACGATCTCGCCGCCCTCAACATCAGCCATGACGTGTTCTTTTCTGAGCGCAGCCTCCAGGTCCCAGCTGACAAGGTAGGTGAAATGCTCGCCCGGCTGCGGGAAGAGGACCTTGTTTATGACGGGACGTTGCCGCGCCCCAAAGGCCAGGCCGAGGACTGGGAAGACCGGGAGCAAACCCTCTTCCGCTCCTCCCGCTATGGCGATGACAGCGACCGCGCGCTCATCAAGTCCGACGGCAGCTACACGTACTTTGCCTCCGACATTGCCTACCATGACAACAAGCTCCAGCGGGGTTTCGGCCGGCTGGTGGACGTTTTGGGGGCCGATCACGGCGGCTACGTCAAAAGGATGACGGCAGCGGTGCGGGCGCTGTCGGCCGAAAAAGTGCCTCTCGACTGCTTCATGTGCCAGCTCGTTAAGTTGACCCGCGGCGGCGAGCCGGTGAAGATGAGCAAACGGTCCGGCGATTTTATCACCTTGCGCGAGGTGGTGGACGAGGTGGGCCGCGATGCGGTGCGCTTCATGATGCTCTACCGCAAGGCGGATGCCCCGCTCGATTTTGATTTTGACAAGGTGACTGAGCAGAGCCGCGACAATCCGGTCTTTTACGTCCAGTATGCCCATGCGCGCTGCCGGTCGGTGCAGCGGCAGGCTGTGGAGGCGTTCGGGCCTGGCATTTTGCGCGATCTCAGCGCTGTGCCTGCCGTTTCACTGAGCGATTCTGGCGAGCGGGCCATCACCGTTTTGCTCGCCACCTGGCCCCAAACCATCGCCTCGGCGGCGGATGCAGCAGAGCCCCATAGGGTGGCCTTTGCCCTCCATGACCTGGCGTCGGCCTTGCATATGCAATGGAACAGAGGCAAGGGTATTCCCTCTCTACGCTTTGTTAATTCAGATGATCGAGACTTGACTCGCGATCGTCTGGCGTTGGTGGAGGCGGTCAGAGCGGTGATTGCGCAGGGCCTCGATGCGCTCGGCGTGACGGCACCGGATGAGATGCGGTAGCCGCATCCCACGGTCACGCGACCACGCCGCAGCGGTGACTGGGTGGGATGCGATAGGACGGCGGGCGACCCATGAACGGTCCTCAACGGCCTCTTTCGTCCAGCACATCCCGCACGTCGGCGTCTGCCGGGCGGCGCGATAGGGCTATGGATGTTTACGATGAGCTCGACCAGTTCGTGGATAGCGAGCCGGCCGGTTGGGCCGACCATAAACCTGGTCGCCGAGCCTCGAGCCTCGGTGACGCTGCTGCTTCAGCTGATGATGCTGACAATCTTGCCCTTTACGCGCGGGCCGCGCGGCGAGCGGACCTTTACCACGACGATGATCCTGGCGAGGCCGCCTTCAGTCGAGCGCCTGCCAGAAGCCGGCGCGAAGCATTTGCCCAACGGCTCAACGAAGAGCTGACCAAACCCCCTCGTGCGTTGCCTGAGGACGAGGATGGTTCTGATCGCGGAACCACCGCGCAGCCCTACCACGAGCATGATGGCCCCACCGTCTCCCCCCGGATAGGCAATGGCCACGACGGCCATGGGCCGCGCACACCGATGCGCACGCGCGCAACGCCCACTGCCGCCGGGCCGGTCGGCCGCTCACCGGCAGGCGGCAGCGCTGCCGGCGCCACAAAGGGCAGCGGCCCATCCAACGGCTCACGAGGCAACGGCGCGTCGCACCCAGGTGGGTTGGGCGCAGGTCATCGGGCAATAGAAGGCTCTGAGGCCGCTGCCGCCCGCGCCACCCCGTCCCGGCGTGTGCCGCCACCGTCACCGCCGATGGTGGATGCCGACGATGCGCCCGCGGACTCCCTCGACTGGGAACTCGACAATGCCATCGGCGCCATAGTGGCCAACAATCGCCGTGTTCAAGCCACGCAAGGTGATGACGCGCCCGCCCGTGATCTTGCCGGCGAGGGGGCATCGACGCAACAACCGGGGCAGCGTGCGGCGGGTCCTGGCGGGGCTGAGCTAAGTGATGCGAGCCTTGGTGCCGAGCCGACCGCCGATGGTGCGCTCGCGCCGCAAGAGGCGGTGGGCACGAGACTGCGGCCCGGGCACGTCAGTGGCGAGATAGCTGCCAGGCCAAGCGCTCAAGAGCCCGGCAAAGAGCAAGCGCCGCCGCACAAGAGTGGCCCCGCGCTCAGCCGGCCCATCGGCGCACTCAAACGACTGAGGCCCATCCCCACCTTCAGCTTCAACCGCCGTGAAGACCCGGACGCGAACGACCTTCCCCAGCGTGCCGATCCCGACAACCCCCTTTCCGACGTCTTCTTCCAGGATGTGCGCGCCCAGTTCGATGCCGTTCATCCCGAGCCCGTCGACACTTTTGGCGGCCATGATCCCAATGGCCAGTTTGGCGATGATCCAGGCGAGGTTCTGGCCGATCACGTCCAAAGTGTGCTGGGCGATGAGTACGAGATCTTGCCAGACGAGGAGGCCCGTGAGCTTCCCCCGTCGCTGCGCCGTGAAGGGGGCGCGCGAGGCTCCAGCCTGATGCGCGGTGCAGGGCTTGCCGTGGTGGTGGCCGGTGTGGCCGTGCTCTCACTGGCGGTTGTGGTGGGCATCAACGTCTTTGCCGGAAGCACGGATACAGGGGGCGCAGGCCCGCCTGTAATCCGTGCCGATGCGCGCGATGTGCGAGAGTGGCCGGCTGACATTGGCATCGCCGCTGAGCCTGATATTTTGGAACGCACCAGTGTCGAAGAGACCGCAGCCCTTGTCCTGCCCGATCGGGTGGACATCACCAATGCGTTGCCCCCTTCCAGCGCCAATGGGTCCGCAGACGAGGAATTGATCACGCGGCGGGTGGGAACGCTCGAAGTGCGCCCGGACGGCACCATCGTGACAGCCGGTGCCTCCTCAGGCTTTTCGCCAAGTGGTTCAGTACGGGCGCCCGCTGAAGAGCTTCCGGTTCCTGGGATCGAGCGCGTGGCCTCGCCTGGAACTGGAAACGCGTCTGACCTGTTGGACGATCTTGATGTGGTTGGGGGAGAGGATCCGGCTGGTCAGAGCGCTGCAAGAGCGCCTGCGCAAGATGCCAGTTCGGCGTTTGACCCGCCCGCCATAGACACCCCATCGGTGCGCACATCGCCGTGGGCCGACCCCGGGTCACCGGATCCCTCGTCGATTGATCCTTCGTCGACTGGTCCATCGGGAGCAGACCCATGGGCCGCTGAACCAGGCCCGCGCGAAGCCTCCCCGTCGGATCCGTTTGGAGACGTCACAGCGGATGGCAATGTGGCGGTGGTCCTTGCGCTGCCACGGCCCCGGCCGGCGCCGCCGCCGCGGCGAACCGCACCGGTGCGCGCGACGCCGGCTGTCGCAACACCAGCTTTTACATCGCAAGACGCACTGTCCACGCCGTGGGGCGTTCAGATCTCCGCGCAGCGCAGCATGGCCGACGCTGAGCGTTCCATGGCCGACCTCAAGTCGCGCTTTCCCAGTCTGATCGGGGCCGCCGACCCTAAGATCGTCGCCGCTGATGTGGCCGGCAAGGGCCGCTACTATCGCGTGCGGATCGGCGCCTCATCACGCACCGAAGCCGCCAATTTGTGCGACCGCATCAAGAACGCCGGCGCTGACTGCTTTATTGGGCCCAACCGGTAATAATGGCTGCCCCGTTGATCGTTGGCCTGTCAGGCCCTGTGCTCACGCCGGCTGAACGTGCGTCTTTGCGTGAGATCGAGCCCCTCGGCATCATCATCTTCAAGCGCAACATTACGACCGCAGACGCGTTGGAAGCTCTGGTGAAAGAGGCGTGTCAGGCGGCTAGGGCGCGGCTTGCGTTTGTGGACCAGGAGGGCGGGCGGGTGCAGCGGCTTCGCCCACCCCTTGCGCCGCTCTACCCGCCGGCGGCCACCGCCGGCAAGCTTCATGCGCGGGACCCGGAGCGGGGGCTGCGCCTTGCCCACCTTCAAGGCCTTCTCATCGCCCATGACCTTCTCCCCTATGGCCTCAACGCGCCCTGCCTGCCGGTGGCTGATGTGCCAGTGACGGGGGCGCATGATGTGATTGGCGACCGCGCCTACGCCCGGGACCCACAAGTGGTGGCGGCGCTCGCCGGCGCAGCGGCGGCGGGGGTGCGGGCAGGGGGCGGCGTCCCTGTGGTGAAGCACATACCAGGGCATGGCCGCGCCACTGCCGACACCCATCTCAGCCTGCCAGACGTTGGCGCTGACCTTCAAACCCTTGCCGCCGACTTTCTGCCCTTCAAGGCACTGGCGGCACTCCCCATGGGTATGACCGCGCACGTGCGTTATACGCGGATTGACGCTGCGCGCCCCGCCACGCTCTCCCCTCCCATCATCGACCTCATCAGAACCACCATCGGATTTGGCGGCCTTTTGATGACCGATGACATCTCTATGGGCGCCTTAAGCGGCAAGGTGGACGAGAACGCCAAAGCAGCGCTTGCTGCCGGCTGTGATTGCGTCCTTCACTGCAATGGCAAGCTGCGGGAGATGGAAAATATTGCAGCGGCACTTCCTGAGATGACCCCTGATGCAGCCAGGCGACTTGAGGCGGTTCATGACAGCCTGCCCGCCGCGCCATTGCTCGACATCGCTGCGCTGCGGGCCGAGTTCGACGCACTCGTGGCGGGTGCCCGATGACCAACGAGCAAGACCCGTTCGAAGATGCCCCCCGCACGGCCACGCAGGACGATACGGTCTTCCTTGTTGATGTTTCTGGCTATGAGGGCCCGCTGGACCTTCTCCTCGCGCTCGCCCGTCAAGATAAAGTGGACCTCACGAAGATCGCCATCCTGCCCCTTGCCGAGCAGTACCTTGCGTTCATTGCACGGGCCAAAGAGCTTAAGATTGAGCTTGCTGCCGACTTTTTGGTGATGGCGGCCTGGCTCGCGTGGCTCAAAAGTCGCCTCATCGCGCCCGACGATAAGACCGAGGCGGAAACCGGCGAAGCGATGGCCGATGAACTCGCCTTTCGCCTCCGCCGGCTTGAAGCCATGCGCGAGGCAGCCGAAGCGCTTTCCACCAGGCCGCGTTTAGGCCGGGATGTTTTCGGGCGAGGGGCACCTGAAACGTCCGCTGTTGTCACCCGCATCAGTTTCCGTGCCTCGCTCTTCGAGCTGTTGTCGGCCTACGGGAACATCAGGCAGCAAGAGATTGTGCGCACCATGACCATGGAAAAGCGCCCTGTCTTTTCCCTAGTGGATGCGCGCAAAATTTTAGAGCGGCTCATAGGGCCGAGCGCTGAGTGGGTCTCTCTCGATACACTCCTTGCAGCGATGCCCCCTGGGGAAGATCGGCGCATGGCCATTGCAAGCACGTTCGGCGCGACATTGGAGATGGCCCGGGAAGGGGCCATCAGCGTCAGACAAAGCGCACCCTTTGCGCCCATTTATGTGCGGGCCCGTGAGGAGACCAAAGATGGCTGAAACCATTGCCCTCTTCGATGCGGACCCCACCGAGGGCGAGGCGCTGCGCCGGCTTGAGGCTGTGCTTTTTGCAGCGGCCCGGCCCTTGAGCGAGGCCGAACTTGCCACACGCCTTGGCGATGAGGATGGGCTGGGCGAGCGCCTGCGTCAGCTCCAAACGGTGTACGCCAACCGCGGCGTCAACCTTGTGGCGGTGGCGGAGGGCTGGGCATTCCGCACCGCCCCCGATCTCGCCAGCCTGATGAGCGAAGAGCGGGAGGCTGAGCGCAAGCTCTCCCAAGCGGCCCTCGAAACCCTTGCCATCATCGCCTACCACCAGCCCGTCACCCGCGCTGAAATCGAAGAGGTTCGCGGTGTTGCGGTGGCGAAAGGCACACTCGACATTTTGCTGGAGACCGGGTGGGTCAAGCTGCGGGGGCGCCGGCGCGTTCCCGGCCGGCCGGTGACGTTTGGCACCACCTCCACATTTCTCAATCACTTTTCCCTCAGCGCGATTGCCGACCTTCCCGGTCTTGACGATCTGAAAGGCGCGGGGCTCCTGGAAGGAACGCCGCCTGAGGGCTTTAGTGTGCCGCTCCCGCGCGATGACGATGCGCTCGATGATGATGAGGACCCCCTTGATGACGATGACGGCGCTGGCACAGCCCTTTGAGGAGACTGCGTCTTCAGCGCCGCTTTCGCTTGAGGACATTCGCTACGAGGTGGGCAACCAGCCCATCTTGAAAAGCGTGTCGTTGGAGGTGCGGCCGCGGGAGATTGTGTGTCTGCTTGGCCCATCAGGTTGCGGAAAGACCACGCTGTTGCGGATTGCTGCCGGGATTGCCCGCCAATCCTCTGGCGTCGTGCGCGTGTCTGGTGAGGTGGTGGCCGACGCGACGCGGTTTGAGCCGGCCGAAACCCGTCCCCTCGGCCTTGTTTTCCAGGACCTTGCTCTGTTTCCGCACATGCGTGTGGTGGACAATGTCGCCTATGGCCTGCGGGGCATGCGCGGCGCACGGGAGGAAGCGGCGGCCAAACTCAAAGGGTTTGGCCTTGAGGGGTATGAGCGCGCCTACCCCCACCAGCTCTCCGGTGGAGAGCAGCAGCGGGTGGCGCTCGCCCGCGCGCTTTTGCCCGCGCCGAAAGTGGTCCTGTTTGACGAACCGTTTTCCGGCCTCGACAGGAGCCTGCGCGATACGGTGCGGGAGGACACTTTGTCGCTTCTGAAGGGCCGCGAGGCCACTGCCGTCATCGTAACCCACGACCCTGAAGAAGCGCTGGCGATGGCCGATCGCATCGCGCTCATGCGGGAGGGAAGGATTGTGCAGACCGGTACGCCTGAAGAGATATGGCGCGCACCGGTGGACCTTGAGGCGGCCAAGATCTTCTGCCACGTCAACACCTTCACCGGCCGCGTGCACGATGGCGTTGTCACCACCGCCATCGGCGCGATCCCTGTGGGGCCGGAACGGGAGGGCGAGGATCTGACAGTGGCGTTCCGGCCCGAAGCGCTCAACGTGGTGTCCCAGGAGGGCGAGGCCGGGGCTGAGTTGGTGGTGGAGCATCGCCGCTTTCTCGGCACGCACGTGGAGCTTGCCGGGCGGGTGGGTACGGCCCAAGTGGTTGTCAGGGCAGACCCTTACCTGGTTCCGCGGCAAGAGTGCGTGCGCATTGTTCCTGATTTGCGGCAAACGATCATTTTGCCCGGCGAACAATAAGCATAGGCAAGGCCGGGAAGAGTTCGCTATAGGGGACCGGTGGCGTTTTGCACGCCGATGAAACAAAGGCTGTGGTGCACCCGCTCTGAGGGGCCGCGGCAACGAGAGGGCAAGCGAATGGGTATCAGCGTTTGGCAGATCCTGATTATCGGGATCATCCTCGTGCTCTTGTTTGGGCGCGGGAAGATCTCCGAATTGATGGGCGATGTGGCGAAAGGCATCAAGAGCTTCAAAAAGGGCATGGCTGAGGACGAAGAAGAAGACAAAAAAGCCACGACCATTGAGCACACGCCTGCGTCCACGGTGACGCCTAAGGATGTCGACACCAAAAGTAAGGCGTAACGCCAAACCGGAGTACGGGTTCGGTGTTTGACATCGCGTGGACGGAAATCTTGATGATCGCGGTGATAGCGATCATTGTTGTGGGGCCGAAGGAATTGCCGTCGATGCTGCGTGCATTCGGCAAAACCTTTGGTCAGGTCCGCCGCACGGCGCGCGAATTCCAATCCACGTTCAACGACGCGCTGCGTGAGGCAGAGCGGCAAGCGTCCATTGATGATGTGAAACAAAGCATCAACGAGGTCAAAAACCTCGATCCGACAAAAGCCATCAAAAACGAGCTGTCGGACGCCAAGAAAGCGCTGGACGAGACGGTGAGCGACGCCAAGGACGCCACGACATCATCCCCAGCGCCGAGCGAGACCGCCACCACATCAGCCCCCACGTTGTCGCCTGCGCCACCCCCATCGGCAGCACCGGCAGACGCTGCGCAGTCCGTGGTTAAGCTCAACGGCAAAGCTGCTGACGATGGAGGGGCCGAAGTGCCAGCATCGCCCGATGCCAAGCCTGAAGGCGAGGGCGCCTCCACGCAGCGCGCTGCCGCGGGAGCGGACGGGCGATGACCCACGACGATATTGAAGCCTCCAAGGCACCGCTGATTGATCACCTGATCGAGCTGCGCTCGCGGCTCATCAAATCCATCATCGCCATCGCTGTGGCGTTTGTGGTGTGTTTTTACTTCGCGTCGGACATCTTCAACATTTTGATTGTGCCCTATGAGCGCGCCGCCGGCGATGTGACCGAAATCGAGTTCATCTACACCGCGCCGCAAGAATATTTCTTCACCCAACTGAAGCTGGCGCTTTTTGGTGCGCTCTTCCTCGCCTTCCCGGTGATTGCGGGCCAGATTTATATGTTTGTTGCGCCGGGGCTTTATCACAACGAGCGGGGCGCGTTTTTGCCCTTCCTCATTGCAACACCCATCCTCTTTTTGCTGGGCGCAGCGCTGGTCTATTTCCTCGTGATGCCGCTTGCCATGGGCTTTTTCCTTTCCATGGAGCAGGCCGGGAACGCTGATCAGGCGTCCATCCAGCTGCTCGCGCGGACAAGTGAGTATCTGGGCCTTATCATGATCTTGATCTTCGCGTTCGGGATCGTGTTTCAGACGCCCGTCATTTTGACGCTTTTGGCCCGCGCGGGCCTAGTGACAGCCGCCGACCTTCGTAAGAAGCGCAAGTATGCCATCGTGATTGCGTTCATCTTGGCCGCTGTGCTGACGCCGCCTGATCCTGTCAGTCAGATCGGCCTCGCGCTTCCGGCGTTGCTGCTTTACGAAATCTCGATTATCGCCGTTCGGCAGATTGAAAAAAGCCGAGCGCGGCGCGAGGAAGCTGCAGCCACCTAGCGCATTTCCAGCGCTGCCGGCCGCTGCCCTTGTGCCTGGCCGGCCGCCCCTGACACGTTGAGCCAAACACCATGTTCGATATCCGCGCCGTGAGAGACGCTCCTGAGCGTTTCGATGAAGCCCTTCAAAAACGGGGTCTGGCGCCCGCGTCCTCCAACCTGTTGTCGCTGGATGATCAGCGAAAAGCTGTGATCGCTGATCTTCAGGACGCACAGACGCGCCGCAACACAGCCTCAAAAGCCATCGGCAAAGCCAAAGCGGCCAAGGACGAGGCCGAGGCCACACGGCTCATCGAAGAGGTGGCGTCGTTAAAGTCTAAGATCCAAAGCGGGGAGGAGACTGAGCGCACCATCTCGGCCGAATTGGAAAACGCGCTCTCTGCGCTTCCCAATATGCCCCTTGAGGATGTGCCGCTGGGCGAGGACGAGAGCGACAATGTGGAGCTGAGGCGGGTGGGAGAGCCCCCTCAGTTTGACTTTGAACCCAAGGACCACGTGGCGCTCGGCACTGGTGTGGGCCAGCTTGATATTGGGCGTGCGGGGCAGATTTCTGGGGCGCGGTTTACTGTCCTCACCGGCCAGCTTGCTAAGCTTGAGCGGGCGCTTGGCCAATTCATGATCGACCTTCACACCACAGCGCACGGTTACACCGAGGTGAGCCCACCCCTCTTGGTGCGCGATGAGGCTGTCTTCGGCACCGCGCAGTTGCCTAAGTTCGCTGAAGATCTCTTCAAGACCACCGATGGGCGTTGGCTCATTCCCACCGCGGAGGTGCCGCTCACCAACTTGGCGCGCGAGACGATCTTTGAGGCGGCTGCGCTTCCCATGCGCTTTACCGCGCTCACCCCGTGTTTCCGCTCCGAGGCCGGTTCTGCCGGGCGCGACACCCACGGCATGCTGCGCCAACACCAATTTTCCAAGTGCGAGCTTGTGTCGATCACGACGCCTGAAACATCCCTTGCTGAGCATGATCGGATGACAGATTGCGCTGAAGCCGTTCTGAAGGCGCTCGGCCTTGCCTACCGCGTTGTATCGCTTGCAACGGGAGACTTGGGATTTGGCGCACGCCGAACCTATGATCTGGAGGTTTGGCTACCGGGGCAGGGGGCTTATCGCGAAATCTCCTCGTGCTCGGTGTGCGGAGACTTTCAAGCAAGGCGGATGGCGGCGCGGTATCGGCCTGAGGCGGAAGCTTCACCGGTCCATGTCCACACCCTCAACGGTTCGGGCGTGGCTGTGGGCCGGGCGCTTATTGCCATCATGGAGAATTACCAAGATGAGAACGGCGCGGTGATCATCCCACCGGTTCTCTTGCCCTACACCGGCTTTGACCGCATCACCCCATGAACGGGGATGACGAGGAGGCCGTCCGTCGCGCCGAACTCGTCATGCATTTGCGCCACGAGAATGTGGCCGGGCGGGCCACCCTCGCGGCGCTCGAAAGTGTGCCGCGCTCACTGTTTCTGGATGCTGAGCACCGCGCGCTTGCTTACCGTGACCGCGCCGCGCCCATTGAGTGCGGGCAAACCATTTCCCAGCCCACCATTGTCGCCATGATGACTGAAGCGCTGCAGGTGGAGCCCTCCATGAAGGTGCTCGAGATTGGGACGGGCTCGGGCTACCAGACCGCGATTTTGGCAAAGTTGGGTGCGGATGTGGTGAGTGTGGAGCGCTACTATAAGTTGTCGCATCTTGCTGCTGGTCGCCTCGCTCTGTTGCGGCTGAGCAATGTCTCACTCCACGTGGCGGACGGTCATGAGGGGTGGCCTGATGAGGCCCCTTATGACCGCATTTTGGTGACCGCGGCCGCGCCTGCCGTCCCTGAAGCGCTGGTGGAGCAGCTGACGCCAGAGGGCATTTTGGTGGCACCGATTGGTGAAGAGAGCGCGATTCAGGCGCTGATGCGGTGCGTTTTGACCGATGAGGGCTTGATGGGCGAGCACATCGCAGACGTGCGCTTCGTGCCGATGGTGAAGGGGGTGGCTCAAATCCTGTGACCTTGCCGCAACACCCTGGGGAGCAAGGTGTTCAAACGGGCTTCAGATGGTGGTTCGAGCGCAATTGAATGGACCGACTTAAAGTTTTGGCAACGGTCTCAGCCGCCATATGGGCGTCAGTATTTGTCGGGCACGAGGGTGTCAAATCATGCAAGGCTGGCCAAGCCATCGCGGCTTATCCATCGGAGCGCGTGTTGTAGTGTCGATCGCGTTGGCGGGGGCGGCCGCGGGATGTTCGTCCGGCAACATTCGCTTGGCAGGCACTCCGCTGTTTGCCTCATCAAGTTCAGCAGCGCCCACTGCGCTGGCGCCTATAGAAAGCAGCGACCTGCCGCCGGCAACCGCTGCCACGGCCGCCACCACAGGCGGGCCTGTTCCCCTCACCACATCAGCCGCTCTTGAGGCGCGCGGATACACCCTTGAAAACGCGCAAGCGGTGGATGTTGGCCCTGGCGACACTGCCACCACCTTGTCCCAAGGGTTTGGTGTCCCGGTCGACATCATTGTTTCGGCCAACGGCTTAAAGACCGCGGCGGACATTCGCCCCGGCCAGCGGCTTCTGGTCCCTCGGAAGGTAAACCCTGTGGCGCCGCCTGCAAACGCTGTCGCCCTTGCGCCGACCGCAACGGTGGTGGACACCGCGCCGAGCCCACTTGCTGTTCAAGTCGCCCCGCCCGCGCAAACCCTCGATGCGCAAACCGCCGAGCGCCGCCATGTGGTGAAGGACGGCGATACGCTGTGGTCCATCTCAACCAGCTACGGTGTCACCACCGATGCGGTGGCCGCGCTTAACGGCCTGCGTGGCGGTGTGGTGAAAGTGGGTGAAACGCTGAGGATCCCGCCTCAATCGGCAACGCAAGTGGCTGCGCTGTCGCCTCGCGTGGCTGCACCGGTGACAGACGCACCAGCGGCCACCACGCCCCCGCAAGCGGTTCAACCGGGTGCGCCGGCAACGCCCACAGCCATTGCACCCAAAACAGAGACGATCGAACAAGCGTCTGCGCCTTCGGCGTCCTCCGCGTCGGGGTTCCGCTGGCCCGTGCGTGGGCGGATCATCGCCGGCTTCGGCAAGCAGGCCGACGGCGGGCGCAACGATGGGATTAACCTTGCTGTCCCCGCTGGAACGCCCGTGCGGGCTGCTGAAGCGGGTAAGGTGATCTACGCCGGTAACGAGCTTGAAGGCTACGGCAACCTCATTCTGGTCCAGCACAGTGGGGATTGGGTATCCGCCTATGCCCATAATGAGAGCCTTGATGTGGCGCGCGGCGATCGTGTGGAGCGCGGGCAGCCGATCGCCCGGGCCGGTCAGTCGGGCTCTGTGGACCAGCCCCAGCTCCACTTCGAGCTGCGCAAAAAGTCAAAACCGGTGGATCCTCTTCCGCATCTTAGCGGTGCGTGATTGATCTAAGTCGGTGTGTGGCCCGCCACAGCCGCCACTGGGTGGCGAGCGGGCCTGGCAAGTGGGTGACAAGGTGCCAAAATGACAAGGTGACAAGGGCCGCGCAGCAGCGGCCCTCAGTGTTTTGACCGCCTATTGATGCGCGGGACTGACCTGAGCCGGCGCGCGGCCCGCCACACCCGCCGCTTGGTGTCCAGCGGGCCTAGCAAGCGGGGCGATAAGGCTCGCGCCGCCGCAGCCCGCAGCATGTCACCGGCCGGTTAGCGGCGCGTGACTGACCTTAGCCGGGGCGCGGCCCGCCACAGGCGCAGCTGGGTGTCGAGCGGGCCTGGCAAGCGGGGCGATAAGGGCCGCGCAGCGTAGCCCGCAGCGTATCATCGGCCGGTTAGCGGCGCGTGATTGACCTGAGCCGGCGCGCGGCCCGCCAGAGCCGCCACTGGGTGGCGAGTGGGCCTGGCAAACGGGGTGACAAGGGCCGCGCAGCCGCAGCCCGCAGCGTATCACCGGCCGATAGTGCCGGCAGCAAGGCCCCCGCGAGATCGCCTGGAACAGCGCGCAGCGCCTCCTGCAGTGCCGCATCGGCCCGAAGCCCATGGGCAACAAGCTGACCGATTGCCTCTTCTGTCTGAGGCGGCGGGGTGTGGGCGGATAGGTGATCTTGAATGGTCTCCACCCCCGCGGCTGTCCAGATCGATAGAGGAATGTGGGTTCGCCCTGCAGCAAGGCGTGCGGGCTCCTTTACCGCCGCGGACGCGGCCGCAAGCGCAACGCCGCCATAGCCTGCCGCCGTTGCGGCTGACCTTGCGTGTTGAGGGCCATCAAGGAGCCCGTAAGCCAGTACGCCGTGGGCGATCGCACTCAGCTGGAGGGGGGTGGCGAACACTTCGCCTGCGTAGCCATCAAAGGCGTCGCTGTTGGGGAAGGGATCGGCATAAAGGTCGTGGATGCGCGCTTCGCTCATGGCGCCGAGGGTGTCGGCAGGCCAGGCGTATTCACCCATTGCCGACCGGAGTGCGTTCACCAGTGGCACGCCTGAGTGCGCGCCATAGCCTTCGTTGGCAATAGCATCGCGCCACCATTGGAGCCTCACTTCAGCGGCGAGGGGCTCTTTCGCCCGCTGGACGATCCGGTCGAGCTCAATGCCGAAAAGGGCCAGGGCGCAGAGGGCGGGCCGCAATGGCGCGGGGGCAAAGAGCTGGGTGAGGTAGGCTGTGCGATCAGCTGTGCGCAGCTCGCCAAGATGGTCCATCACACCGCAAGGAGTGCTGCAGCGACCCGGCGCTCTTCGGCCACCATGACGTTGAAGGTGCGCACAGCGGCCGCTGTGGTCATGGTATCGAAGCGCACATGCGCTTTGCGAAGGGTCTCGGCAACGTCTGGCAGAAGCGGGATGGGCATCGCGCCCGTGCCGACGAGGAGAACATCCACCTCGCCGCCCTCAGCGATCACGCGCTCTAGAGCGTCGGCGCTGATATCGTCCGGATAGGCGGGCGCCCACCCGTAGATGCCGGATGGGACGCAAAGCAGAGAGCCTACATGGGACATGTCCGCAAAGCGAAAGCCGCCGTTGCCGTACGCATCAATGGGTGCGCGTCCCGGAAAGTGCGCTTCGCGGATGACAAGGCCTGACATTAGGCGCGCGCCGGCGCCTCCTGGCCGGTGACCTCGGCCTCGGTGTCTTTGTTTGAGCCGGCTGGCTCGCCATCTTTGTCGGACCCACTCATGCGCCCTGGCCGCAGCTTCAGGAGGATGAGGAGCGGTGCAGCGATGAAGATCGAGGAAAATGTTCCCACAACGACGCCCCAAATCATCGCAAACGTAAAGGACCGAATCACCTCGCCGCCAAAAATGAAGAGAGCAAGGAGCGCCAGCAGCGTCGTGACCGAGGTCATCAATGTGCGCGACAGCATCTGATTGATGGACAGGTCGAGCAGCGCCTCCATGGTCATCTTTTTGTATCGTCGGAGGTTTTCCCGCACCCTATCGTACACCACCACCGTGTCGTTGAGGGAGTAGCCCACAATGGTGAGAACCGCGGCGATGGACGATAGATTGAATTCTATCTGCGTTGCCGAGAAGAGGCCTATGGTGAGCACCACGTCGTGGAGGGTGGTCAGCACCGCGCCGATGGCGAAGTGCCACTCAAACCGCAGCCAAATGTAAGCCATGATGGCAAAGAGCGCGGCGATGACGGCAATGGCGCCGGCCCGGGCGAGTTCCCCTGACACGCGCGGCCCCACCACTTCGACCCGCCTGAATTCAGCCGCTTCGCCAAACATTTCCCGCAAGAGGATGACAGCGCGCTGTTGAGCGGCTTCCCCGCCAGGCTGTTCTTCCACACGGATCAACACGTCGGTGGGCGCGCCGAATTCCACGATTTGCAGGTCGCCCAGATTGAGCGCCCCAATCTCGGTGCGCAGTTCGCCAACGTTTGCGGGCTCTTTAAAGCGCAGCTCAACCATGGTGCCGCCGCGGAAGTCGATCCCGTAGTTCATGCCCACAAAGACGAAGAGCACGATCGAGACGACGCACATGGCGAGCGACGTCACCATCGCCGGCGTCCGGTAGCGCATGAACGGGATGGCGGTATCGGTGGGGAGCGACAGGAGCTTCATGGCTTAAACCGGGATCGCTGTGGGCCGCGTGCGGCGCACCCAAACCGCAATCAGAAGCCGCGTGAATAAGAA
Source organism: Pseudomonadota bacterium (assembly GCA_038745295.1). Classification (GTDB taxonomy): domain Bacteria; phylum Pseudomonadota; class Alphaproteobacteria; order Rhizobiales; family Amorphaceae; genus Acuticoccus. The sequence continues at coordinate 2,254 of JBCDLN010000040.1, read as the reverse complement.
GGCGGTGAAGACGGTGGTTAAGATGCCAATAGCGAGCGTCACCGAGAAGCCGCGGATAGGGCCAGAGCCCAGCTGGAACAAGATGACGGCCGCAATGAGCGTCGTAATGTTGGCGTCCAAAATGGTGGAAAAGGCGCGACTGAAGCCTGCATCAATGGCAAGGATGGCCGACCGCCCCGCCTTCGCCTCTTCGCGTATTCGCTCATAGATGAGGACGTTGGCGTCCACCGCCATCCCCATGGTGAGGACGATCCCGGCAATGCCTGGCAGGGTGAGCGTGGCACCCAGGAGCGACAACAGCCCCATCAACAGCACAATGTTGGTGATCAACGCCACGTTGGCGATGATGCCAAAGAGGCCGTAGACCGCAATCATCGAAATGGCGACAAGGACTGCTGCCACCAGGGCAGCCGTTTCCCCTGCTGCGATGGAGTCAGCCCCAAGGCCAGGCCCCACCGTGCGCTCCTCCACCAGAGTGAGCGCTGCTGGAAGTGCGCCAGCCCGCAGCAAAATCGCCAGATCGTTCGCCGCTTGGACTGTGAATGAGCCTGAAATTTGCCCTGAGCCGCCGGTAATCGGTTCACGGATGACGGGGGCTGAGATGATCTCGTCATCGAGCACGATGGCGAACGGCCGGTTGACGTTTTGTGTTGTGACCTCGCCAAAGCGGCGGCCGCCGGAGGTGGTGAGGCGGAATGTGACGACCGGCTGGTTGGTTTGCTGCTCAAACGCTGGCTGCGCATCAACAAGGTCTTCACCGGTGAGGAGTGGCGATTCTTCCACCACATAGGGGCGCAGTGGCTCCAGCTCGTCATCCTCTGAGGTCAGGAGCACCATGGTGCCTGCGGGCGGCCTGGTGCGCATCGCTTCTTCACCGGAGATGCTCGTCTCCACAAGGTGGAAGGTGAGCTGGGCGGTGGTGCCCACAAGCCCTTTGAGTTGCTCAGGGTTGCCGCCAGGCGCTTCCACCAGAATGCGGTCTTCCCCTTCACGCTGGATGTTGGGCTCTGTGGTGCCCAACTCATCGATCCTGCGGCGAACCACTTCAATGGATTGGTCCACAATCGAGCGGATCCGCTCTGACAAGCCCTCGCTGGTGAAATCGAGGCGGAGCGTGTTGTTGGACCCTTCAGAAAGCCCAAACTCTTCGGTCGCCTCGCCGCCGAAAAATGTCTGCCCCAAAGGGTTGGTCAGCTGGGCAAGCCGCTCGCGCGCTTCGTTCAGCTGGTTGGCGTCGCGAATGCGCACCTGCACGCCGCCATCCACCACGCCAAGGCCAGTGTAGCCAATGCGCGGCTCGCTGCGCAGCGCTTGGCGCACCTCCGCGGTGAGGGACCGCAGGCGCTTCTCGATGTAGTCCTGCCGGTCCACCTCATAAAGAAGGTAAGCTCCGCCCTGAAGGTCGAGCCCCAACACAATGCGTTCCTTGGGCAGCCATCCGGGCAGATTTTCGGTCCAACTGCGCGGCACCAAGTTGGGCATAACCGCCATGACACCGATGAGAACGGTGAGAACGATCAGAACAATTTGCCAGCGCGCGAAGTGGAGCATGGGACCTATCAGTCGTTTTCGGCGACGGGTTCTGGTTTGGCGCGCACTTCGCTGATGGTGCCTCGCACCACACGAACAGGCTTGTTTTCGCCGAACGCCACCTCGACCTCGACCTCGTCGACCACCTTGGTGATTTTGCCGATGAGGCCGCCGGATGTGACCACAATATCGTTGCGCTTGAGCGCAGCCACCATGGCTTGGTGGGCCTTCATCTTCTGCCGCTGTGGGCGGATGATGAGGAAGTACATGATGACGAAGATCAGGATGAACGGCGCGAGCGAGACAATAAAGTCAGCGCCGCCTCCGCCACCCGCTCCCTGCGCGTAGGCTTCGGTAACGAGCATTCTAGTGACCCTTGAACCAACCGCGGCAGGGGACGCAGCGGTCGCCGCGCACGGCCCCGCCGCTCTTAAAAGTCGACTTAGCGCTTGGACCACGCTTTTGCAACGCGCTGGCGGCTGCCTGTCTCGCGCGCATCCGAGCGCTTGAGCCGTTTCTGTCTGACTCTAGACAGTCAGGCCGGATAAGACGGCTCGCTTCAAACGGCGACGGGCAATTGGCTTCGGGATGACTGTGTATGGTCATCCCGACATTGCTCTAGGTGTGGTTTCCATCAACGTTGTTCATGGCGGAACCGCCGCAGGGGGCCGTGCCTCACTGCTCCCGCCTGGGCTCAATTGTCCCGCGGTGGGCCTGATGCATC
>JBCDLN010000039.1:0-18776 GCA_038745295.1 Pseudomonadota bacterium | reverse complement strand
TGGCAATCCCTGATTCGCCCACCACAAGACGCTCTTTGGGCACCTGCGGCGCAAGGCGTTCGGTGACGGCAAGATCGGTGCGGAAGGTGCGCAAATCTCGGTTGTTGATGCCTATGAGCGCTGAGGGGAGTGTGAGGGCGCGCTCCAGGTCGGCCTCATCGTGGACCTCAATAAGCGATGCCATGCCAAGGGCGGCCGCTGTTTCCACGAGCGTGTGGGCGGTGGCATCGTCAACGGCGGTCATGATCACCAAAATGGCGTCCGCCCCCCAAACACGCGCCTCATAGACTTGCTCGGCCACGTACATGAAGTCTTTGCGCAAAGCCGGCAACGTGACTGCAGCGCGGGCGTTGGTGAGGAACTCGGGCGCCCCTTGGAACGAAGGCGTATCGGTGAGGACAGACAAACACGCCGCCCCGCCTTGCGCATAGGCTTTTGCGAGCGCGGGCGGGTCAAAGTCAGCCCGGATGAGACCTTTGGACGGGCTTGCCTTCTTAATCTCGGCAATGAGCGCCGGTTGCCCGGCGGTGACTTTGGCCCTGAGCGCACCCTCAAAGTCCCGCGGAGGGGTCGCTGCCTCGGCCCGTGCGCGCCAGGATGCACTGTCTTCGACCAGACGGGCCTGCGCAATCTCCTGGCGCTTATAGGCCTCGATCCGGGTGAGAATGTCGTTGCCGCCGTCCATCAGGGTGCCACCGCGTTGGCCACTGCGACGAGAGCGTCAAGGCGCGCTTCGGCGCGGCCATCATCAAGCACTGCGTTGGCTAAGGCGATGCCGTCTTCAAAGGTTTCCACCTCCCCACTCACCACCAATGCGGCGGCAGCGTTGAGGGTTGCAATATCGCGGTAAGGGCCTGGGGCGCCGCCCAGCACCGCTTTGAGGGCGGTGGCGTTGTGGTCCGCATCGCCGCCCAAGAGTTCGTGCGGCTCGGCAAGGTCGAGGCCGAGGGCAGCGGGGTCGATGGTGAATTCGCGCACGGCGCCATCCTCCACGGCAGCAACGTGGCTGATCCCTGTGGTGGTCAACTCATCAAGCCCATCAGAGCCGTGGACAATGAGGGCACGCTCGGTGCCCAGCGCCAACAGCACCTCTGCCAGCGGGCGGACCCATTCGCGCGAAAAGACGCCCACCATTTGGCGCGTGACGCCGGCGGGGTTGGAGAGCGGGCCCAAAAGGTTGAAGACGGTGCGGGTCCCAAGCTCCACCCGGGCAGGGCCCACATGCTTCATCGCCGCGTGGTGGGCGGGCGCAAACATAAACCCGATACCGGCCTTTTCGATGCACGCCGCCACCCCAATGGGCGTGAGATCGATGCGCACGCCAAGGGCCGACAAAACGTCGGCCGCACCGGACTTTGACGATAACGCCCGGTTGCCGTGCTTCGCGACAGGGACCCCGGCGCCCGCCACAATGAAGGCGGCACAGGTGGACACATTGTGCGTGCCCGAGGCGTCCCCCCCTGTGCCCACAATATCGATGGCGTTGTGGGGGGCTGTGACGCGGGTCATCTTCGCGCGCATCACTTCGACGGCGCCGGTGATTTCCTCAACCGTTTCGCCGCGCACCCGAAGCGACATCAAAAAGCCGCCGATCTGCGCGGGCGTGGCTTCGCCGGACATGAGGACATTGAACGCAGTGGCCGCCTCACCGCGCGATAACGGTGCGCCCGAGGCGGCTTTGGCCAGAAGGGTTTTTAGCTCAGACATGCCCCGTGCATATCAGGTGAATGTCGCCCGCGCACCCTCAATACATGCCCCGGCGCTGATGGGGTTCGGCCACACCAATCACCACATCGAGCACCGGCTGGTTGACGCTCACCCCAACGTCGGCCTGGCGCGCATTGGCAAACTCGTAGACCAGCACGTCAGCCAGGCCGCGGTCGAAGGTGACTTTGGCGTCTTCCAGGTCCGCATCCTCTTCGAAAAAGGCGGGTTCTGAGATTTCGGTCACCTTAAGCACCACGTGCTCCCCATCGCCGACGGCAACGGATGCGGTGTGGTTGAGTGGGCCTTCAAAGGCAGCCTCGGCCGCCGGCTGCGGCAGGCTAGAGGCCGGTGCGGACTGAGAAATGGGGTCGGTGACCACAAGGTCAGCACCATAGCGGGTGGCAACGGTTTCAAGGTCCTCGCCATCTTCAACGGCGCTGAGAGCTTCGGCTGCTTTGGCGTCTAAGCGAGTTGCCTTTTCTGCGTTGGTCCAGGCCACCAGAACATCGTCGAACACCTCGTCAAAGGGCCTGTCGGCGGCGGGGGTTACGCTGTCGAGCTGGACCCATGTATAGGCGTCACGCCCTTCGATGGGTTCAGCATCATCGCCTTCGTTGGCCCGGAAGAGGGTCGCCAGCACCGACGGATCGAGGGTCGGCGTGATGGGCGCACCGTCCCGCCCCTGACCTTGCCGGTCCACCGCGCCGACCACTTGGGTGGGCAGCGAAAACCGGCTCGCGATCTCGTCCACCCGGGCGCCGCCTGCCACCGCATCCTCAACGTTGTCATAAAGGTCGCGGACTTGGTCCTGCGCTTCTTCCAGGGCGATTTCACCGCGAATGTCGGCCTCCACCGCGGACAAAGGTTCTTTGCCGGCAGGCTGGATCTCGCTCACCCGCACCAGGAGCGGTCCAAATCGTCCGTCGACCGCCACCACACCAGCTTCTGAGAGCGCAAACGCTGCGTCGGCCACAGCAGGATCCACGAGCCCATCACGCTCCACGAGGCCAAGGTCCACCACGTCGCCTTCCCGGCCTTCCTCGGCGATGAAGCCGTCAAAGTCGCCGCTGGCGATAAGCGATGTGGCAGCAGCCTGTGCGCCAGCAAAATCATCAAAGCTGAGCTGGGACACCTGCCGCCGCTCAGGCGAGCCATACGCGCCATCGCTCTCATAGGCGCGTCTCACATCGTCGGCGCTGACCGCGTCAGGATCGGCAAGGGCTTCTGCCGACAGACTGACTGTGGAGATGCCGCGATATTCAGGCGCCTGAAAATCAGCTTTGTGCTCATCATAATAGGCCCGAAGCGTCGCCTCGTCGGGATCGGCAATGGGGCCGATGACATCCTCATTCAAAGTGAAGTAGCTGACGGTGCGGGTCTGATTGAGATAGCGATTGTAGGCCTCAAGGTAGGCGGTGGGTGCGGTAAGCCCGCCCACGAGCGCGGACACAAACATTCCCTGCGCCGCAGCGGCCCGTTGGAGCTCGATGAACTCCTGCTCGGTGTACTGGTTGTTGGAGAGGATGAAATCGAACTGAAGCCGGTCAAAGTTGCCATCTGACCCCACGAAAACTGGGTCTTCGCGGATGCGTTCAGCGAGCGCGTCATCGCCAATGTCAACGCCGAGTTCGCGCGCAGCGTCGAGCTGGAGGGCGTCACTCAGCAATTCGCCCAGAACCTGACCCGGCAGGCCGAGCATTTGGGCATCCTGCGGGGTGAGGGCACGGCCGGTGCGTTGGGCGGTGTTGTTCACAGTGCGGCGGTAGATCCGCGCATACTCTGCCGCGGAGACTGGTGTGTCCCCGGCACGCGCCACCTCAGTCGGGTCGATCTGATTGACGAAATCAGAAATGCCCCAAACCGCGAAGGACAAGACGAGTAGGCCAATCAGGATCTTGGCGAGAAAACCTTTGGCGCCGCGCCGCAGTGCGTTGAGCATGACCGATGTGACACTCTCTGGAGGTTGATGGGCTGGAGGTTGGTAAGCTGGACGTTGATGGGGCTGCGTTTGTACAGCATGAGGGATGATAAGTTCCGGGGGGAGACCTCGCAAGCGCTGGCCGCCTGGGAGGCGATACCATTCTCATCCCCTCACGCGCACCCAAAAAGAGCAAAGGCCCCACGATGTTGATTGCCGGAAACTGGAAAATGAACGGCGCCGCCACCGGTGCGGCTGAGTTTGACGGGATGCTCGCGGGCGCCTCTGAGGCCGCTTCGCGCGGTGTTGATCTTCTTGTGTGCCCGCCGTTCACCATGATTGGGGCGTTTGCGTTGAAGGCTGCCGGCAGCCCCCTTAGTGTGGGTGCACAGGACTGCCATTTTGCCGAAAAAGGCGCGCACACTGGGGATGTTTCGGCCCCCATCCTCGCCGAAGCAGGCGCCAGCGCGGTGATTGTTGGACACTCTGAACGGCGCACAGACCACGGTGAAGACGATGGGCTTGTGGCGAAAAAGGCCGTGGCGGCGCAGCAGGCGAAGCTCAAGACGATTGTGTGTGTGGGTGAGACCGAGGCAGAGCGCGACGCGGGAGATGCCGTGGCCGTGGTCGCCCGCCAACTTGCAGGTTCTTTGCCGGCGTCCGTTAACCCACAAAATCTCGTGATCGCCTATGAGCCTGTGTGGGCCATCGGGACAGGACGCACCCCGTCCACCGATGACGTTGCGACAATGCATGGTGCCATCAGCCAAACCCTCGACACCCAGTTCCCCGGCAGCGCCATCCCGATTCTCTATGGCGGGTCGGTCAAACCGTCCAATGCCGCTGAGCTTTTGGCAGTCCCCCACGTGGGCGGCGCCCTTGTGGGCGGCGCAAGCTTGAAGGCTGAGGACTTTCTGGCGATTGCCCGCGCCGCTCCAGGAAACGGGTAGCGTAATGTCGGCGCACCCACTTTGCGGGCCCACAAGAGGGTTCTAGTGATCTGAAGCCTGGCATCACAAACGGACGGGTGATCTGGGTGGACGGGCAGACCGCCGGCCCACCCGTTGTGATGCTTCCGGACCGGCGATCAGAAGATGCTCGCTGGGGTGGGGGTGATGAATTCGTCCTCAATCGAGGTGAGGACACGTTGTTGCCCGGCCGAGCACCACCATACGGCGGGCATCGTCAACCCCGAACCGGCGGTAGGCGCTGTGCTCCTGCTTGAGGCGGATGTCTTCCTGTCCGTCAACAAATACCAAATCAGGTGCAGTCGTGATGGCGTCGCGCACAGGGATCGGGCGCGCTGAGGGGCTATGGATCATCGCGCGGCGTCTCCGTTCTGGCGGACCGTATTGGGTGAGACGCGTTGTTGCCACGACGGCGACGGTGACATGCTTGGCCGCGTTCTGCAGTCTCCCTGCCTGTCAGGGCGTGGCGGCTGGGGGCTTGCGGTTAGGCAGCGCCTCCCTCTTTGGGCCCGCCACGCCGGCGCACCACCCCGTAGCGCGCCAGAGCAATGACGAGAAACCCCAAAAGCACGCCATTGAGGGTGTGCCAGATGAAATGGGTGCCGCGCGGAAACTGCCCGCATACCGCCATATCGAGCGTTCGAAAGGTGAGCGAGACGGCAAAGATCAGCCCCCCCGCAATGAGCGACCAGCCAGCCCCTGTGCGCCCAACACTAACAAGCACCCCTCCCACCATGAGAAGCGCCAACAGCGGCGGCACATAACCCTCTGAACCATTCATCACCGGGCCGAGCCATTCACCCAGCACACCTTCCCCGAGGAATGAAAAGACAAGGAACGCCACCGTTGCGAGCCCCGCCCCCCACCACGGCAGGCCTGCAAACCGGCGCATGGCAAACAGAAAATAAAATACAATGAACAGCTGAATGGGGATCACATCCGCCAGCAGCGCCCAGAGCGTAGCAACCGTGTGGAACAAGAAGGAGCCGATCCCCACCAAGACCGTGATCACCACCAACACGGCGATGGGCCAGTCCACAGCGCCCCGCCGCGCTGCGACGATGTAGGCGACAACGGCCGCGATCACGAACGCGGCGTTGGTCACAGCATTCCATGGCTCGGCCCAAAACCCAGGACCCAGCCGCTCGCAGTAGCTGTCGATAGCGCGCGACCAATCCATGGGGGGCTCCGCTGCGTTTGATTGAGACCGCACCCTCATTGGACTGGGCGAGACAAGCGTTGTCTATGGCCCTGGCGCGCTCATCCGCGTTGCGCACTTTGACCTGTCCTGGACTTTTCCTGTGGGGTTCGTGGAAAGGCCGGTGGGTGCACGCATCGCCTCTTCAAACTTGACAATGTCCACCTCGAGGGGCTTGCCCACTCTTTCCAGCATCCAGCATCCAGCATCCGGCGAGCCATGCACCCGGGACACTTCGGGTTTGTGAACAAAGGCATATGCGTCACAGTCGCCACGATGTGGTCGCTGTTGCACCAAGTGGACGTTTGCGTCTGCCCAGGCGTTGCGACATGGCACGCCATTGGCAAGGATGACGGGCGATCTCAGCCAGAAAAGGACGATGGCGATGGAGCGGCCCAACGAACCGCTGACGATTGGGATTGAGGAAGAGTATCTCCTCATCGACCCGCAGACTTGGTCGCTGGCCACCCGTCCGCCGGGCACCTTCATGTCGAGGTGCAAAGAGGTTATCGGCCCGCGGGTCACCCATGAGTTCTTGCAAAGCCAGGTGGAGGTGGGGACGGCAGTCTGCCGCACGGCGGCTGACGCGCGGGCTGAGCTGATGGGCTTGCGCAAAGCAGTGTCAGATGTGGCGCGCGAGCATGGGCTTGAGATCATCGCCGCGTCCTCGCACCCATGGGCGCACTGGCACGAACAAGAACCTGTGGATCTTGAGCGCTACAGGATCATCACGGCCGAACATCGCAGCCTCATCCGCCGGATGTCCATTTGCGGCATGCATATCCACGCCGGGATTGAGGACAAAAACACCCGCGTCGACCTCATGGGGCAGATGGGGTACTTCATGCCTCACCTTTTGGCGCTGTCCACTTCATCGCCCTTTTGGGAGGGGCGCGACACAGGGCTCAAGGCGTTCAGGCCCACGATCCTGGCGGACTTGCCGCGATCTGGAATGCCGGAGGTGTTTGACAGCTGGAATGATTGGACTGAGCTTTTAGACGATTTGGCCGAGACTGGTCTTGTGCGCGACCCTTCGATGATTTGGTGGGATATTCGGCCCAGCGGCCGTCATCCGACGTTGGAGCTGCGCATTTGTGACGTGTGCAGCTATATCGATGATGGGATCAGCATTGCCGCTCTTTATCAGTCACTGCTTGCCTATCTCATGCACCTCAGAACGGAGAACTTGAGCTGGCGGCGCTATCGGCGCACGCTCCTCCTGGAAAACAAGTTCCTGGCGCAGCGACACGGCGTTGATGCCTCGCTGGCGGACTATGCGCACAAGACGCTGGTGCCGTTCGCCAATTTGCTGGACCAGCTTCTCGATCGGCTGCGCCCCCACGCTGAGCCCCTAGGCTGCTTGGCGGAGGTGGAACGGGCGCGCGAGATGGCGACCCGTGGCACCAGCGCCGACCATCAGTTGAAGATTTTCAACGACTTGAAAGCTGATGGCGGCACCGATCGCGAGGCCCAAGAGGGCGTTGTGAAGTGGCTTGTGGCGCAGACAGTATCCGACACGCTGCTGCCACCGGCTGTCCCCTAGCGGGCCATATCAACGCCCGCTCCGGAAGGCCGTGGTACGCTGCTTTTCAGTGATGGGCATTTACGGAGGCATCTTTGCCAACCTACTTCAAGGAGCCGTGGCGAAGCGTGCCGGTCATCGTGGTCACGCATCCGGTGACGAACCAGCCGCAGAGACGTCGGCCAAAACCACCGACGGCCCATCAAATCACGTCGCACACAAAGGGGAAAGCGACAGCAAGCGGGCTTGAAAGGCGTCAGCGACCGTGACGATTGCACAGGACCCTCAAGATTTTCCAATGGCACTGCCCGGCAGCGGGCGGGTGCATGCGCGCGTTGCGGCGCTGTTGGGGGCTGGTTCCCCCTCCCCCGAAGCCATTGATCGGTTCTTGTCGGCCGCGCCCTTCCCTCTGGTGGGGCAAGGCCATGCAGTGTTCGTCTGGCGCGGTGAGGCGGACGGCGTTTGTCTCCTGAGATGGATCCACGCCGGGATCGACCGCGTCCCCCTTGCCCGTGTGCCGCGCACGGACCTTTGGCTTGCCCAAGTCGACGTCGCCAACAGTGCACGGTTTGAGTATAAGCTTGCCGTCCAGCATCACGGGCACGAGGAATGGGTTCTCGATCCGCGCAATCCTGAACGGGCGCGGGACCCTTTTGGCGAAAACTCAGTGTGCTGCACGAGCGGTTATGTGCGCCCCCCTTGGACGACGCCCCAAGGCGCACCCGAGGGGCGTCTTATCCCATTTGGCGTCGAGACGGCCATCTTTGAGGGGCCACGGGAAGAAGCGCTCTACCTCCCGCCCGGGCACGATCCCTGGGCGCCTTACCCCTTGGTGGTGATCCACGACGGCACTGACTTCATGACCTACGCCGATCTTGGCGTTTCGCTCGATAACTTGATTGCGGCAGGCGACATTCCGCCGGTCATGGTGGCACTCGTCCAAACCGTTGACCGGATGGGCGAATACCCCCGCGGTCGCCGGCACGCCCGCTATGTGGTACGCGAACTTATCCCCGCCATTGAGGCCCGTTACCGGGTGAGCGATGACCCGGCCGAGCGGGTTCTGCTTGGCGCGAGCCTTGGCGCTGTGGCCTCGCTCGCCACTGCCTTTCGGTTTCCCGGCGTGTTTGGCGGACTGGTTCTCCAGTCCGGCTCCTTTATCCTCGATAAGCAAAAGCTCAACAGCCGTCCCCACCCTGTCTTCCACCGGGTGGCCGATCTGGTCAGCAGCCTAAAACGCGCGCCAAGTCTGCCGCCCACACGGGCCTTTGTGTCCACCGGTGAGTTTGAGGGGTTGGCGGAGGAAAACCGTGCCCTCGCCTTCTGGCTTGCTGAGCATGGTGTGGCGGTGCGCTTTCAAAGCTCATGGGATGGCCATCATTGGCACAATTGGCGCGATCAGCTCCGTGATGGGTTGATGTGGGTGCTCAGCCCGTCACACTCTACGCGTTAAGGGTCCGCGACTTGGCGTGAAAAGGGCCCGCCCAGTGGGAGGGGCCATGGAAACGCGCACCATCAACATCGGGTTGTCGCTCGGCGCAGATATCTGCTGGCCCATCTGCTATGAGGCGCTGCTCGAACAGCTCAAACTTGATGTGCCGTTGGACGGCGAACGCCTTAACGTGCACTGCGAACGGGTGACCATCGAGCCGTTCGATCTGCGCCAACCTGTCAAGTATGACCTTGTGATTGACCGGCTCACCCACTGGTATTCGACCAGCCGGGAATGGATCAAAAAGGCCATCGTCCTCAACGATCTTTATGTCTACAACAACCCTTGGTCGCTGCAGTCCAACGAAAAGCATACGTCCTACTGCGCAATGATGCGGCTTGGCCTCCCAGTGCCCGACACATGGATGTTACCGCCCAAAGCCTATGAGGAGGCGGACGATCTGGACGTCACGCTCAAGCAGTATGCCAAGCTCTTTTCGCTGCCCGACATTGGCGCGCAAATTGGCTATCCCTTCTTCATGAAGCCCTACCATGGTGGCGGGTGGAAAGGTGTTTCGAAGATCAACAACGCCCATGACTTTGAGGCGGCGTATAACGCCTCAGGCACAGAGGTGATGAACCTTCAAGCGGCGGTCCTCCCCTATGATCGCTTTGTGCGGTGTGTGGGTCTTGGACCCCAAACACGCAAAGTGAACTACGATCCGGCCGCGCCGCTTCACGACCGCTACACCACGCACACTGACTTTGTCTCAGCTGAGGACGCAGCGGTCCTGGAGGAGATGACACTCACCATCAACGCCTTCTTTGGGTGGGACTTCAACTCTTGTGAAGCGCTGCTGCGTGAGGGTGTCTGGCACCCCATCGACTTTGCCAATGCTTGCCCCGATAGCCAAGTCACCTCGCTCCACTACCATTTTCCTTGGTTGATCAAGGCAAACCTGCGCTGGTCTTTATTTGCGGCAATGACCGGGAAGGCGATGCGCAAAACCCTCGACTGGGACCCCTTTTATGCCGTCGCCGATCAAGACTTGAGCCCGCGGGAGCGTTTAAGGGCCTATGCGGGCATCGCCCATGAGCGGTTTGAAACCGAAAAATTCCGGGACTTCTGCCGCGCCCATCTCAGCCATCTTGATGGCCTTGCCTATGAGTTCTTCGGCTCCAGCGTGATGCGCGATGCGATCCACAAAAAGGTGCGTGCACTCTTTCCGGCCCATGAGGTGGATGAATTCACCGACCTTTTCTTCGAACGGATTGAGACGTGGCGGGAGCAGGAAGGCCGGGTCGGCGATGAAAACGGCTTCTAGCTGGTACTCCCCGCGCATCGGCCAGGAGATCCGGCTGGTGCGGTGGGGCCATTGGGGGACCCCTGTCCTCCTCTTTCCCACCGCCGGCGGCGATGCTGAGGAGGCCGAACGGATGGGGCTCCTGGGGGCCATCTGGCCGCTCATCGAGGGCGGGCGAGTTAAAGTTTATTCGCTCGATAGTATTGCTGGGCGCACCTTTGCCGACCGTGCTGGCTCGCCAGAGCATCGTTTTTGGATGCTGAATGGGTTTGAGGAGATGGTGGCGCACGAGATCGTCCCCGCCATCCGATCCGATTGCGACAGCGCACAGATTGAAGTGATTGCAGCGGGCGCATCCATAGGTGCGTTCAAGGCGACCGCAGTGTTGTGCCGCTACCCCCACCTCTTCCGTTCTGCCGTGGGGATGAGCGGCAGCTACGATCTTGAGCGCCTCTTCGGTCTTTCGGGCAACGAACACTACTACCATTGCGCGCCGCTTGCGTTTTTGGGCGGCCTGCATGGGCCATTGTTGGAGCGCCTGCAACAACGATTTCTGATCCTCGCCTACGGGGAAGGGCGATGGGAGAACCCTGACGATTCTTGGCGCATGGCCAATCTCTTGGGCGCCAAGGGCGTGCCGAACCGCGTCGACCCGTGGGGTGAGACCTATGATCATGATTGGCCCACATGGCGCCAAATGCTCCCCACCTACCTTGAAGAGCTTACATCCTAGCCAGCGATTGCGGCCGGCTTGACCCAAGTATTGATGGAATAAAACCCATGAATATCATCTTTGTAGAGCCGGCCTTTCCTCATAATCAACGCGAATTCGTGCGGGCTCTTTCCGGCATTGGCGCCACAATCTTAGGGATCGGCGAGCGGCCCTATGATTGGCTCGACGATGACACCAAACACCGCCTCCACGGATACCAGCAAATCGCTTCAGTCACAGACGAGGGTGCGTTGGAGTGGGCTGTGCGCAAAGCCCAAGACCTGATGTGGATCGATCGGCTCGAAGCCACGGTCGAAGCCCACATCTTGCCAGTGGCCCATGTGCGCGAGCGCACACACATTCCAGGCATATCAAGCCGCACAGCTTACCTTTGCCGTGACAAGGTGGCGATGAAGGAGGTGTTGCGGGCGGCAGGTGTGCCAACGGCAGCGTCCGCCGGCATCTCAAGCGCTGGGGAAGCGCACGAATTTTCACGCCTTCACGGCTTTCCTCTCATCATCAAACCGCGCGATGCAGCCGGCGCAGCAGGCACCTATCGCGCCGCCACACCCGAAGAGCTCGACGCTGCGGTTCGCGCCAGTGGTCTCAGCGACGGTGCACCTGCCGCCATTGAAGAATTCATCGAAGGGCACGAGGGGTTTTACGATACCATCAGCGTCAACGGCGCCGTCGCCCATGACTTTATCAGCCACTATTACCCCAATGTCCTTGAGGCGATGCGCACCAGGTGGATCTCGCCCCAGATCATTGCCACCAACAGGATGGGGGAGACGGCCTATCAAGAGGTGCAGCAGATCGGCCTCAAGGTGATTGAAGCGCTCGGGATCGAGACGGCAGCCACCCACATGGAGTGGTTTTTTGGGCCGAAGGGGCTGAAATTTTCCGAAATTGGATGCCGGCCACCCGGGGTTGGTCAGTGGGACAGCTACGCCGCCGGAAATGAGTTTGACATCTACCGCGAATGGGCATTGGCGGTCTGCCATCATCATGTGGATCGCACCCCCTCACGGCGCTATGCGTGCGGGATTATTGCGCTGCGGCCAGAAGGCGATGGCATCATCAAAGGCTATGAGGGGACCCGCGAGATTTTTGGCCGCTATGGCCACTTGGTGGTGGGCGAAGCCTTTCCAGAGCCCGGCACGCCCACCCAAGGGGTAGAGGCTGGCTATATGGCCAACGCCTGGATGCGCGTGCGCCACGAAGACTACGATACGCTTCGCGCTATCCTCAACGAGATCGGCGAAACCATCAAAGTGCGTGTCGCCTAGATGGTGAAGCTTTGAAGGTTGTTTACTCTAGGCTCCGCCAAGACTCAGAGGTGCTCTGAAAGAACCCTTCACATGTTCCTTCGGTGGGACACCAAACAGCGACGTTCCTTCGGAGCCGACACGGTCAGGATCCCGCGGTGGGCCTGATGGGTCAATTCACCATAGGCGGGCGCAGTAAGGCACGGCCCCCTTAGGCGGTTCGCCTATGAACAGCGTTGATGGAAACGACATCTAGAGCGGCGCTCGCACAAGAGGGTCGATCAACCCGACCGGGGCAACGGCCACTCAATGCTTGGATCGAGCCCATCAAGGTGGCGAATTGTTTGATTTCACCAGATCGACCGACGCGCTGCGCAGAGCGCGAGCGCCATACTGTGACAGCGCAGAAGGGATCAGCGGGGCGCTACTGATCCACCGGGCAAGCCCTTATAGGACCTTTATCCAAGCTGACACGGCGCAAAGCCCATCGGCAACTTTGGACGGTCAGACCAGGTCGGTTGGGCACAGCCTGTGACACCCAGATGCTGTCTGCCGCAAAACTGAAAGGGGCATCTTTGGTGGGGGTGGGAAACATGCGCACAAGTTCTTGCGCGGGGAAGGTTCCGCCGCATGCAGCGAAAAACCCACTGACGATGGCGCCGTCGCCGCTGATGGCCATCTTGCCACGATAGAGCGCGTACTCTTTGCCGTACTCAGATGTATCAATGTACTGATAGTCGATCTCTAAGTCTTGGCCATCTTGCTGAATGGCGACGCGGACCGCACTACCCCAGCTCCAAGCGTCGCCATCGGTGGTGCTGTCACACGATGTGGTGCCTTCATAGAGCCCGGTTAGCTCAAAGGCATGGGCGGACGTCGGGGCCGACGGCATGCACAGGACGCCATAAAGTGGAACGGTGGATATGAGATGTTTGAGCCTCATGGAGAGTCCCTCCCCGATGTGCGGTGTTGATGGCAAATGAATTCTCAGCCCGTAGAGCAATCATACTCGCGCACGTAAGTGACGTCTTCCTCATCGCGGCGGGCATCCAAGGCGACGACTTGGCCGGGTCGGCGGGACAGGCCCAAGCATCAAAAGGCATCT
This sequence comes from Pseudomonadota bacterium, assembly GCA_038745295.1. GTDB lineage: Bacteria > Pseudomonadota > Alphaproteobacteria > Rhizobiales > Amorphaceae > Acuticoccus. Next base: position 5,643 of record JBCDLN010000039.1, on the reverse strand, counting down.
AGGAGGCTGAGGTAGACGCGCCAATCAGCGGGCAAGAGGTCGTGGCCGCCGGGCCGCAAGTGATAGGCGAGCGGGCCGCGCCGCACCAAAACGCTTTGCATGGGTGCGATCGCGTCGCCGAAAACCTCTTCGGCAGCCGGCAGTTCAGTGGCGCCAGCAAAGGCGGGCGCAGCTGCACAAAGGCCAAGGTATTCAGCGACCGGGTCCGCCCATGCATCAAGAGCGGCCGATCCCACGATCACGTTGCGCGGCGCAATGGACGCAAGCGCCTGGTGCTGATCGACGGTTGGCGTGATGCCCGCGTTAAGCCGTGCGCGGCAGCTGGGCGACACCCAGTGCGGGAAGGATGTGGCCAGGTCCATCAGCGTCTCGCCCGTGGAGTGGCTTGCAAGGGCTGGCCCCAAGGTTCCTGCGTTATGGATGATGGCGGTGCTGATGCGCGCATCGTGAGCTGCTGCCCAAAGAGCGGCCTTCCCGAGCCGGGAATGACCAGCGACCGCAATCCGCGCCGCATCAATTTCAGGCAGCGTGACAGCAACATCCACGAGCCGGCTCAGCGCATACGCCCAAAGACTGATGGCCCCTGATTGATGAGGCCCTTCACCAAGGTTGAGAAAGGGGGCAAGGCCGGCATCTTGCCATCGTTGCGGGTCATCGGGCACCCACGAGCCGTAGCAGCTGAGGAGGAGCGCAACACCCCGCTCCGCAAAAAGGGCCAGAGGCCAACGCGCGGCGTGGGCCCCGCGGATATGCGGCTGGAGACGCTTGTCATTGAGCCCCAAGCGCAGATCAGAGCTGACCCGGGCGGTGGGGTCGAGCGGAAATTCCTCCCCCATCAATACGCCGGCGGGCCCTAAGAAACTGAGCCCTATGACGAGGGGGACCTCGCGCGGAGCTGCGTATGGCCACCAAACCGCCGCATCGATGGTGAGGGTGCCACCCTCATGGGAAAGCGTGATGATGAGCCGCTCAGCACGCCCTTCGCCCAGCCCAACCCGCACCACATCACAGGTTGGCGTGGCCTTAGGCAAAAACCCGTAGAACTCTTCAGCAAGGCTGCAGCGCCACGCGTTTTGGGCGCGTGCCAGCCCCCCCATGTCCCCTCGGCTGCCGCTGCCGCCAAGGGACGGCAGCGGTTTGTGGTTAAGCACGCCCGCTTTGGCGGGCAACGGTCAGGCGCCGGTGTTGACGATCAGCGGGCGCTTACACCGGCCGAGACAGTAGTTGGGATCGCGCGTGTCGAGATCTGTCCCCAAGGGCGGGGTTGCTTCAAAGAACATATCCACACAACCCGACGCCATCATCACAAAGAAGTGGTTGTGCTGCACATCCCGGGTCAGGGGCCGGAGCGTCCCATCGCCGTTATCAAAGCTGATTTCACTCACCGAGAGGAACTGGCCGCTGGTGTCGACAGGCTCGCAGTCTGTGACGCCATCGAACTCTTTGGTGGAGCCTTGGGTCAAAGCCGTCGCTTGGAGTTTATACTTGAAACGGGCCGGCGTGCCTCTCAGGTCTGCTTCCAGGAAGGTGCCCGGGAAACTGCCATCGCTCGCCCTGCGGATCACTTTGAAGCCGCACTTGGCCACATCGAGTTTGACCTTGTAGCGGTAAGTGGCCTTGTGCTCGCCGCGACGGTCATAGAGTTCAAAGCACATGGTGTTGATGATGTGACCGGACATGTCTGCGTTGAGACGGTAACCGTCATCATCGATCTTGCCATAGGGGCGCAGCTGAAGGCTTTCCAAGCTGCCATCGTCGAGAAACATGTAGTCTTTGGCGCTGAGCAAGATGATATTGAGAAGCAGTCCGGGCGTTCCGTAGAACTGGGGGAACATGCTTTGATTGGCCAAGATCAGATCAACGCGTTTGCGGCGGGAAATGCCGTCGAGCACCTGGTTGGGCAAGAGGCGCCTGGAAATGCGGTCAATCTTGGCGGGGGTGACGCGCTGGTTGCGGTTGATGGTTTCGTTGTCATAGCGCACTTGCATGGCGCGGAAGGCGCGGCGCCGGGCCCGGGCGTTTTGGTTGCCTGCATTGGTGGTCGTGGCAGCTGGGGTGGCGGTTCCAGCGAGTTCCCGGCAGGTCTGCGGCGGATCGCTGGGCGTATCGGCGGCCAAGGCGTTGCTTGCAACAATTGCCGCGGCAAGGGCAAAGCAGCCTCCCGCCAGGTGATGAACTAAGCCCATATCGGCAGGTCCTCTTTGTTTTGATCTATCCTTGGCCTGGGCGACCGGCGACATCTGGCCGTTTTCATTGAGCAAATAGGCTCAAAGACGACGCAACCTCCAATAGGAAATCATGGCTGCCGGCCGATGTAAAATTTAACCTGTGGCTTCTCCCCAGGGGACGGGGTCGCTGCCAGCAAAGGCCGCTTGCCGGGGCTTAGCGGACGGCATGGCCGATGGAGGCAGCTGCTCGACGAATTCAGACAGATAGCCGAGGAAGAAGGCGGCCTCCGATCCGTCGGCCCTGCGGTCCACTTGGTCGAGTTCGCTGGCGCAGGCGCCGTTGTCGCCGGCGTTGAGGTAGCATTCGGCAAGGAGCATCCGGGCGTAGGGGAGCATCTGCCGTGCGCCGGTGGCGCGGTACTGCGCAACCCCGTCCTTCACCTCGCCAATCCCTGCTTCCGCGCTGCCCAGCTTTGCCATCGCCCAGCCTTTGACGATACGGCCCCAGGCGACCCAGTACGGATAGTCGTTTTCTTGGGCAAAACAAATGCTCTCGCTCGCCCGCTCTTTGGTGAGGGCGGGATTGTTGGCAAACTGAGCAAGGTTGGCCGACAAGCTCATGGCGTAGGCGAGGCTGAAGGGGTGGTTCAGCTCCTCAGCAAGGGCAATCGCCTCGCAGCGGCGCGCCTCGGCCCCTTCCGCATCGCCCAAAAACCACAGGGCCCAGGAAAGCCCCGCAAGGCTCACCACGCACGGATCAGTGCCATTGCGAAAGGCTAGCTCGTGATGGGTGTGACGGTCATAAAGGCTGACGGCGTCATCAAGGTGGCTGGCGGCATCGGCAAAACGACCTGCGAGCAAAGAACACATGCCGCTGACCACAAGAGCGCTGAGACGCAGGGCCGAATCATGAGCCTTTTGCGCAAGGCTTGTGAGCTGACCCGCCACCCTTGCACATTGGCTTAGCTTGCCATTGAGGAGCAGGACATTGGCCTTGCCGCGCAGCGCCGCAAAAAGCTTTTGCGCATCATCATCGTCCGAAGACAGCTGAAGCGCACGGTCATAGTGCTTGGCAACCGCCGGTGACGACCAGCCCTCCAGGGTGAGAAGCGACGCGCCAAGCCCAATGCGGATCGAAAACTCCGTTGCATCGCGCGTTGCCGATGGCGCCATCTCATCAAGGTCACTCAGGCCGGCCGAAAACAGCGCCACAGCTTCGCGCGGGGCAGAACGGGCCCCGGCCATATCACCCGCGTTCAGCCAATGGTTGATGGCCTCGCCAGGCCGCCCGCCCACGGAAAGGTGCCGGGCCACCGCCTCAGGTTCGGACAGGGCGATGAGCGGGTAGTGGCTGACAAGAAGGTCGGCGATGCGGCTGTGGTACTCGCGCCGCACTTGAAGAAGGAGCGTATCATAGGCCGCCTCTTGGATAAGGACGTGCTTAAACCGGTAGCGCGTATCGTCAGCGCTTTCGGTTTTTACGAGGAGGCCGCTGGCAAGGAGCCGCGCCACGGCAGGGTCCAGCCGGGCCGGATCGAGCTCGGTGAGGCGTTCAATGAACCGGGCGCCCACGGGCCGCCCCACCACCGACAGGAGTTGTGCAAGCCACTTATCATCGCCAAGCCGGTCGAGCCGCGCCACAAAAAGCGCCTGGATGGACAGCGGCACCACCGCTTCATCATCACTTTCAAGGACTTGGCCGGTCAGCTCCTCCACGTAAAGGGGGATCCCTTCGGCTCGTGCGGCGATGGCGGTGAGCACGTGGTTGGCAAGTCCCGCCCCGCCGCATGCTTTGGCAAGGGCAATACTTTCATCAGCGCTCAGCCGGCCAAGTGTAATGTCTGTCCGGCGAACCGATGGGGGCGTCGTAACCTCATATTCGGGCCGGTGGGTGACAATCACCATAATGGGTTTGTCTTTGATGGCCGTGAGTAGGCTATCAAGAAGGTAGGCGGTGCTGGGGTCGATCCAGTGCGCATCTTCGAGCACCAGGCAGAGTGGGCGGTGGGCGGCGAGCCCGAACGCTTGGTCGATGACGCACGCCACCACATGGTCCAAAAAGTCGGGCGAGGCTGGATCGGCTGGCGCGTAGGGGGGGTCCACAGGGGTCGACAAGATGTGCGCGATGAGGGGCAAGTCCGTCTCAAGGTTGGCGGAGGATTGGCGCAGCACCCGTTCCAGTTTTGAAAGACGCACAGCCGCATCGTCAGCTGCCACGATCCCCGCATCGCGTAAGAAGCGTTGTTTGATGGGGTAGAGCGGGCTGTTGGTGTAGTGGCGCAGGCATTGATACTGGAGGATGGTTTGGTCGGTGCCGCCATCTCCCCCCGCCTGGAGAGATTGGCGAAACGCGCTAAGGAGGCGCGATTTTCCAGCGCCTGCCTCCCCAGACAACGTGACGAGCTGGCCGCGACCCTCGGCAGCGTGGGCGAAGGCCGCCGCGAGCTTCTCGAGCTCGGGGTCGCGGCCCACCAAAGGCAAGCTCCGCGCAGCCCGGCCACCGTCAAACCTCGTTTCTGACGCGCTGTGGCCGGTCACGATGGACGCCGGCAGCGGTTCGGGAAAGCCTTTGAGGTGGAGTGGCCCCACCCCGTGGAGGATGAAGGTGTCTTTGATGAGCTCTGCGGTCTGATGATCCACAATGGTCTCACCGGGCTCAGCAAAGCTTTGAAGGCGCTGGGCAAGGTTGACCGCCTCGCCCACAACGCTTTTGTTGTTTTCGCCGAGGCTCCCCACCACAACGCGCCCTGTGGCAATGCCGGCGCGCAGTTCGGTGCTTGCATCGATTTGCGGTGTGAGCTTTGCAACGGCCGCCACCGCGTCAAGGGCAGCGCAGGTGGCCCGTTCTGCCTGATCTTCAAAGGCGAGCGGCCAGCCAAAGAAGGCGAGAACACCATCGCCCAAATAGGCCGCGATGTGGCCGTCATGGGCGCGCATGGCCGCCACCACGGCGGCCTGAAACTGGCGCATCAGGTCGCGCACATCCTCAGGATCAAAGCGCACCGTGAGGGGTGTGTAGCCCACCATATCGCAGAAGACGACCGTGAGCAGACGCCGCTCCGCGTCCTGCGTTTCGATGGGCACGGTGGGGCGAAGCCCGCGCGCAGCGCTCGAAAAGCCTAACCCCTTGGCCTGTGCTTCGCCCTGGTGGTGCGGTGCGTGCGATGGGGTGTTAAGGGCCCCATGAACGCCATCGGCGGCTGGCGCGGCTTCTTGGAGGGGTGATGCCCCCGCCATGGCAGCCACGGCCGAAAGGACCGTCCGCCGCGGGCCGACGGGTAGGCCAAGCTCCTTAAGATCCTCCGCCGTCAACTCCGACAAGATCTCAAACGTCACCTCATGCTGGGCGAACGCTGCACCATAGCGCTCCAGCCCAAGCTGCCTCAACCAGTCGAGGAGGCGTTCATCCATTGCCGCTCCTGAGCGTCAGGTGCGCAACACGGCGTGCGCTCGTTCAAGATGGTGTCGTTCTACT
>JBCDLN010000038.1:0-18843 GCA_038745295.1 Pseudomonadota bacterium | reverse complement strand
TCGGCCGCACAAACCGGCAGCCACTAGACCCCATCGTGATCCCATGATGGTGGCTTGGCTGATGGCAGCGGCAGCCTTTTGCGTTGCCGCTGTCGCACTTTGGCGGGCGCACCGGGCTGTCGGCGCGCACGACGCAGCCGCCGCGTCAGCTCTGGCCTGTGATGCCAAGGTTCGCCTTCACGAAGCCGCGCTGGAGCACGGCGCAAGCGGGGCCATCAAACTAGCGCCAGATGAGCAGCACCTTACCATCGGCGTCATCCCAGAAGAAATCGCCCAAAGCGTTGCTGGCGAAGGCCCCTACGCGCAGGCGGTAAGCGCGCTTTTATCAGGGGCCCCCTTTGAGCATGCATTGCCGGACAAAGGGGCAATTCTTCAGGGCGTCTTTTGCGACGGCGCGCCCACGCTCTTCGTCAAGGCCGTCGCGCAGGCAAGCACGGGGGATGACACGTCAGCGCGGCTTGCCAGCCTCGTTGCCACACTGCCGCACCCGGCATGGATCGAAACCGCTGATGGGACGCGCAGGTTCACAAACGCCGCCTACAGCGCAGCCGTCGCCGCCCCGGCACAAAGCTCCGATCGCCCCAGCGCAGAGCCGCTTCTTGACAGCAACGCCGCCGCACAGCTTTCCCCAAAAGACGGAACCCTGGCCCGCCAAGTCGCCACCATCGTCAACGGTGAGCGCAAAATCTTAAATGTCACCGGCGACCGGCAGGGCGGCACCCTCACCGCCCTCGCCATCGACGTGACAGACGCCATCACGGCCCTGCGCACCAAAGAACGCGCCCTTGAAAGCCACGCCGCCACGCTCGACCAGCTGGCCACAGCCATCGCCATCTTCGGCCCGGACCGCCGCCTCGCCTTCCACAACGCTGCCTTCCAGAGCCTTTGGAACCTGCCCCCTGCTTTTCTGGGCCAAGCACCCGTGGAAGACGAAGTGCTCGACCGGCTACGTGCCGAAAGGCGGCTTCCCGAAACCAGCGACTTTAAGGCGTGGAAGCGCGATCAGCTGAAGGGCTATGAAACCCGTCAAAGCTTTGAAACCTGGTGGCACCTGCCCGATGGGCAGAGCCTGCGTGTCATTGCGAGCCCAGGCGCCGATGGCGGGGTGACGTACATCTACGAAAACGTCACCGAGCAGCTCACTTTGGAACGGCGCTACAACACGCTCTCGCGCACCCAAAGCGAAACCATCGACAATTTGGGCGAAGGCGTTGCGAGCTTTGGCCAAGATGGCCTGTTGCGGCTGTCAAACCCCGCCTTCGTCGCGCTGACAGGTCTGCCGTCGGCCGATATTGGCACCCACGTGCGCGACCTTGCCGCCACCGCTCCACCCGAAACCGCCGCCCTCTTCCAGACGCTGGCGGCCAAGGTCACCGGCCTCACAGACCATCGCCATATGGCAGACGGCCGGCTCGAACAGCCCACGGGGCGGGTCCTCGACTACGCCTTCACCCCGCTGCCGGACGGGTCGACCCTTGCCACGTTCGCCGATGTCACCGACAGCGTGAACGTTGCCCGCGCGCTCATGGACCGCAACAATGCCCTTGAAGCGGCCGACAATTTGAAAAACGCCTTCATCGAGCACGTCTCCTACGAGCTGCGCTCGCCGCTCAACACCATCATCGGCTTCACCCAGCTCCTCACCCGGCCAGAGACCGGCGCGCTGAGCGACCGCCAACGCGAATATGCCAACTATATCAACGTGTCGTCCGAAGCTCTCCTCGTCATCATCGATGGGATCTTGGATCTTGCCACCATCGATGCAGGGATTATGGAGCTCTCCCTCGAAGAGGTGGATGTGGAGGCAACGGCCCTTAAAGTGTTGGACGGCCTGAAAGACCGGATTGCGGAGGCGGACCTTTCGGTCAAAACCCACATCGCGCCAGATGCTGCCCGCTTTGAAGGGGACGCGCAGCGTGTGCGGCAGGTGCTCTACAATTTGTTGTCCAACGCTGTGTCCCACGCGCCGGCAGGAACCACCATCACCATCGCCAGCCACCGCGAGGGCGACGAGGTTGCCATTGCCGTGCGCGACCAAGGGCCCGGTATTTCTGCTGATAAGGCTGAGGCTGTGTTCGACCGGTTCATGACCTCTGGCGCGCAGGGACGGCGCGGCGGTGTTGGCCTCGGCCTCTCATTGGTGAAGAGCTTTGTGGAGCTCCACGGGGGGGCGGTGGCGGTGAACCCTGTCGCGGGGCAAGGGGCAGAGCTTGTGGTGCGCTTTCCCCGCTTTGCAGCAGCAACACCTGAGCGCACCGCCGCCTAAGCGGGCAAACACCTCGCCCTTATGATGACACCTCAGCTGACCATCCCCATTGACAATGAAGCGGCCATGGCTGCCTTCGGCACCCAGATGGCCGCTATCCTGAAGGTCGATGACCGGATCGGCCTCATAGGGGATCTCGGCGCGGGTAAGACAACGCTCGCAAGAGCCATCCTGCGCGCGCTGGCAACAGATCCCACCCTTGAGGTGCCAAGCCCCACCTTCACCATCGTCCAATCCTATGACGAAGGCCGCATCCCGGTACGCCATATCGATCTTTATCGTGTGGGCGAAGATGCTGAACTCATTGAGCTTGGGGTGGGCGAGCCGGGCGCAGCTGAACTCATCGAATGGCCCCGGGCTGACCTTCCGGTGACGCTCAGCATCGCATTTGGTGAAGGTGAAGACGCCCGCACCATCACCCTCCAAGGCAACGCCGACCTTCTGAACCGTCTCACCCGCCACCAGGCGATGCTGCGGTTCTTAGCGTCGGCCGGCTGGGAAGGGGCTGATCTTAAGCCCCTCCATCAGGACGCATCCACGCGCAGCTATTACCGCCTGCGCCAAAACGGCAGCGGCAGCATTGTGATGGATGCGCCCGCCTTCACCCCACCAGAGGGCGCCTACCCGCGCCTCGCCCGCCTTGCTGACGGCAACAACACTGCCTTCCTCGCCATCGCTGCGCTGTTGCGGCAGAGGGAGCTTTCAGCGCCCGCCATCCTCGCTGCAGAGCCCGAAGACGGCTTCATCCTGTTGGAAGATCTCGGCGACGATAAAATCGCCGAAGACGGGATCGCTGTGGAAGAGCGCTATCTCGCTGCGGCGGATGCACTGGCCCATTTCCACAGTGCTCCGCCGCCTGCCACCCTTCTGCAGCCTGCCACCCTTCAGCAGCCCGCTCACTATGTGCCGCCGCGGTTTGATGCTGAACTGGGGGTTCTTGAAGTAGGCCTCTTCCCCACGTGGTATCTGCGTGGGGCGGTGGACGAGACGTACACGCGCCTCTGGCATGACGTTTTGAGCACGCTCTGGCGGGGCGATGATCATCTCGCGCTGCGTGACTTTCACTCCCCCAACTGTTTGTGGTTGCCCCAACGGCAGGGTCCAGCAAGAGTAGGGATCATCGATTTTCAGGACGCTATGGTCGCGCCGTCATCTTATGATGTTGTCTCGCTCGCACAGGACGCGCGGGTGCCTGTTCCCGCCGGCTTGGAAGATGCCGTTATCGCACGCTATCTCGCGGCCCGGCCCACCCTTGATGTGGCCCGCTGGCGGGAGGGGTATGCCATCATGGGCGCCCAGCGCGCCACCAGGATTGCCGGCGTCTTCCGCCGCCTCAATGACCGTGACGGTAAGCCCCAATACCTCCAGCACGTGCCCCGGGTGGTGGCAACGCTTGCCAAAAATCTCAACGCCACCCCAATGCTGGAGCCGCTCAAAGACTGGTTCGCCCAAAACACAGACGTGATGGTGAGACCATGACAGCCCTCACCGCAATGGTGCTTTCAGCGGGGCGCGGCTCGCGCATGCGCCCGTTGAGCGCGATGACGCCCAAACCCCTCATCGAGGTGGCAGGCAAAGCCCTCATCGACCATGTCTTTGCCCGCCTTCAAGCCGCAGGTGTTGGCCGCTTTGTGGTCAACGTTCACTATCTTGCCGATCTCATCGAGGTGCACGTCAAACGCCACTTTGGGGACAGCGTGGTGATCTCGGATGAGCGCGCCACACTCCTTGAAACAGGAGGCGGTGTCGTCAACGCGCTGCCTCTCATCGGCAGCGATCCCTTCCTGGTCGCCAATTCGGATACCTTCTGGGTGGAGGGCGCCTCCAACAACCTCTCCCGCCTGGTGTCCGCCTTTGACCCTGAGCGGATGGACGGGCTCCTTCTCCTCGCGCCCACGGTCGATGCTGTCGGCTATGACGGGCAGGGCGACTTTTCGCTTTCGTCAGACGGGCGGCTAACGCGGCGGGGCGAGCGCACCATTGCCCCCTTTGTCTATGCCGGCTGTGCCATGTTTTCGCGCCGCGCCTTCGATGCCGCGCCAGAGGGCAAATTCTCCCTCAACCTCACCTTCGATCAGCTCCTTGATACCGGCCGGCTCTACGGCATGCGTCTTGACGGGATTTGGCTCCATGTCGGAACCCCTCAATCCATCGGTGAGGCGGAGGACGCCATATTCGCCAGCGCGGCATGAACGTTTATTCGGTCGACCCAGGCGATCCTTTCCTCATCACGCTGGCATCAAGGCTCCTGGACGGCACCTTGTGGCCAGGCGGGACCCGGCCTGATGACCCCTTTATCCTTGCCAAAGCCACCATTTATCTGCCGACCCGCCGTGCTGCCCGTGCCCTGGCGGAGGCCTTCCTTACCGTCCATGGCGGGCCAACACCCCTGCCGCGCATCGAAGCCCTTGGCGAGAGCGACGAAGAGGATGCGCGCGAGGAAACCCAAGGCGTCATCGGCCTCCTTGAAGCGCGGGTGGCGCTCGCGCAGCTCATCACCGCATTTGGCCGCTCGCTTGAAGAGAGCCTGGAGCCTGATCAGCGCCTGTTGATGCCCACAACTGGGGCCGATGCCATCCGCCTTGCCGATGATCTCATCGCACTGATGGATCAGGTGGAGACACAAGAGGCCAACTGGGACGACCTTCCAGGCCTGGTGGATTCGGCAGACCTCACCGCCTATTGGGAAATCACCACTCGTTTCCTAGAAATCGCCACCCAAGCCTGGCCAGACTATCTGGAGGCAGCAGGAAAAGTGAGCGCCGCCACGCGCCGCAAGGAAGACACCGCCCGTGCCGCGCATGCGGCCCTCAGCGCAGACGGCCCCATCATTGTGGCAGGCTCCACCGGGTCCATCCCCGCAACCCGCCGCCTCATCAAAGCCATTGCCGAAAGCCCTGGCGGCGCCGTTGTTCTGCCAGGCTTTGACCGAAGCGCCACCGACGCTGACTGGGACGCTCTCAGCACCGCAGGAGACCCCGAAAGCCACGCCCAGTTCGGAATGAAACAGCTCATTGATGCCCTGGGCATCTCGCCAGCGCGCGTTGTGCAGCTCACCCCCGCCGATCCCACGCCATCGGCCGCCATGAGCGCACGGCGCGCCCTTTGGTCCGCCGCGCTGCGCCCCGCCGAGGCCACCCATCACTGGCCCGATGACCGAGACGCCATCGACCTTGATGCAGCCTTGAGCGGGGTGTCGATCCTTGCTGCAGCGGACGAACGGACAGAGGCGGCCGCTATCGCACTTGCGATGCGCGAAGCCGTTGAGGCGGGTGAGCGGGTTGCCCTCATCACACCCCATCGGCCTTTAGCGCGGCGGGTGAGCCACGCCCTTGCCCGCCACGCCATGAGTGTTGACGATTCGGGCGGGGAGCCCCTTGCCTCCACACAGGCTGGGATCTTTGCCCGCCTCGTCGCACATGTGGCTCTCATGGGCGGGGCGGCAGACTGGCTGGCGCTCCTCAAACACCCGCTCTGTCTTGCCGCGCCCCATTACAACGCCATCGCCGCCATTGAAGCAACGCTGCGCGGCCCTCGCGTCGCCCCTCACGCGATGACCGAGTCCCTCAGCGATGCAGGGGCAGACGCCAACGCCCTTTTCAGCGTCCTGCGCGACGCGCTTGCCCCGCTGGCCGACTTGAAGGGTGGCCGCGCGGCCATCGGCCGTTTCGCCGCCGCCCACCGCGCTGCCATCGCAGCGGCACGGGCTAGCGTGCCCGATGCGCCCGATAGCGCCCAGCTCGACAAAGCGCTGGACGAGCTTGAACGGACAGAGGGCTACAGTATCGCCGCAGCAGACTGGCCATCCGCGTTTGAGGCTTTGGTGGGCGGTCTGGTGGTGCGGGTGCCGCTGGAGGCAGCAGCGGTTGCCATCCTCGGTCCACTCGAAGCGCGGCTTCAAACCTTCGACCACGCCATTTTGGGCGGCCTCAACGAAGGCGTTTGGCCCCAGATGCCCGACGCCGGCCCCTGGATGTCACGGGGGATGATGGCCGCGTTCGGCATCGACCTGCCTGAGCGCAAAATTGGCCTTTCCGCCCACGATGCGTTCATAGCCGCCCATGCGCCGCGCCTGACGCTATCACGCGCCAAGCGCAGCGGCGGCGAGCCCACGGTGGCCTCCCGCTGGTTGCAACGGTTGAGCGCCCTGTCTGGCGAAGCGATCAGCGCCCCAGCTGCGCGCGGCGAGCGCCTCCTTGCCCTTGCCGCCCACATGGAGGCCAAACCACCCGCGCCCCGGGCCATCCGTCCCTGCCCGTCGCCCCCCCTTGCCGCACGACCCGACCGTTTCTCGCTCACCGATGTGGGTCTTTTGGTGCGCGATCCCTACGCCTTCTACGCCAAGCGCATCCTATCGCTGCGCCCTCTCGAACCGCTGGAAGCTGATCCCGATGGCGGTGATCGGGGCGAAATCATCCACCAGGTGCTGAAGACATTCATCAGCGAAGGACACCATCGTGAGCCGGATGCGGAAGCCCGCTTCCATGCGCTCACCGACACTGCCCTCAAAGCCTTCGCCCACGCTCCCGAAGCCCAAGCGCTTTGGGGTGCAAGGCTCCACCGCGTCGCCCCTTATTTTGTCGCCATGGAAGCGGCGCGTGCGGCCGAGTGGACACCCATTCTCACAGAGGCCCCGGGCGAGGCGCAGATCGCAGGCGTCACTCTCCACGGGCGTATCGACAGGGTCGACCGCGGCGTCGACGGTGTTGTTGAAATCATTGACTATAAGACCGGCATCCCTCCCACGCAGAAGGCTGTTGCCGCAGGGCATGAGCCGCAGCTCCCATTGGAGGCGATGCTGCTGCGCCATGGCGGGCTCGCCGCACCCGCCGATGCGCCCCTTGCCGCACTCAGCTACGTCAAGATTGCGGGGGGGCGCACACCACTGGAATGGCGCCGCCTTGGCACCAACCCGAAAGGTCCCAGCCCAGAAGATCTCACCACCGACGCTGAAACGAATTTTGCCGCCCTCATCGCCCACTACGCTGAGGCTGCAAACGGCTACCTGTCCAGAGCCCGCGTCGAATTCGAGAAAGCCGATGATGGCGACTATGACCATCTGGCCCGCACGGCAGAGTGGCACGGGTGAACGCGCTCATTGTCCCGCTTGAGGCTGACAGAGCCCAGCGCCGCTGCACCGACCCGCACTTTTCTGTGTTTGTCTCCGCCAACGCCGGCGCGGGGAAAACCCATGTGCTGTCCCAGCGTGTGTTGCGGCTTCTTTTGGCGGGCGTCGACCCCGGTGCCATCTTGTGCCTCACCTACACCAATGCTGCTGCAGCGGAGATGGCGGGGCGCGTCTATAAAGCCCTTGCGCACCTTGCCACCCTCAACGAACCAAACTTGCGCCAGGAACTACAAAGCCTCGGCGCGCCCACTGAACCCGCGGACATGCGCCGGGCCCGCACGCTCTTTGCGCTGACCATAGAGACCCCCGGCGGCCTCAAAGTCTCCACCGTCCACGCTTTCGCAGCCGCGCTGCTGCGCCGCTTCCCCCTGGAAGCCAATGTGTCGGGCGCATTCACCATTTTGGACGATCCCACCCGCCAAGAACTGACAGCAGCGGCCATCTCCACCACCCTTGCTGAGGCCGCTGAAGATCCAGACGGTGCCATCGCACAGGCAATCACCGCGCTGCTCCCCCGGCTTTCTGATGCGAGCCTTCCCGCCACCATCGAAGCGGTGCTCAACGAACGGGGAACGCTCCTCTCCTGGGTGCGGCGCAGCAGCAGCGCTGCCACCTTGGCGCGCGATCTCAAAGACGCCCTCGGTGTGGACGACACCGCGCTCCCCTCCCGTCTCACGGACGAGGATGTGGATGACCTCCTCACCGCGATGCGTGCTGAAAAGAAAGTCCCGCAGAAAGCGGCCGCGTATGCTGCCATCCTTCAAAGCACAACGCCCGCGGAGCGCGATCAGGCCCTTTGCGCAGCCCTCCTCAATCAGGACGGCACGCCCTCCAAAAAGCCCGCCAGCAAAGCCGCCCTCACCGCCAACCCGCATCTGGGTCAGGCGATTGAGGACGAGCAAATAAGGCTTGTCGCGCTGCGGCTCAGGGACGCGGCCAATGGGGTCATCTCAAGCACCGTGCCGCTTATACAGCTTGCCGAAACCGTGCTGGGCCGCATTGAGACGGAAAAACGCCGCCGCGGCCTCATCGACTATGACGATCAGATCGAAAAGGCGCGCAACCTTGTGGCAACAGCGGCCGCGGCCGCATGGGTGCGCTATAAGCTCGACAACGGCGTTGACCACATTCTCCTCGATGAGGCGCAGGACACAGCACCCGCCCAGTGGGACCTGGTGGACGCCCTGTGCGCCGAGTTCTTTGCCGGCGAAGGGGCCCGCGACACCGCGCGCACGCTCTTTGTCGTGGGCGATGAAAAGCAGTCCATTTACTCCTTTCAGGGTGCAGCGCCGCGGCTCTTTGGCGAAAAGCGAGGCCGCTACAGCGCCCTTGCCCATGATGCTGCCCTCCCCTTTGCCCCTGTGGAGCTCGCGCATTCCTTCCGCTCCGCCCCACAAATTTTAAGCGCTGTGGACGCTGTCTTTGCCGACCCTGAGCTTAAAGCCGCCGTGGGGGCCGATGCGGCAGATGTCATCCACCAACCGGTGCGGGAGATATCAGGCGGGGTTGACGTATGGCCGCTCATCGGGAGCGACGTTTCAGAGGCGCCGCCCGCCTGGGATGCCCCCCTTGATGCAACCACCGACGGCAGCGGCCCCGTGAAGCTCGTTAAAGCCATAGCCGACCAGATCGAAGCGTGGGCGAAGGTGGGGCCCGATGGCGGTCCCCCAGTGGATCCGGGCAACGTGCTCATCCTGTCACGCAATCGGGGCAGCCTTGCTGGGCTGATGAACAGCGAGCTCAAAGCCCGCGGCATTCCCGCGGCCGGCGCCGACCGTCTCAACGTGATCGAGCACATTGCGGTGAAGGATATGCTGGCGCTCGCCAGATCGCTCCTCACCCGCGATGACCTATCGCTCGCCGCAGCCCTTAAAAGTCCACTCTTCCGGTTTGATGACGAGGCCCTCTTTCAGCTGGCGCACAACCGCGAGGGCAGCCTCTTTCATCAACTGTCACAGGGCGATGAAGCGGCCCGGGCAGCCCACGACACACTCACCCGTTGGCGCACCATGGCGCGCCACAAGCGCCCGTTTGACTTTTTTGCAGGGATCTTGATCGGCGAGGGCCGGCGCGCCGATTTCGCCGCCCAGCTTGGCAGCGAAGCCGAAGACGCGCTCGACGCCTTCCTTGACCTTGCCCTCGATAGTGAAGGGACCGGCATCCCCGCGCTCGATCCGTTCGTACACAAGTTGACCAAGCTCTCCACCGAAATCAGGCGGCTGCCGGAAGACAACGACGGCAAGGTCCGCGTTATGACCGTGCACGGCGCGAAAGGCCTTGAGGCGGATGTGGTGTTCCTGGCCGACATGGGCGCAGGCGTGACGCGCTCCACCACCATCATCCCGCTGCCGCTTGGCGAAAGCGATCACATCCTCGCCCTCGCGCCCCCGAAAGCGGAATGCCCGGCCGCCATCGATCAAGCCATCGTTGCCCGCCAAGAAGCAGAAATTGAGGAGGAGCACCGCCTCCTCTATGTGGCCATGACCCGCGCCCGGCGCCATCTTGTGGTGTGCGGCGCTTACAAGAAAAAAGAGCCCAGCAAGGATAAAAGCCGCTGGCACAAGATGGTGTGGAACGGGCTGGAGCCCCAAGCCGCCCCCCGCAGCACCCCGTTTGGCGAAGGCCTTGCCTGGCGCATACCACCCGCCAAGCCGCGGTCGACTGACGCAGGAGCGCCCCCCACACCGCGCTCTCGACTGACCATCCCGTCCTGGCTCGATCAGCCGCCGCCCGAGCGTACACCGCCGCCAAAGGCGATGACGCCGTCAGGATCGCAAAGCGATGCTGTGTCGTTCCATGGAGAGGACAGGGTCATTCCTGCAGCGCTCCACGGCACCCTCGTCCACGGGCTCATTGAAACGGGGGGTGAACCAGTCGCCATGCGCGAGGCGGTGCAGCGGCGTGCCCCGGACGCACCGCCCGAAGCGGTGGACGCCATTGTGCAGGAGGCGCGGCAGGCGCTCACCCTCCTTGAGCGTCACGCAGCCAACGGCACTTGCCAGCATGCCGAGGTTCCCATCATCGGCGACGTCCGCCTCGAGGATGGCACCCTACGGCGTGCCCATGGGCGCGTGGATCGCCTTCTGGTGGGCGATGACACGCTGATCGTGGATTTTAAGACTGACCGCCTGGTGCCAGACACTGCCGCGCAGGTACCGCGGCACCACCTTCACCAGATGAGCGTTTATAAGGCGCTCGTGGGCGCCATGGGCGTGGGTGAGATCCGAACAGCGCTCGTTTACACCGCAGCGCCCAAGATCGTCTTCGTCGATGATGTGTTGCCGAACGTTGAGGCCGTCCCCACCCCCGCTTGACGCATTCAGGGCGCGTTCATACCTAACGAGTCGTTTCATTCGAACAAGGTAAGGTGAGGCATGAACCCCTCGACCGTCACGGACGCATCGTTCGACAGCGATGTGCTCCAATCCTCCGAGCCTGTCGTCGTGGATTTCTGGGCCGAGTGGTGCGGCCCCTGCAAAATGATCGCGCCCTCGCTTGACGAAATCGCCCGCGAGATGGATGGCAAGGTCAAGATCGCCAAACTCAATGTTGACGAGAACCAGGAAATCCCCGCCAAATATGGGGTGCGTAATATCCCCATGCTGATCATGTTTAAAAACGGTGAGCCGGCGGCAACCCAGGTGGGCGCAGTGCCCAAAGGCAAGCTCGTCGACTGGATCACGTCGTCCATCTAACTGACTGCGAGGCCCCCTTGTCCGCACAGACCAATGACGGCGCGCCCGAAAAGGGGCGCCCGCCTGAAGCCAAAGCCAAAGTGGAAACTGGCGAGCACAGGCCCGATTCGCTGATCTCGGAAGACCTCGGCACCCCAAAGCCGGAGACCGACGAGATTGACGTTGAGGCGACGGCCGCGGTGGAACGCGAAGTGGCGCTTCGGGTGGAAATGGAAGAGCTGCGCTCCAACATGCTGCGCGCCCTCGCTGAGGCGGAAAATGTGCGCCGCCGCGCCCAGCGCGATGTGGCCGACGCACGCCAATACGCCGTCACCTCCTTTGCGCGTGACCTTCTCAATGTGTCCGACAACTTCAAGCGCGCTCTCTCAGCGCTTGATGGCGCCGGCGAACTTCCCGAGGAAGTCAAAGCGCTGGTGGAAGGCGTCCAAATGACTGAGCGCGAGCTCAGCACCATCTTTAAGCGCCATGGCGTCAAACCCCTCGACCCCATGGGCGAGCGGTTCGACCCCAACCGCCACCAGGCGATGTTTGAGATGGAAAATCCCGATGTGCCCCACGGCACCGTGATCCAAGTGGTCCAGACCGGCGCCATGATCGGCGATAGGACACTGCGGCCAGCCATGGTGGGGGTTTCAAAGGGCGGACCTAAGTCCACCGAGGCCAAAGACGAGGCTACCGGGACCAGCGAGGACGCTCCCAAGAGTGACGAGGGTGCAGGAGACGCTTCCTGACACCGCCCCAAGCGGTCCTTTTGCTTGAAGGGCCGCTCTCGCCACTCTACCGCCTCATCGGCCGCCATCTTGAGGCGGCTGGCACCACCGTTCACCGCATCAACCTTTGCCCTGGCGACAAGGTGGCGTGGGGGTTCAGCGCGGCCACAAGCTACCGGGGCCGCAAACGCGACTGGCCGGCGTTTGTGTCAGCTTTTCTCGATGAACACCCGGTGGACGCGCTCCTCATGCACTCCGAGCGCAGGCCCTACCACCTTGAGGCAGCGCACGAGGCTCGCACCCGCGGCATCGCCGTTTACGTGAGCGAACTCGGCTATTTGCGTCCCGACTGGATGACGCTTGAGTGCAACGGCAACTCTGTGGATTCGCTTTTTCCCACCGACCCTGCCGCCATCAAAGCCATCGCCAAAGACGCGCCGGCGGTCGACCCAGGCGTTCTCTTCCCGCGCGAGCGGCTCCTTGAAACGCGCGATGATCTCCTTAATGCGCTGCCCAACGTGTTTTTGTGGTTCTTCTACCCCCACTATCGCGCCCACGGTCTCTACCACCCGTTTGTGGCCTATGCCCGCTTTCTGTGGCGCGAAGCCCAAAAGGGACAGCGCGACCGCGCCGCACAAAAGGTCCGCGCGCGGCTAAAGTCTCCCTTTTTTGTGTTTGCCATGCAGACCGATACCGACTTTCAGATCCGCTCCAACTCTCAGTTTGAGGATATGAAAGAGGCACTCGGCACCGTTTTCCGTTCGTTCAAAGCGGCGGCAGACCCCGAGATGCGCATCATCGTCAAAAAGCACCCTGGCGACCTGGGGCCAGTCCATTGGGCAGCGGCCGTGCCGGCGCTTGCGGCCGAGGCGGGGCTTGAGGGCCGCGTCCACTTTGTCGACGGCTTGGCGATGGAGGTTTGGTGCCGCGATGCTGAAGGTCTCGTCACCGTCAACTCCAGCGCAGGGCTCGACGGTCTGAAACTCGGCCGTCCCACACTGACCCTCTCGCCCGCCGTCTACGATGTTCCCGGGCTCACCCACCAAGGCGGGTTGGATGGGTTTTGGACCGCACCACAGGCGCCAGACCCTGCGCTTTATGACGCGTTCCAGCGGGCGCTTGCGGCGTCGATCCAGGTGCGCGGGACTATCTATAATCGCGCCGGCACGAAAGCGGCTGCCAGCGCCATCGCAACACGCATCCTAGAGGGTCGCGTCGGTGTTCCAGGTGCCGAAGTGGGGCCTCCACCACGTTATAAGCGCGCCCGGGCCCTTGGCATTCGCAACACCTGACGCCGCTGGCAGCCTCACAAACGCATCGGCGCGCTGAAACCCAATTCCGTTGTGCGCCGCTCTGCCCTAGTTTGGCGTGTTGGAGCGGCCGTACCGCGCCGATAAGGACCCAGACGACGATGGCATGGTGAGCGCGGGCCAGGCAGTGCCATCGCAGCCGCCGAACCGGCAACCGAACCCTTGGCCTTGAACAACAAGGTGTGGCTCACCAACCAAAACCCTCGCGATTGCCTGAAGGAACTGACTTCCGGCAGAGCACGCATAACACCTTTGGCGGAGACCTCAGTTGACCCCCCACGACCCAGATGACCTTGTCCTGCCCTTCTCCGTTGAGGCCCTCGACGTGCGCGGCCGCGTCGCCCGCATGGGGCCCGCCCTCGATGACATCTTGCGCAAGCACGACTATCCGGCCCCCGTTTCACGTCTTTTAGGCGAAGCGGTGCTCCTCAACGTCCTCTTCGCCACCGCTCTCAAGCTTGAGGGCAGGGTGATTTTGCAGATCCAGTCCGACGGGCCTGTCTCTTTGCTGGTGACCGACTTCACCACGCCCGACGGGCTGCGCGGCTACGCCCGGTTTGATGCTGAGGCGGTAGCAGCGCTCGGCGACACCCACGCCCTCAAAGAGCTTGTGGGGGAAGGGACGATGGCGCTCACCATTGATCCGAAGATGACAACGCGGCGCTACCAAGGTGTCGTTGAGCTGAACGGTGAAACGCTGGAGGAGGTGGCCCACGCCTACTTCACCCAGTCCGAACAGATCCCGACCATGGTCCGCCTTGCTGTGGCTGAAACACTGGAGCGGCGGCCCGGCGAATCGCCCCGGCGGGTATGGCGCGGCGGCGGGGTGACTGTGCAGTTCCTGCCAGAAGCGGCCGACCGTATCGTGATCCGCGATCTTGACCCTGGGGATGCCCCAGAAGGTGCCGTGAGGGACGACCGGGCCGACGATGATGCCTGGGTGGAGGCGGCCGCCCGCACCCGCAGCGCTCAAGACCATGAGCTGGTGGACCCTGCCATCAGCGCAGAACGCCTATTGTTACGGCTTTTTCATGAGCGGGACGTGCGCGTGTTCGACGCATTCACCTTGAGTGCAGACTGTCATTGTTCAACTGGCAAGATCAGGGCAATGCTTGCGCAGTTCGATGACGCTGACCGTGCCGCCATGGTGGAGGACGGGATGATCACAGTGACTTGCGAGTTCTGCACCGCCCGCTACCGTTTCGAACCGGTGACTCTGGAGCCCATCGGAGAGCCACACTAAAGGGACCGCATGACCCGATTGCTCCGCGTTCTTGCACAAGCCGTTTTGCCAGCCCTGGTGCTTTTCGGCGCGTTTTTCGCCACGAGCGCGCTTTTGCAAAGCGGCGACGCCGACAGGCAGGGCCGCGACAAGGGCGCTGAAACAGTCTACGCCGTCGCCGCGGTCGACGTGGAGCTGGGTGACAACCGGGCAACCCTTCGCGCCTTTGGCGAAACTGTTGCGGCTGAAGAGGCTGAGCTGAGGGTGGCCTCGCCTGGCGAGGTTGTCAGCATTTATCCCGACCTTGCCGTCGGCCATCAGGTGCCAGAGGGGGCCGCCCTCGTCACCATTGACCCCTTCGCCTATCGCGGTGCCTTACGCGATGCTGAGGCAAAGCTTGCCGAAGCTGAAGCGCGCACTGCAGAAGCCCTCGCCCGCATCGAAATGGAAGAGGTGGACCTCAAGCGCCTTGATGAGCAGCTCGCCTTTGCCACCCGCGATCTGGAGCGCGCCGAGCAACTCGCCCTTTCGGGCAACATCACCGATAAAGCCCTTGATGACCGAAGGTTTCTTGTCAGTCAGCGTCAACAGGCTCTGGAGCAAAACCGCTTCGCTGTTGATGCGGAAAAGGCCAAGCTCGACCAGCAAATGGCGGCCGTGGAGCAACTGGCCTGGCAGGTGGAAAAGGCTGAGCGTGCCCTCGCTGATACGGTCCTGACGGCGCCGTTCACCGGGGTTGTGCGCGCCGAGTCGGCCGCAGTGGGCCGGCTTTTGGCCGCCAACGATATTGCCGTTTCACTGATCCGTGCCGACGCGCTCGACGTGCGTTTTGTGCTGTCTGACCAACGCTATGGCCGGCTCTTGTTCGAGGATGCGCTCTTTGGTGCCAACGCCGAAGTTATCTGGCGGATCGGCGATATTCCGCTCACCTATGAAGCCACAATCACCCGTGCGGCCGCCGATATCCAATCGACCCGCGGCGGGGTGGATGTCTTTGCGCGCCTCGCGCTGGGCGACATGCCGGCCCCACGCCCCGGCGCCTTCGTGGAAGTGCGCCTTCCTGGTGTCAACCACGCCAATTCAGCCCGCGTCCCCACTTCCGCCATCCACGGCACCAACGTTTTCCTTGTTGGCTCAGACGATCGCCTTGTCTCGGTGCCCATCAACGTTCTGGCCCTTGATGGCAACGATGCCATCATCGAAGGGGAATTGCGCGATGGCGACCAGGTGGTGGTGACCCGCCTTGCCGAGGCCGGCAATGGGATCAAGGTGCGCAGGGTGGACCCATTTGGCGGCGCGCCCGCACCGCGCAGCCCCACCGATGCGTTGGAGGTCCAACCAAACCTTGCCATTGCGCCTGGCGCTGCAGCCGCACCCGAGGCCAGCAAAGCCAGTGACAGCCCGCGCGATCCTGCCCGCCCCCAACGTCGACGCGGGGATGGTCCGCCTCGTGAGCGCTCATGATGAGCGCCCGACCATCAGCCTTGCCTAATCAGCGCCCCGCGCCCGGGAGGGCCTTGTGGGCGGTTTGATCTCGCTCTTCACCCGCCATCCCAACGCGGCCAACCTTTTGATGGTGCTGATGCTGGTTGTGGGCATCTTTTCCGCCATCAATCTCACCACACGGTTTTGGCCCCCCACCAACCTGCAAGAGGTAGAGATCATCATCGACTGGCCTGGCGCCAGCGCTGAAGATATGTCCAACACCGTGCTCGATGCTGTCGAACCGGCGGTGCGCTTCCTGTCAGACGTCGATTCCATCCGCTCCGTTGCCCGGGAAGGCGGCACCTACATCAGCATCGAGTTTGCGCCAGGCACAGATATGCAAAAGGCGCTCGGCGATGTGGAGCAGGCAGTTGCTGCCATCACCACGCTCCCAGCCGAGGTGGAAAGCCCCATCGTGCGCACAGACGCGCTGCGGGACCCTGTAGCCAAAATCGGCGTTGCCGGCCCGTTTCCCGAGGCCGCTCTTCAGGTGTTCGCCCGCAAGATTCGCGATGATCTCCTTAATCGCGGGATTGAGCGCGTCACCATGGGCGGGATGCGCGAGCGCGAGATCATCGTCGATGCGCGCGAGCACGACCTTTTGCGCCACGACCTCACAGTCACCGATGTGGCAAACGCCATTCGCGCCAACACCAACGACCGGCCCTCAGGGGTGCTCGACGGCGAGGTCGACCGGCAGGTGCGCGTTCTTGCAGGCGATGAAACCCCTGATGCGATCGCCGCAATCACCCTCAAAGCCCTGCCATCGGGCGAGGCCCTCACCGTAGGGGATGTGGCTGAGGTGCGCGGTGGGTTTGCGCGCAGCGGCATTTCGGGCCTGCGCGGCGGAAACCCTGCCATTGAACTCACCATCCAGCGCGCACAAAATGATGATGCGCTGGAATCAGAAGCGGCTGTGCGCGCCTATCTTGACGAGGTGCGGCCCACGCTTCCCCAAAGTCTCAGCGTCCAACTCTACGATGTGCGCACCGAGCGGCTTTGGGACCGGATTTCGATCCTGGTGCGCAACGGCTGGCAGGGCCTTGCCATCGTGCTGGTGGTGCTGTTTGCGTTTTTGCGCGCACGCATCGCCTTTTGGGTGGCGCTGGGCATTCCGGTGGCGTTTGCCGGAACGCTGGCCGTCATGTTGGCGAGCGGCCAGTCCATCAACATGATCTCCCTCTTCGCGCTCATCATGATGCTGGGGGTCATTGTTGACGATGCCATTGTGGTGGGCGAACACACCGATACGTTGCGCACCCGAGGGCTCAGCGCGGCAGATGCCGCCGAGCGCGGCGCCAAGGAAATGCTGGTGCCGGTGCTTGCCTCCTCCGTCACCACCATAGCCGCGTTTGCGCCGATCTTTTTGATGCGCGATGTGATGGGGCAGATGATGTCGGCCCTGCCGTTGGTGGGGATTTCCATCATAATTGCCTCGCTGATTGAGTGCTTTCTGATCCTTCCAGGACACCTTGCCCACGCGTGGGGCCGCCCCTCCGGCCTGCAAATCGGGCGCTTCTTGCGGCTGACGCTTATTGCCGGTGTCGGTGCCGCGCTCATCGGTGGCGCCATCCGTGCCGTCACGTGGTTGGCTCACGACGCTGACCCGCAGGCCCTGCGGGTCCTTTTTGATCTACCGCCGGTTCTGATGGCGGTGGTGGCAATTCTCTTAGGGCTTTTCATAGCTGGGCTTGTGGAGCGTCACCTCAAGCGCCGCAGTGGTCTGGGCGGCTCCACCTGGGGCGAGCAGTTCCGCAACGGGTTTGACAGGCGCTTCAACACCTTCCGCGACGGGGCTTACACCCGGGCTGTGCGGGCCACCTATGTGTTCCGCTACACCACACTTGCCATTGCCGTCGGCGCTGTGGCCGTGGTGGTTTATGGGCTTTATATCGGCGGTGGTCATGTGCGCTTTGTGTTCTTCCCCTCGCCTGAGGCGGAGTTTTTGCAAGCGCGCATCGTCTTCCACCCTGGTGTGCCGCGCGAGCGGGTGGTGGAAGGGGTGTCTACCGTGGAGGCGGCGCTGCGTCAGGCTGAAGGCGAACTCGCCCCCGAAGGCGAAGAGCTGGTGAGCGATGTCTACGCGCTCATTGGCCGCTCAGGGCGGGACCGGGGCGATAATCTTGCCACGCTGCAGGTGCAGCTCACCGCATCGGAAGTGCGCACCGTCAGAACGCCGCAAATTGTGCGCGCGTGGCGTCAGGCCGTCCCTGATATCGCTGGCATCCGGTTTGTTTCGGTGGCTGAGCGGCGCGGCGGCCCCCCAGGACGGGACGTTCACCTCACCCTCAGCGGCAAAAGCGCGTCTGAACTCAAGACCGCCGCCACCGAAGCCGCCGCAGCCATTGCCGCCATCCCCGCCGTCTCCGGCGTTTCGGACAACCTTCCCTACGGTAAGTCCGAAATTGCACTTGATGTGAGCCCCCGCGGCGCCGCGCTCGGCTTCACGCCTGAAAATTTGGGCGAGCAAGTGCGCAGCGCGTTTGAAGGTGCCATTGCCCGGCGCCTTGCCATTGGCGAAGAGGAGGTGCCCATCAGGGTGCGCCAGCGCAGCGACGGTGAGCCTGTTGCGTTGGAGGAACTCTTCCTGCGGGCCCCTGAAGGGAGCTTTGTCCCCCTCACCGAGGTGGCAAACCTTTCAGAGCGCAGCACTTTTTCGGTGATCGTCCGGCGCGACGGGCAAACCAACATTGCCATCTACGCCGACGTGAACACTGACGTCGCCACCCCCCAGGAGGTGACGGAGATTATCACCGCCGACATTTTGCCCATTCTTGAAGCCAAATACGGTGTGCGCAGTGAGTTTCGCGGCAGAGACCGGGAGCGGCGGCGATCGTTCCAGGACCTTCAACAAGGCGGCCTCCTCGCCCTCATCGTCATCTATCTGACGCTTGCCTTTGTGTTTGGGTCTTACTGGCGCCCACTTGTCATCATGCTGATCATCCCGTTTGGGGCCGTTGGCGCCATCCTGGGGCACGTCTTTATGGGGCTGAACCTCACCATCGTGAGCTTTGTGGGCCTTCTGGG
>JBCDLN010000037.1:0-19341 GCA_038745295.1 Pseudomonadota bacterium | reverse complement strand
TTTTTCGAACGCTTTAGGAGAGCATGATGGCGAAAGGCTTTGCCCTGAATGCCGCCGTGCGCGAACGGACGGGCAAGGGGGCCGCGCGCGCATTGAGACGGGAAGGGCTTATTCCTGCCGTGATTTACGGCAACAAAGAACCCCCGGTTGCAATATCGATCCCCCTGAAGGAGACGACCCTTGCACTTTATGCGGGAGGTTTCTTGACGAACCTGTGGACGATCGACGTTGATGGCAAAACAGTTCGAGCCCTCGCGCGGGATTACCAGCGCGAGCCGGTCAAGGACCGTCTTGTCCACGTAGACTTCCTGCGTGTGTCTGAAGCCCTTCGGGTGACCGTCGATGTGGCCGTCGAGCTTACCGATGTTGACACCTGCCCTGGCTTGAAGGCGGGGGGCGTGTTGGAAAATGTGGCGCCCACCATCACCGTCGAAGCGCGTGCGGTGGCGATCCCTGAATCCATCAAGGTGAGCCTGGCAAGCCTTGAGATTGGCCATGCCATCACTGCGGCAGACGTTGCCTTGCCCGATGACGTTGTGGCCATGGGCGATGAGACAGCTGTCATTGCAGCGGTCGCCAGCACCACCTCAGGTGCTGCGCCGTCCGCAGAAGAGGCGGCTGCCGAAAGCGAAGAGGCTTAGTCCATGGGCGAGGCTGCGCCATGATGAAACTCTTGGTCGGCCTCGGCAATCCTGGCAAGAACTACGCCCATAACCGGCACAATGTCGGCTTTATGGCGGTCGATAGCATTCACGACCGATGGAAGGGGGGGCCTTGGCGCCGCAAGTTCCATGGGGAAGTGTCTGAAGCGACCGTCATAGGGGTGCGGGTGATGTTTTTGAAACCTCTCACCTTCATGAACGAGTCCGGTCGCGCCGTCAGCGAGGCCGCGAACTTTTACAAGGTCTCCCTCAACGACATTGTCGTTGTGCACGACGAAATCGACCTGCCGCCGGGCAAGTTTCGGATGAAGTCGGGTGGCGGGGCCGGCGGGCACAACGGTCTGAAGTCCATCACCGCCCACATGCGCGATGGCTACAGGCGCCTGCGCATCGGGGTGGGTCATCCAGGCCGTAAAGAGCTTGTGCCTCAGTACGTGCTGCAGGATTTTGCCCGTCACGATAACGGCTGGCTGGATCCGATGCTCGAGGCATTCTGTGAAGAGGCGCCGCTCCTCGTTCGAGGCGATGATGCAAGTTTTGCCTCAAGGGTGCATATGCGGTTGGCAAACCAGCGGCGGACTGAGACGCCCTCACTGCCGGGTGAAAATGGTTCTGCGCAACGGACCACCCCGCCGCCCCCGCCGGGCACACGACGGGTTGAGGAGAAATCCGCCAGCAGCCCCTTTTCAGCGCTGGCGCAACTTCTGCGGAAATAGATATGGGATTTAAGTGCGGGATTGTGGGCTTGCCCAATGTCGGCAAGTCAACGCTGTTTAACGCGCTCACCAAGACGGCAGCGGCGCAGGCAGCCAACTATCCGTTTTGTACCATCGAGCCCAATACCGGCGACGTGGCGGTCCCTGACCCGCGGCTGTTCGAAATCGGCGGGATCGCCAAGTCCGCCAACATCGTCCCCACGCGGCTGACCTTCGTGGATATTGCCGGGCTTGTGCGCGGTGCATCGACGGGGGAGGGCCTGGGCAACCAGTTCCTCGCCAACATCCGCGAGGTGGATGCCATCGCCCACGTTCTGCGCTGTTTTGATGATGATGACGTCACGCATGTGGCCGGCACCGTCGACCCGTTGGCCGATGCTGACACGGTCGAAACAGAGCTGATGCTGTCCGACCTTGAGAGCTTGGAGCGCCGCGCAGCGGGTGTGCGCAAAAAGGCCCAGTCCGGCGACAAGGACGCAAAAGCCGATTTGGAGCTGATGGATGCCGCTCTTGCCCTCCTCAAGGATGGCCGCCCTGCACGGGAGCTTGACGTATCGGGCGAGGATGCCCGGGCGTTCAAGATGCTCAACCTTCTCACGGCAAAGCCTATTTTGTACGTCCTCAACGTTGACGAAGGGTCGGCTGCCACGGGCAACGCCCTGTCTGAGAAGGCGGCTGCGATGGCAGCTGATGCGGGGGCGGCATCGGTGGTGATCTCAGCGGGCATTGAAGCTGAAATTGCCCAGCTTGATGCTGAAGAGCAGGCTGAATTCTTAGACACTTTGGGGCTTGAAGAGCCTGGTCTCGACAGGCTCATCCGCGCTGGCTACGGCCTTCTCGACCTCATCACCTTCTTTACCGCAGGACCCAAAGAGGCCCGCGCCTGGACGGTGCGCAAAGGCACTCACGCCCCGCAAGCCGCCGGCGTGATCCACACCGACTTCGAACGCGGCTTCATCCGCGCCCAAACCATCGCCTATGACGACTACACCGGGCTCGGCGGGGAAGCCGCCGCCCGGGAAGCTGGGCGGGTGCGCGATGAGGGGAAGGATTACCTGGTCGCGGACGGCGATGTGATTCTGTTTAAGTTTGCGACCTAAGCATGGTTGGATCCGCTGCTTGCCAAGCCTCTCCCGCCTTTGACACCAGCATCCCGCGGAGCGGGGCTCGCCTCAACCCACGCTGCGCTCTTCGGGGTTGACCCGAGCCCCGCTCCGCGGGTTTTTGATCTTAGTCGGCTCCGAAGGAAGGTCGGGCTTCTTCGTCTCACCAAAGGAAGAAATTAAGAGATGGTCTTTTCAAAGTCTGTGCAGGAGGAACACGGCTGCGCCAGGCAGCTTTAGCGCTTCGCTCGCTTTAATCTTTCCATCTGTGTAATGGTGGGCTTCGTGGAGGCAATTGAGAGTGCCTAATACTTGTCCGCCCACCAAGACCGGGATGTTGATGCAAGACTCGCAGCCCAACGATTGGATAAGCGCGTAGTCGGGGAAGACGTCGGCGATCGCTTTGGCATCAGGCGCAACAAACGTCTTGCCTTGGCGCAGGACTTCGTCAACCCAATGGTTGGAGGGCACCGGTTTTGTGCCGCCCACCGGGTAAGCCTCGGGCTGGTTGCTGTAAAAACGGCGGGCGAGCTGGGTTTCGCTATCGAACGTCAAGAGCGTGAAGAGCTTTACGCCGATCAGAGCATCTGTGAGGGCGCACAACGCCGCGTACGTGGCTTCGGGTTGACCCTGGCCGGCGGCGAGGCGTTCGGTAAACGCGGCAAATTCTGGCGTTGTCATAAGGCAGCTTTGGGTTCATGCGGGGCGGTGAGCGGTCGAGGCGGGCGCTCAGCTAACAGACCCTCCGGCCGCAAGCGCATGATGACAATGAGTGCAATGCCGATCACCATCTCGCGCAGCGCCGCGCCTCCAGCACCCGCAAGGTCAGGGACAAAGCCTTCCAAAAAGCGGCTCCCCTCCAGGACAGCCACCACCAGAACGGCACCCACTACAGCGCCGGACGTGTTGCCCGTGCCACCCGCAGTCAGGGAGAGGAAAATATAGATGGTGAGGAGCGGCCGGAAGATGTCAGGCGCGATGTAGCTGGTGAAGTGCGCATAAAGGACCCCCGCAAGACCCAGAAGCATCGCGCCGAAGGCAAAAGCCTCCACCTTGAACCGGCGCACAGGCTTTCCGGCGACGGCGGCGGCAACATCATCATCGCGCAAGGCCCGCAACGCGCGCCCATAAGGACTGCGGCGCAGCCGCGAGGTGAGGAACCAGGCGACCAAAACCGCCGCAACGGTGATCGCTGCATAAAGGGCATTGAACGCAAACGGGGTGAGGCTCCCGCGCATGGGGCCTGGAATGCCCGAGATGCCGTCCGAGCCATTGGTGAGCCAGATTTCGTTGGCGGCGATGAGGCGAACGAGTTCCCCAAAGCCGAGCGTGATGATGGCAAGATAATCCCCCCGCAGCCTGAGGGTGAGGCGGGACATGGCCGCCCCTGCCGCCGCCGCGGCCGCCATCCCCGCCACGGCGCCCACAGGGATCGGCAGCCCCGCCACCGTCAGGATTGCGGAGACGTAAGCGCCCACCGCAAAGAAGCCCGCAAGACCAAGATTGATCATCCCCGCCATCCCCCAGATGACGTTGAGACCAAGGGCAAGCATTGCGTAGATGCCCGCAAAGGTGAGTGTTGCGAGGAGATAGCTTAGCATCAGTACGCCCGCTCGCCGAAGAGGCCGCGGGGCCGGAAGGTGAGCACCAAAACAATGGCCAGGAAGCCGACCGCGCTCTTGTAGGCAGGCGATAATACGACGAGGGAAAGTTCTTCGCCGATCCCCACCACCATCGCCCCCGCCACAGCCCCAGGGATGGAGCCAAGCCCCCCCACAACCGCCGCGGCAAAGATGGGCAAAATAAATCGAAATCCCGTGAGCGGATCGATGGATGTGCCCAGCCCCAAGAGCATCCCCCCTGCACCGCAAAGGCCCATCCCCGAAAACGCAACGAACCAACCGATTTTGTTGGGATCGATGCCTTTGAGCTCGGCAAGGCGGGGATTGTCGGCCACTGCGCGCATCGCTTTGCCGATCCGGGTGAAGCGCAGCACCAGGAAGACGAGCGCCATCACCCCCAGCGCCAGAAGGAGATTGTCCACCTGCTGCGGGCCGATCCGAACGTCCAAAATGCGCCAGTCGCGCTCCAGCGGGAGGTCGTAGCCGCGCAGCTCGTTGCCGTAGATGAAGCGGACTGCGTTCTCCAAAACGATGGTGAGCGCAATGGAGGCAATGGCGGCGGTGAGAGCGCCGTAGGCGCGAAGGGGTTTAAGCGCCACCTCGTCGGAGACAACGCCCACCACCCCCGCCACCAGGAAGGCGGCAAGAATGGCGACCTCGGCAGGAAGGCCCAGTGAGACGTTGGCGGCGTAGCCTGCAAACGCCCCGATGGTGGCGTGGGAGGCCACCGCAAAGTTCGGGAACCGCAGCACGGCGTAAATCGCGGTGAAGCCAACGGCGGGGATTGCCAAAAGCGCTCCCGTGATGATGCCGTTGACCAGAAGCTGCGGAATAAGGTCGATCACGAAGCGTCAGACACGCTGGTAGTCGGCCGCTTTGCCATCGGCGATCTTCTTGAACAAGAACTGGGTGCCCGTGATGTCGCCGATGTCGTTGAAGTCACAGGGGCCGCTGGCGCCCGTATAGTTGATCCCGTCGGCCATCACCTTAAGGCCCTCTGTGGCGCTGGTGACGCCCACCCCTTCGCCCTGGCTTACCGTTCGAAGGGCACTGCGGATGGTCTCGCCCGTCGCGTCCCCGCCGGCGGCCATGGAAAGGATCGCAAGGCTCGCATGGTCATAGGTTTGGGCGCTGTAGGGGTCGACCACATCAACGCCGAGGATCGACTTGACGTTGGCATAAGCCTCCGAGCCGATGGCGGGCGCCCCCTCCCAGGTGAAGACCCCCTCCGTCACGGGAGCCGGAAGGGCGGTCAAGAGATCGTTGTTCACCGCGTAGGCTGGGCCGATGATCTTGCCCTCATAGCCCGCCTGCCAGATGTCGCGCAGCAAAACGGTGCTGTCGGCCACATAGCCACCCAGCATGATGAAGTCGGGCTTCTGGCGTAGGATTGCGTCCACCTCTGAGCGGTAGGTGCTCTTGTCGGCCTCATAGATGAGGCTTTCAAAACCGTTGCCCGCGCCATCGGCAATCGCCTTCAAGATGTCGATAGAGCTTTGGGCAAACGGGGTTTGCGGCCCGATCCAGGCGAACTGCTTGCCGCCTTCAGAGACCATGAAGTTGCCCGCCACGGTGATCTGAAGCTTGGAGTTGGGCTGCGTGCGGGCGATGTAGCCTTGGTGGGGCAGCTCTGTGATGGAATCTGCGCCGGAGACGCAAAAGAGCATCGTCTTGCTCTCCCAGCAGAGCGGCGCGACGGCAGTGGTAACCGACGATGCCCACGTCCCCATAATGGCCGCCACCCCATCCACATCGATGAGCTTGCGGGCGGCCCGTACAGCGGCTTCGGGCGATGTTTGTGTGTCTTCTGAGATGAGGGTGATTTCCCGGCCCAGCACGCCCCCCGCATCGTTCACCTGTTTGATGACGCCGGCAATGGCATCGCGCATCGAGGGGCCGTAGGCGCCGCCAACCCCCGTCAGCGGGTTGAGCGCGCCAAGCTTGATGGGTGCACCTTGAGCGCGCACCACCGCTGGGGCGGCAAGGGTCGCCGCCATCCCGGCAAGGACCGTGCGGCGATTTAGGGTGAATGGGGTGGTCATGCGTCCCTCCTCATGTATGGGCACCTCATGTACGGGCACCCAAGAAGGTGCGCCTAATATCGGGGTCGGCGGCAAGCTCTTTGGCGTTGCCGCTGGTGAGGTTTTGGCCGGCTGAGAGGATATAAGCGCGGTCCGCCAAGTCCAGCGCTTCAAGGGCGTTTTGCTCCACAAGGACCACAGCAACGCCGCCGCCGGCAATTTCGGTGATGGTTTCGAACATCCCCGTCGCCGCCACAGGCGACAGCCCCGCTGAGGGTTCATCAAGAAGCAAAAGGCGGGGCTCCACCATCATGGCAATGGCCATCGCCAAGAGTTGGCGCTGTCCGCCCGACAACGTGCGCGCCGCATCGCGCCGTTTTTCTTTCAGCATAGGGAAGCGCTCAAACAGGGTTTCGATCTTTTGGGAGGCGCCGTTGGGGTCGATGAACGCCCCAATCTCAAGGTTTTCCCGCACGCTCATGGACGGGAAGACGTTGGCTTCTTGGGGCACATAAGCAACGCCGT
This sequence comes from Pseudomonadota bacterium, assembly GCA_038745295.1. Lineage (GTDB taxonomy): Bacteria > Pseudomonadota > Alphaproteobacteria > Rhizobiales > Amorphaceae > Acuticoccus. The sequence goes on along the minus strand of JBCDLN010000037.1, from coordinate 12,692 downwards.
GTTGGGCAATTTCGCGGGGCCTCGCGCCAGCAAGATCTTGCCCCTCCACCAGGATGGCGCCGGCTGTGGGAGTGAGTTCGCCGCAGATGGCCTTGAGCAGCGTGGATTTGCCCGCGCCGTTGGGCCCGATAATGGCGACGATCTCTCCCTCTGCCGCAGTGATGCTCACCCCTTTCAAGATCATATCGGCGCTGGTGTAGCCTGCCGTGACGTCTTTCACGTCGAGGATGAGGCTCATGCGCGCCGGCCCAAGTAGGCGTCTTGGACACGGGTGTCGGCGACAATCTCGTCAAATGTGCCCTCTGTGAGCGTTGCGCCGCCTGCCATCACAATGACGGGGTCGCACAGGCGCGCCACCACATCCATGTCATGCTCAACAATGAGAAAGGTGAGGCCCGTGGCGCAAAGTTCGGCAATGCGCTCAGCAATCCCCCCTGCAAGGGTTGGGTTCACCCCGGCGACGGGCTCATCGAGCAGGATCATCTTGGGCCGCGCCATGAGGGCGCGGCCGATCTCAAGGAGCTTTTTCTGGCCGCCCGAAAGGTCGCTGGAAAGGTTTGAGAGCACCGCCGAAAGGTTGAGCCGGGCAGCCACCTCGTGCGCGCGGGCGGTGAGGGCAGCTTCCCGCGCCCGCGCCTTGCTGGGTTGGAAGAGCGCAACGGGAAGACGCTCGCCCGGCTGGTCTTCCCCGTGAAGGAGAAGGCTTTCCAGCACCGTCAGCCGGGGAAAGCCCCGCGATATCTGGAACGTGCGCACGAGGCCATGGTGGGCGATCTCTTCGGGACGCTCGCCGGTCACATCCACCCCGTCAAAAACCACCTTGCCAGCTTCTGGCGGGATGACGCCTGAGATGCAGTTGAAGGCGGTGGTCTTGCCAGCGCCGTTCGGGCCTATGAGCCCGGTGATGGTGCCGCGTCGCACCGCAAAGCTTGCCCCCGTCAACGCCTTGACGCCGTAGAACGCGCGCTCAAGGCCGTTCACCTCAAGGAGGGGGCCAGCGCTCAAGCGGCGCGGACCGGACTGGATGACGTGCGTTGGACGGCGCGAGACCCACCGGCAGCTCGGGCTGCGGTGACGGCATCTTGGGTGAGTGAATCGAACAGGTCCGTTCCGAAAACCGCCGGGAAGGTGTCATGCCAGCGCCAGTGTTCAATGGCGTGCTGGCGTACGTTTTCCATATCGTCGGTGATCCGCAGGCGGGTTTCGTCCTTGGTTCGGCCAGAGGCGTAGATCACGTCGAGTGTCGCCGGGTGTGGCCAGCTTTTTGCGGCTCTGCCCACATCTCTCCACTCTTCCGGCAAAATGTCCTGCATCCTGCGCACCAGCTTGTAGCCTTTGTTGATGCGGCGACGGGTGAGATCTTGGTCGTCGATCGAGGTGACCGGGGACAGCAACACACAATGGTCGGCTTTGAGTTCCCCAGCCACCACAGTTGCCGAAAGAGAAAAGCGCGAGAAACCAGCCACGATGACCGTACTGGGTTGTGCCCGTTCGATGAGCTTTTGCAGACTTGTGACATAGTCTGCAAGTTCGCTCTTGAGCTGTTCCTGGGTGAGGGCCTTATAAGCATTGATGACTTTGCGCGGCGACACGATGATGCCAACGCCTTTTTGGGCAAAGTAGCGCTCAGTGATCGCAAACGGCGTCACTTTACCCGTCCCACCGACGAAGCACCAAAGAGGCTGTCCTGGCCCATCCCAACGCGCGCTGAACATCTCCGGCGCTTCTTGGCTATTGAGGTCCCCGGTGAACGCCTCGGCGGTCTGCAACACCGAACGGATCATTTCCCCCTGATGGTTCAGCTCAACATCGTCAGACTGAAGAAGCGGCGCGAGGTGTTCGTAGGCAGCGTCAAATCGGTTGTCCGACGCCACATACGCACAAAGACGCACCTGCGATTCATAGTTCATGTCCTAAGACCTCATCGTCTGCCGGAGTGCCACACGACACAAACCTGACATAAATCGCAATGGTCTCGATGAGGTCTTCGTGACGATACTGAAACAATTTGATGGCCAAATTGTTGAATAGAGTTCCCTTTCATGTCACGATTATCTTAGGTAGTGCTGCATTGAAGCTTCGTGGTGGGGCGTGTTCAACTTCTATGCTCCATGACGAAGTGGTCATCGCCTACAGCGTGCATTCTTCGTTGCGGCGGCTGGTAGTCGAGGGGGCGGACGGTGCTTGAGATCTCGTCGGCCATCAATGTGCGGCGTTCGGGCCGCTCAGCGGGGTCGGCGACTGGGACCGCCGAAATGAGCTTTTTGGTGTAGGGGTGCTGTGGGTTGCCGAGCACCGCGGCCCGCGGGCCGATCTCGACAATCTCGCCCAAAAACATCACCGCAACGCGGTGGCTGATCCGCTCCACCACAGCAATGTCGTGGCTGATGAAGACAAAGGCGATGTTGAGGTCGCGCTGAAGGTCGAGCATCAGGTTGATGACTTGTGCCTTCACAGAAGCATCGAGCGCTGAAACAGATTCGTCCGCCACAATGAGCTTGGGGTCGAGGGCAAGGCTTCTGGCAATGCACACCCGCTGGCGTTGCCCGCCGGAAAACTCATGCGGGAAGCGCAGCGCATGGTCGGCGGTGAGGCCAACCCGCTCCAGCATGGCCGTGACCCGCTCTTCCGCCGCATCCCCGGTGGCAAGGCCATGAACGTTGAGCGGCTCTGTGATGGCCGCGCCCACGGTTTTGCGCGGGTTGAGGGAGCCGTAGGGATCTTGGAAGATCATCTGCAAATGGCGGCGGATACGGCGCAGCGCCGGCTGATCCGCCGCCATGACATTTTCACCCTCAAAGACAATGTCACCGGCAACGGGCTCCACCAGGCGTAAGATGGATCGGCCTGTGGTGGATTTTCCGCAGCCCGATTCCCCCACCAGCGCCAGCGTTTCGCCCGTGCGCACCGAAAACGAGACATTCTCCACCGCATGGACCCGCCCCACAGGCCGGCCCAGCAGCCCGCCCCGGATGGGAAAGCGGGTGACAAGGTTCTCCACGGTGAGGATTTCATCAGCCCGCCGGTCCGCCTCGTTCTGAGGCTCCTTCGCGGCAGGATCGCGGGCAAGGTCAGCAAAGCGGCGTGGCGTTTTGGTGTCTGACAGGGCGCCAAGGCGCGGCACCGAGGCGAGGAGCATCTTGGTGTAGGCCTCGCGCGGGCGGGTGAAGACGGCATCGGCGGTGCCCTCTTCCACCTTGTCGCCCTTCAGCATCACCACCACACGGTCAGCCACTTCGGCCACCACGCCCATGTCGTGGGTGATGAACATCACCGCCATGCCGGTCTCATCTTGGAGCGCTTTGATGAGGGCGAGGATTTGGGCCTGGATCGTCACGTCGAGCGCGGTGGTGGGCTCGTCGGCGATGAGGAGCTTGGGCTGGCAGGCAATGGCCATGGCGATCATCACCCGCTGCCGCATTCCGCCCGAGAAGGTGTGGGGGTGCTGATCGATCCGGCGCTTGGCATCGGGGATGCGCACAAGGTCAAAGAGGCGAAGCGTTTCTGTGCGCGCTTCAGAGGCGCTCATACCGCGGTGGCGGCGGAGCGCCTCGGCGATTTGGAAGCCTGCTGTGAGGACAGGGTTGAGGCTCGTCATCGGCTCTTGGAAGATCATGCCAATGTCGCCGCCGCGCACGTCGCGCATTTGAGCGTCGGAAAGGGCGTTGAGTTCGCGCCCGCTCAGGCTGATGTTGCCGGTGACCCGCGACACACCCTTTTGGAGAAGGCGCAGCACCGAAAGCGCTGTGACGGATTTGCCTGAGCCCGATTCCCCCACCACGGCGACGGTCTCCCCGCCATCAATCCCAAAGGAAAGGCCCCGCACCACCTCGTTCCACTCCCCTTTGGTGCGGAAGGCGACGGAGAGATTGTCGACCGAAAGGATGCTCATCCTTCGCCCTTCAGCCTGGGGTCGATGGCATCGCGCAAACCATCGCCGATGAGGTTGAGCGAAAAGACCACGATGAGGATGGCGAGCGAGGGGAAGACCGCGAGCCAGAAGGAATCCAAGATGTTCTCAAAGCCTTCGCGGATCATGCCGCCCCAGGTGGGAGTGGGCGGGGCGACGCCAAGCCCGATGAAGGCGAGCGAGGCTTCCACACGGATCGCGGTGGCAAGCCACAGCGAGCCCATCACCAAGATCTCAGGCAAGATGTTGGGCAAGATGTGGCCGAAGATGAGCCGCGGGTTGGAGTAACCGAGGGCACGCCCCGCTTCGACGAATTCGCGCTCTTTCACCGCAATGGTGGGGGCGCGGGCAATGCGGGCAAAGGGCGGGATGGCGGTGAGCGCGATCGCAATCACCAAGTTCTCCACCGATGGCCCGAGCATCGCCACCACGATGAGACCCAAAATGAGCGATGGAAACGCGAGGAGCACGTCCATGATCTGCATGAGGATGATGTCGAGCGCACCGCCAAAGTAGCCCGCAATCATCCCGATCAGCGAGCCCACCACCATCGCAAGGCCTATGGCTAAAAGCCCGATCACCAGCGAGATACGGGCGCCATAAAGGATGCGCGAGAGGGTGTCGCGGCCATAAAAGTCAGTCCCGAACCAGTGTTCGGCCGACGGGGGTTTCAACCTGTCGAGGATGCTTTGGTCGATGGGATCGTAGGGCGCAATCCAGGGCGCAAAGATCGCAAGCGCGCAGACGAACAAGAAAATCGCAAGCCCCACCCACGATGTCTTGTTGCTGTTAAAGGCGCGGACCATCCCAGCGGCGTTGGCGGCAAGGTTACGCCGCCAATAGGCGCGGCGCTGCGCGGGTTCAGCCGGATGCGTCATTGGTATTTGATCCGCGGGTCGATGAGGCCGTAAACAAGGTCGGTGATGAGGTTCACCATCACCACAATCAGTGTGTAGATCACCATCATCCCTTGCAGCATCGTATAGTCGCGCTGGTTGAGCGCGCCGACGATGAGCTTGCCGAGCCCCGGACGGTTGAAGACGATTTCTGTCAGCACCGAGTTGCCGATGAGGATCCCCAAGTAAAGGCCAACAACGGTCACCACAGGGATGAGGGCGTTCCTCAGCGCATGGCGCCAGACAATCACAGTGCCTGAAAGCCCCTTGGCTTCGGCGGTGCGCACATAGTCTTGGTTCAAGACTTCAAGCATCGCCGAGCGTGACACGCGGGTGATGTAGGCGGCCATGATAAGGCCAAGGTTGATGGCAGGCAGCGCCAGATCTCTCATCCTGTCGGCAAAGCTGTCACCTTGGCCCGAACTGATGACGGGAAACCACTTCAGCTGGATGGCGAACGCGATGAGAAGAAGAACCGCCGACACGAACGCGGGCAGCGAGAGGCCGAGAAGCGAGGCAATTCGGACCACATAGTCGACGAGTTTATTGCGGCGAAGGGCGGACCAAACGCCCAAAGGAATGCCCACCACCGCGCCCAAAATGAGCGATACCACCGTCAGCTCGATGGTGGCCGGCAAGACATTCATGATCTCTTGGATGACGGGTCGGTTGGAGATCAGCGACGTGCCCCAATCGCCCACAAGAACACCGCCCAAGAACTCGAAGTATTGGACGATGAGCGGCTCATCAAGCCCAAGGCGGGTGCGCATGACCTCGATGGCTTCTTGGCTCGCCTGGTCGCCTAGCACCACGAGGGCAGGATCGCCCGGCAAAACGCGCACAATAAAGAAAACGATGGTGAGGACGCCGAAGAGCGTCACCACCGCAAAGCCAAGCCGCTTGATGATAAAGGCGGTCACAGGTGGCCAGCGGCGCGCGCAGCCTTCACCGCGCGCGCTCCTTGGTTATCCCTCAAGCGCCTACTCTTTAAAATGCGCAAGTTCGGTGATGGCCGGAGAAAGGTTCAGCGAACCGTTGATATCGGTGCCAAGGTCGAGGTTGTCCTTCCACGCCCAGAGTTGAAGGTTTTGGTAGATGGGGATGGCACACACATCTTCCATGATCTTGCGCTGCGCATCAGCCCAAAGGGCATTTTGCTTGGCAGTATCTGTCTCGCTGCGCGCGGCCACAATGTCATCGTCTGCAACGCTGCAGTGGGAGAAGTTGGTGACCGCCGTGGGCGTTGCTACTGTGGAATCGGAGTGGAAGAACTGCGTGAGGTAAACGTCTGCCACCGGGAAGCGGGCGGCCGAATAGTGCACCACCTGGCTCGCATCCTGGCGGATTTGGCTGTGGAAGGTGGCGTGCTCCACGGTTTCGATTTCCATGTCGATCCCCGCTTCCCTGAGGAGCGCTTGGACCACTTCCATGGTCGACAGCATCCCCGGCAGCGTGGTGTGGATGGCCTTCAAGGTCACACCATCGGGGTGGCCGGCCTCTGCCAAAAGCTCTTTGGCTTTGTCCACCGAGTATTCGTAGGTGGGCACATCATCGGTGAAACCGAGATAACCTTCAGGGACAGGCGAAACCGCCGGCAGCGTCACAGCCTCCCCGCGGAAGGCGGTCATGGCGGCACGGTCGATGGCGTGGGCCACCGCTTTGCGCACGTTGATATCATCCAGCGGCGCCATCGACTTGTTGAGGTGGATCACCGACATTTCGCCAGGCTTCATCACCACCACGTTGGTGTCGGGGACTTCTGAGATCCGGTCCACCCAGGTTTGGTCTTGCCGGCCGTAGATCATGTCGATCTCACCGGCCTGGAAGGCAAGGTCGCGCGAGGCATCGGAGGGGATGTAGCGGTAGAAGATCTCTTTGATCTTCGGTTCGCCGCGGAAATACTCAGGGTTTGCCACCAGCTTCACGTATTGCTGGGGCTGATACTCGTCAAACATGAACGGGCCGGTGCCAATGGGCGTTGCTTTAAAGTCTTCGCCCAGCGCTTCGACTGCGTCTTTACAGACAATGTTGCCGCCATGGTAGGGCACCAAGAGGCCCAAAAGGCTCGGTACCGATTGGGATAAGGTGATCGTCACCTCGTAGGGGCCGGTCGCTTCTACGCTGTCAAGGGCGGCGAAGTCTTTGGCAAACCCAGACGTGTCAGGGTTTGCGGCACGCTCAATGGAAAACACCACGTCTTCAGCATCAAGGTTGCCGTAGTCTCCGTGGCACGCCACGTCATCGCGCAAGGTGAAGACCCACGTGAGACCATCGTCAGAGGTGGTCCAACTGGAGGCGATATCCGGCTCGATGAAACCGGGGCTTGCTTCACCGGGCTTGATGCGCACAAGGCCGTTGAACATCCAATGGAGGAGGCCTTTGTCGGGCGTTGTGGTCGCCACATGCGGGTCAAGGTTGCCGGCATCGGCGCTCGCCATCCCCACATTGAGCGTAGTGCCGGCGGCATGGGCGCCGCTTGCTGCGGCAAGGCCCACAATCCCCGCCATCAAGGTCGCTTTCATCATGGTGTGCACCTCCTTTATGTTGATTGCTCTGATCGTCGCGCCATCAGTATTGGTCTTCAAGCCGGCAATTGACGATAAGTTCTGCCACCATGGCGTTGTTGGGAAGGGCCATGGTGGTGGTGATGAGTTCGGCCAAATCGTCCGCGTTGATCATCTCTTCGCGGCTGACTTTTTTGGCATTGGCGGTGAGGTCTGTGGCGACAAAGCTGGGGCAGACCACAAAGGCGCGCACGCCATGGTCCCAGCCGATCCGCCGCGTCCCGTGGGTCAGGGCGATGATGGCGTGCTTGCTCATGTTGTAGGCGACGTTTTCGTTGCGCACCCGCTTGCCCGACATCGACGAGATGTTCACGATCCGCCCAGCGTCCGAGGCTTTGAGATGGGGCAACACCAACCGCGTCAAGAAAAGCGGCGCTTTGACGTTGATTTCGAAAAGATGATCGAGCGCGGTTTCATCGCCCTCTTCAATGGAAAAGGTGTTGGAGATGCCTGCGTTGTTGATGAGGCCGTCCACCCGGCCAAAACGGGTGAGGGTCGCGTCGAGCCAGTCGGCGAAGGTGGCGCGGTCCTCAGCATCAAAGCGGGTGACGAGGAGATTGTCCGTCGCGCCAAGCTTAGCCGTGAGGCTCGCCGGGTCGCGCACGCCAGCGCTCACCGACCAACCTTTGGAAAGAAGCGTCTCAACGAGGGCCAGGCCGATCCCTCGGCTTGCGCCGGAAACCATCACGGCCCGTCCCGCCGTCTCAAGCATCAATCCGTCCTTCCGCTGCCGCCTCAAACCGCGCCACATTAAAAGGCTCGAGCGGCCAATGGGGAGTGTTGCCTGCCGCAAGGGATTGGACAAGCTGTGCGGTGACCGGTGCAAGAGCAAAGCCATGTCCGCAAAAGCCGAAGGCATGGATAAGGCCGGGCATCGTTCGGCTGGGGGACACGATGGGCAGGCCATCGGGCGTCATCCCCTCAATCCCGCACCAGGAGCGAACAATGCGGTGCTCTTTCAGGTGTGGGAAGAGGTTTGCCGCGTTGGCAGCATTCTGAGCGATGGCGGCATGCTGTGGGCGCGCGCTGAGGCCCTCGCCATCGATGGTGCCGGTGAACCCACCACCGATGATGACGTGCCCCGCTGAGGATTGTTTGAGGGAGAGTTTGCGGCCCTCTGTGCCCATCACCGCGCTCACAAAGGGCGCCATAGGAGCCGTGACGAGCATTTGCAGCGCGGTCGGGGTGAGGTTGACATTCTCACCAGCAAGGGCGGCCACCTGCGCGCCCCAAGCGCCCGCTGCATTGATGACGGTATCAGCAGCAATCTCATCGCCGGCATGAATGATGAGCGGCGCGCCCCCAACAAGGCCAGTCACCTTGGTATTTTCCATGATGGTGACACCAGCCGTGCGCGCTGCATGGTGGAGGGCATGAATGGTCTTCAGCGGGTCGGCAAACCCGTCATCCTCCACCACCAGCGCACCCAGGCAGTGGCGTGCCAGATGCGGTTCCTTGGCAAAAAGTGTGTTGGTGCCGACGAGGTGCTCGTGGGTGAAGCCGAGGGCCTTCACCATCTCAACGCGTTGTTCAAGGCGCACGAGGGCCGCTTCATCCTCGGCAACGCGGATTTGGCCCGTCTCCTGAAAGCCCACGTCGTTGCCAAGGTCGCTGGCAGCGCTCTTCCACAGAGGGAGTGCGGCGCGCGCCAGAGCAATCTCGGCAGGGTGGCGGTTGAGGCTGCGCACCCCGCCTGCACTGGCGCTGGAGGCATGGCGCCCCACGCTCTGCGCCTCCACCACCACCACCGACTGTCCCGCGCGCGCTAAAAGGAGAGCGCTCCAGAGCCCCACCATGCCGCCGCCGATCACGGCCGTGTCATAGCGCGCCATCACGAAGAAGCCGCCAGTTGGGGCGCAGCAATATCGCCAAGGAGGATCGGCTTAAGCGGGGGGCGAATGCGAAGCGCGCCGATCTCATCGGGCGGCCGGCCCAGTTCATGGGCAAGAAGCCGCGTGAGGGCGTTGCCGCACAACCGGCTCTGGCAGGGGCCCATGCCGCACCGGGTTGCCGTTTTGACCCTGTTAGGCCCCGTGGCGCCCGCTTTCATGGCGCGCCTGGCAGCGCCCACGGTCACCCCCTCACACCGGCACAAGACGGTGTCATCTGCCGCAAAACGCGTGACGGGTGTGGGCGGGTAGAGCGCGCTGATGAAGGCGCGGGCACCCTTTTGGCGCGCTGGCGTGCTGGATGGCGCCGGGCGGCCAAGCGTTTGGGCAACATGCGCGCCAACCGTTCGCCCGCTGTGAACGGCAAGGGCCGCCCCGTTGATGCCTTGGGCATCGCCGGCAACAAAGATCCCCTCATGCTCCGTGGTGCCATCGGCGGCAATTCTGGGGGCGAACGCCTCGTCCTCACCGCGCCAGGTGTGGTCAAGGTTCATCAATCTTGTGAGCTGCGTGTTGGGGATGACCCCGTCATGGAGGGCAATGAGCTGGGCGGGGTAAGCGTCCGATCGGCCATTCTTGGTGACAACGATCCGCTCTGCTTGGCGATTTCCTTCGATGGCGAGCCCATCAGGATTGCGCACGACCGCAACGCCCGATGCCGCAAGCTCTGCTGCAAGGCCCGCCCCTTGGGCCATCAGCCCTGGGTCGCACAAGACTGCCCGCGGCAGATGCCGCAGCGCTGCACGCCCCGGGAGCCGCTCGCCCAATGAAATGACGATGCCCACTGCACCGCCGAGCTTCCTAAGTTCCCGCGCCACCAAAAGAAGGAGGGGGCCCTGGCCCACCAACGCCACAGGCGTTGCCGGCACAAGCGATGACTGTTTCATGGCCGTTTGCAGCGCCCCAACACTCATCACGCCGGGCAGTGTCCAACCGGGGATGAGAAGCGGACGCTCCATTGCACCTGTGGCGATGATGATGGCGGAGGGTGTGTATTCGCGCACAGTGCCAGTGCGGCGGTGAAGGGCGGTGACCGACGGTCCTTCGGCCAGATCGATCACGTCGCATGTGTTGGCGATGGTGGCGTTGGCGCGGGCTGGTTCCAAGATCTCATAGGCCAGCCGGGGTGGCGGGAAGGCGCGTTGGCGCCGCGCCTCTGCCGCCCGCCAAACCTGGCCGCCAGGTGCTGGTTGGTCATCAAGGACAAGGGTTTTGAGGCCGGCCGCACCCGTGACAGACGCTGCCGCCAGACCCGACGGGCCTGCCCCAATGACCACCACGTCAGGATCGCTCACCCGTTGCCTCCGTTTCCACCTGAAGCCCCTCGCGCACAGGGATGAGACACGCCTGCTCGCCGTCTCGCCCATCAATGGTGACGCGGCAGCCGAAACAGACCCCGATCAGGCAGTAGGGCGTAAGGGGGCCTTCCTTGGCGCCAAACCCCAGCCGGCCTTCGCAGAGAAGGACTGTGGCCACAGTGTCGCCCTCCTGGGCGGCGACCGGGTTGCCGTCGACAACGATGTTGACCGTCTCTCCTATGGGTGTGGCGCGGCGAAATAAACTCATGCAGCGGCCTGAAAACGGTCCGGCGCGAAGGCGGCATAGTCGCGCGAGAGGGTGCCATCAAGGATGGCATCGGCCACTTCGCCAGCATGGGCGGCAGCGAGCGTCACCCCGCTGTGGCAGGAGATGAGCGTGGCGCCCGGGTGGTCTGGCGCTTGGGCATAAACGGGCAAACCATCGGGCGACATCACCCGCAACGCCCCCCATTGGCGCACCACCCGCGCGGTGCGCAGAACCGGAAAGAGCCTCACCGCCCGGGCAGCCATAGCCGCCGCAACAGGCTGGGTGACGCCGCGGTCAAACCCCACATCCTCTTTGGAATCGCCAATCATCACACTGCCAGCTTCTGTCTGGCGCACGGTGTGGCAGGCCATCTCCAGAAAATGCGGCATCCGGGCGGTCACCAGTATTTGCCCCCGCTGGGGCCTCAGCGGCGCGTGAAGGCCAAGGGCGCGGCCAAGCTCAGCATTGCCAAGCCCAGCCGCCAAGACGACGCGGCCGGCGGCCACCGTGCCCAAATCATCATCAATCTCAAAGCCGCCGCGCACTGCGCGCACGCCATGGGCCCGGGCCCGGCGCACAGTCACATTCTGAGATTTCATCAGGACCGTGCGCAGCGCGGCATGGGTGGTGAGTGGGTCGGCATGGCCATCGTGCTCGCAAAAGGTGGCGCCCACCGCTTCGGGGCCGACGGCGGGCACCAGTTCGCGAAGCGCATTGCGGTCGATGAGGCGCACGCCAGCGGCGCTGTCTTGGTTGTGCATGCGCTGTAGGGCGGTCCGCTGGGCGTCCAGCTCATCCTCGTTGAGGGCAATCTTGAGGCCGCCCGAACGGCGATAGGCGGGTTTGAGCCCGCTTTCCTCCTCAAGGTTTTGCGCAAACGCGTCCCACCCCTGAGCAGAACGGCGGGTGAGGGTGCTGTACGCCGGCGCGCCCATCCCTTTGCCCTGCACCCACACAAGGCCGAAGTTGCCCGCGGACGCATGAAGGTCGTCTTCATCAGGATCAAGGATGACAACCCGCGCGCCCCGGCGCACAAACCCTGTGGCCAGCGATAGCCCCACAAGCCCGCCGCCGACTATGGCAATATCGGCCGGAGCGCTCATCCGTGGAGGGTGAGCGCAGCAGGCTCTGCCGTTGACGCGCTATTGAAGCGGGCGAAGGTAAAGGCGCTGATATCCATCTGCGGCGTGCGATTGAGGCAAAGGTCGGCCGCAAGCGCCCCCGTGATCGGGCCGATCCCAAACCCGTGGCCTGAAAAGCCTGCCGCAACCACCGCGTTTTCAAGCCCTTTTATGTGATCGATGACGGGCAGCGCATCGGGTGTGAGATCCAAGAGGCCGCCCCAGACGGCGTCAATCTCAGCCTCACGCAGAACAGGCAGGATCGCCTCCACCCGCTCCAGCGTCTGCCTGAGCGACACGGCGCTGGGCCGCGCCACGGGACGCCCGTTCACTTCCTCTAAGCTGTTTTGGAACGGCTCGGCACCGCTTGTCAGGCGCAGCCGCCCGTTCACCTCCTGCCGAACGGCCAGGTCGGCATTGGCAACGCCAATCACCGGGTTGAGGCAGGGGGGCAAGGGCGCAGTGCGCACCACTGTCACGATGGGGATGGTGAGGGGAAGTTTGGCCCCCAACGGCCGCACCAGCGCCGCCGTCTCCACCCCTGCTGCGATAATGACGGCGCCTGCCGCCAGCCGCCCCTCGTTGGTCACCACTTCGACCACTTTATTGCCGGCCACCTTGAGCGATTCCACGCCCACACCGGGGCGCAGCTTGGCGCCCAGATGCATCGCTGCGCCCAATGCTGCCGAGACCGTGGCGTGCGGGTCAGCATGGCCATCTGTGGGGCAAAACGAGGCGGCCAGGAT
>JBCDLN010000036.1:0-19701 GCA_038745295.1 Pseudomonadota bacterium | reverse complement strand
GCTTCGGAGTTGGGCAGCCAGACTTCGGGGTGGACATCCACTTCACCCCTGTCGATGGCGCCAATGATCTGGGTGGTTTCCACCGGCATCAGGCGGGCATCTTCGCCTAGTTTTTCTTCGATCACTTCGGCGATGATATGGGCCGTGACCTGGGCAGACGGCCAATCGGGCAAGCCGATGATAACTGTGGCGCCAAAGGCGGGCACGCTGAACGTTGCGCAAGCAACGCCAACCATGAGACTGCGCAAAAGCACTTTGTGCGGCTCCTTCACTAACAACTCACATCTCCCAACAACTCAAAGTCAAAAAGCATGGCCAGCGGGTAAAGGCCATGGCGATGGAAAAGGTTTTGCCCGAAAAGATGCCACACCACATGAATGCCGCGTCGCGCTCCCTCGGCCGCTCGCCAACCCAGCGCCGCATTCAACTCGTGTTACAAACCGTTCAGAAAATAGGCGGAAGTGACGAACAAAAACGCGAAATTTTCGCGCTAAGGCTGAAGAAAGCGGCTGCCTGCCCGTTCCCTCGGCAAAGGTGCCCGCGGTTTTGCCATCCAAACGACCGTCCTCTCAATCGATGCCACCTCGTCGAAATGCCCTCAGCGGACCCCCAACTCCCAAACACAACGCCGCGCGCCGCCTCAATCTTGTGCCGTCTGTTCGACAACGCACTGCTCAACGGCTCGCCTGCCGGGTGCCGAGGGTTGCTCCAACCTCGCGCAACAAGCGTGAACACACGCAAAGGTCGCGGCGACAACACCGTCGCCCAGGCCGAGGGCGTTAACGCTGGTGTGGCTTTAGGGCATCAGCGGCATTGATCTTCATGATCGGCGACCGTAGCTGTCTGAAGGCGGTGTTGGTCAATTGGATGCTGGAGCGTTTCTTCATGCGAGCCGTTATCGCTCTTATTTTCTTGGTTTTATTTTCCGCAGGCGCAGCCGCTCAGTCGTGTGGGCAGCTGAGAAGCCAGCTTTCCTCCGCTCAAGCCGGCAAACCCAACCAGGCGGTTATTGCCTCACTGAACCGTAAAGCGAAGTCCTATGGCTGCAATCGCCGGGGTGGCGGCAGCAAGGCAAGGGCATGTGCCAGCATCAACAAACAGCTGAAGCACGCCAAAACGCGCGTTGTGAACAAAGCGCGCGTGCGCCGCATTCGCCAGCAGCTTGCCACCCACTGCGACCCAGCGGCCAAACAGCGTCAGGCCCGTTGGTTCAAGCGCTCCGGTCCGCGCCGGGCTGATAAGGGCAACCGCGGGGGCAACATTTTCAGCCGTCTCTTCGGCCGGCAAGACCGCCGCGAATATGACGTGGCTGAGGACAGCCGGAGCCGGCGCAGCAAGAATGTCGAGCGTGTCTCACTGGACACCAAGAGCTACGCGGGGGGCACGACCCGGTTCGGCAGCCTCGCCACGCGCTCGGCCGGCTACAGAAAGGGCCGCTCGCGGGTGGGTGGCGCGCGGACAATGTGCGTGAGGCTGTGCGATGGGTTCTACTTCCCCATCAACAACTCCTCCCACTCCGACAACTATTATGATGAGCTCGCGATGTGCGTGGGCCGTTGCCCAGGCGCGGACGTGTCGCTTTATGTTCACTCCAAAGATGGCCCCGTGGAGCAAATGCGCTCCACCATGACGGGTGAGCCCTACGTGAACTTGCCGACGGCGTTTAAGTATCGCAAAGCGCTCTCTCCAAGCTGCGGCTGCGCAAACGGCACGCGAATCGTGAAGGATGAGCCCAACGCTGAAGGGACGGCTGTGGCCTCAGCTGCCCCCCAAGGCACCTTCAAACCGCGCACAAAACCGCAAAACGCTGGCTGGCAGCCTTATCGCGCTGTCTACGACGGCACGGGAGAGGCCCTGCAAGTGTCGCGCACCACCCATGACGGGACGCCGCTCCACACCACAGGTCCGGCCGCAGCCAAAGATCAGGCGCGCCTGGGTGAAGGTGAAAACGGCCAAGGAACGCCCCTCCCCTCAGACCTCATGGCGAGCGCTGCAGCCGTGCCGTTCGATCAGGCGTCATCAAAAGCACGCCCGGTGGGACCGCAGTTCTTCTCAGAGGCGGTGGCTGACTTTGCAGGCTCCCAAGAAAGGCGCCGCCAAGTAGAGCGCCCGCGCCGAGCCCTGCCTGCCAACACCACCTCCATCACCGTTGAGCCTCTGGCACAACTGCCCGCGACAACCGCGGGCGAGGACCAACAGGCGCTTGTTGACGAGACCACTCCCGCACCCGCCGATGTTGAACAGCAAACGTCGGCGATTGTGGTGACCAACGGCGCCACGGGCGGCTAACCCTGACGATCTGGCCGGGCCACGGAGTCCGGTCAGCTCGTCTTGGCTTAGGCCGTCAAGCATCAAAGCCGACTGACGGCGAGCGCGCCCTTTATCCGCTTGCGATGGCGCGAAGGCGCTCAACGGCGGCGTCCCGGCCAAGGACTTGGAGCCACGGCCCCAACTCGGGACCGCTTTCTGATCCGGTGAGCGCACGGCGCAGTGGCATGAAAAGGGCCTTGCCCTTGCGCCCGCTGGACGATTTCACCGCCCCCGTCCAACGCGAAAAAGCATCCTCGCCCCAGCTGAGCGCTTCCAAGACGTCAGCAGCGCCGCCGAGAAAGGCGCGATCATCAGCGCTCCATGCCCCCTCGCCCGCAAGCTCACGCAACGCGGATGGCGAGGCCATCAATCGTTCAGCCCAGCTTTGCGCCTCCCGCCGAAAGGTGAGGTTGCCTTTGATGGTGTCCCAAAACCGCTCCGGGTCGGAGAGCCCTTGGGGCAGCAGCGCAGCCACCGCGCTCACGGGGAGATCATGGACAAGGGCGGCATTGAGCCGGGTGAGTTCGGCCGGATCAAACATTGCCGGACCGCGCGACACATCAGAGAGCGCAACGGTGGCAGCAAGGGCTGAAAGGTCAGCCAAGGGCGCCACCGGGTGAGAGGTGCCCACAAGAGTGGCCAGCGAGGCGATGGCCATGGGCTCATACCCCTCCGCCGCAAGGGCGCGGATGGACAGGGGATTGTCCCGCTTGGAAAGGGGCTCGCCGTCACTGCGGGTGAGGAGATTATGGTGGGCGAAAACCGGCGGCTCCGCCCCCAACGCCTCAAAAAGGGCGATCTGCACGCCTGTGTTGGTGACGTGGTCTTCGCCGCGCACCACAGTTGTCACCCCAAACGCCATGTCGTCCACCACTGAGGGGAGCGTGTAGAGGTAGCTGCCGTCTTCGCGCACGAGGATCGGATCAGAGACTGCGCCAAGGTTGACCGTTTGGGGACCGCGACACAGGTCGTCGAACGCTCGGGCGCCTCCGGGAAGCTTGAACCGCCAATGGGGGCGGCGCCCCTCCGTTTCGAGCCGCGCGCGGTCCTCTTCGCTGAGAGCAAGCCCTGCCCGATCATAAACTGGCGGCAGGCCGCGCGCCCGTTGGCGGCTTCGCTTCCGGTCGAGCTCTTCGGGTGTCTCGTAGCAGGGGTAGAGAAGACCCTCCCCCCGAAGCTTCTGGGCGACCTCATCGTACGCCGCCAGCCGCGCTGATTGGCGCTCCACCCGGTCAATGGTGATCCCCAGCCAATCAAGGTCGGCCGCAATCTGGTTGGCGAAGGCTTCGCGGGAGCGCTCAACGTCGGTGTCGTCATAGCGCAGGACGAAGCTGCCGCCGGTGCGCATGGCCAGGAAGCTATTGTAAAGCGCGGTGCGGATGTTGCCGATGTGAAGTTCACCCGTGGGTGACGGCGCAAAGCGAACTGTCTCAGGCATCTCGATATCGGTTGGTGATGGGGTAACGGCGGTCGCGGCCGAAGTTTTTGACGGAGATCTTTACGCCCGGTGCCGCCTGTCGGCGTTTGTATTCGGCAATGTGCAGGAGGTGCTCCACCCGCTTGACGGTGGGCTCATCAAACCCTTCGGCGACCACCTCGTTCACACTCGCCTCATCTTCGATGAGCCGGCGCAAAATGGCGTCGAGTGTGTCGTAGGGAGGAAGCGAATCTTGATCGGTCTGATTGTCTCTGAGTTCGGCTGTGGGTGGCTTGGTGATGATCCGATCAGGGATCACCACGCCGCCAGGCCCCAACGCTCCGACGGGCTTTGCGCCATTGCGCCAGCGGCAGAGCCTGAAGACTTCGGTCTTATAAAGGTCCTTGATGGGGTTGTAGCCGCCGTTCATGTCGCCGTAGAGCGTCGCATAACCCACGGATACCTCTGACTTATTGCCGGTGGTGACCACCATCCCGCCGAACTTGTTGGAAATGGCCATCAGCGTTGTGCCGCGCACACGGCTTTGGACATTCTCTTCCGTCACATCAGCAGGATGGCCGTTGAAGAGCGCAGTGAGCTGGTCGGCAAAGCCGTCGACCGCCGGCGCGATCGACACCGTGTCGTACCGCACGCCGAGCCGCTCAGCCACATCAGCCGCATCCGACAGGCTTTCGTTTGAGGTGTAGCGGTAAGGCAGCATGACGCAGTGGACCTTGTCAGCCCCCAGCGCATCCACCGCAAGGGCCGCGCAGATCGCCGAATCGATCCCGCCCGAAAGGCCAATGACCACGCCGGGGAAGCGGTTTTTGCCCACATAGTCCCGTAACCCCAGCATGGCGGCGGTGTAGTCCGCTTCGTCCGCTGAAAGGTCTGCCGCGACTTTGCTTTGCTCGGGTACGAAACCATCATCTGTGCGGGTGAGCGTCACCACATCCTGTGCCACCTTAAAGGAGGGCAGCCGCGCGGTGAGACGCCGATCGGCGGCAAGGACAAAGGATGCGCCGTCAAACACCAGCTCATCCTGCCCGCCCACTTGGTTCACGTAGACAAGGGGGAGTTCGTTCTCCACCACCCGTGCCACGGCCACCTGCATGCGCTGATCGGGTTTGATGCGTGAATAGGGTGAGCCGTTGGGCACCACCAAGATCTCTGCGCCTGTTTCCGTGAGGCATTCGCACACGTCTTCGAGCCAAATGTCCTCGCAGACCGGGAAACCTATTCTGACGCCGCCAATATCCACCGGTCCGGGCATCGGACCTTGGTCGAAGACGCGCTTTTCATCGAACACATCGTAGTTGGGCAGGTGCACCTTATGGCGCAGCGCTGCCACCTCACCGTTCATCAAAATGGCGTAGGCGTTGGTAAGCTTACCGTCGTCCCACCACGGCGTGCCGACGGCTATGGCAGGGCCGTCTTTGCTCAGTGCGGCAAGGGCCTTCACCTCGTCCATCGCTTGCCGGGTGAACGCTGGTTTCAGGACGAGATCTTCCGGCGGATAGCCACTGATGAAGAGTTCGGTGAACGCCACAAGGTCCACATCACCTGCGGCGCGCACGGCCTCTTCAGCCATGCGCCGGTTGCCCGCAAGGTCACCCATAATGGGATTGCGTTGCTCAATGGAAATGGTGAAGCGCGCGCCCATGGGGCCCTCGTCAACGCGTTGGCGGAGCCCTTGTCTAGAATATCCGCGCCGCTTCTGTGAACACCAAAGTCAGCGGCATCTTTGCAGAGTGGCACGCTCCAGCAAATCTGGACGGGCTGCCGCCGCTCGTGTCGGTTGCCGGCTTTGAACACGCATATGCCGATCGCCGTACCAAGGTTGGCCGATGCGTTTGCGGCGGTCCCTGACGGTCACGCTGCGTTTGGCTTCGGAGCCGATGCACGCATGGGTGGATCGGCGTTCTTGATTGCACAAGCGCAGTGGTATGGCGCGCGCGTCACGGTGGTGCGTAGAGGCGATACTCCCACCAAAACAGCCACATGCCCCATGACGACGATGCAATCTGCATTGAGATCTTGCAGATCGCTTCGTGAGTGTTTGGGGCAAGGCGTACGGCCTTGCCCGCTGATTTTGTGGGTGTGCTAGGCGGCGACGCGGGGCTGCTTGTCGCGTTTTTCCGCCTGGAGGTTTTCCGCCACCAAGAAGGCAAGCTCGATGGCTTGCTCAGCATTGAGGCGCGGGTCGCACTGGGTGTGATAGCGATCGGACAGTGTGTCGGCCGTTACCGCCCGCGCACCACCTGTGCACTCAGTGACGTTCTTGCCCGTCATCTCCACATGGATACCACCCGCGTGGGTGCCCTCCGACCGGTGGACGGCAAAGAACGACTGCACCTCTTTCAAAATGCGGTCGAACGGGCGGGTCTTGTAGCCGGACACGGACACGGTGTTGCCGTGCATCGGATCGCAGGACCAGACCACGGACTTGCCCTCACGCTCCACCGCGCGGATGAGGCTTGGCAGATGGTCGATCACCTTGTCGGCGCCGAAGCGGCAGATGAGCGTCAGCCGGCCAGGTTCATTGGCAGGGTTCAAAATGTCGATGAGTTCTAAAAGACCGTCAGGTGTTAACGACGGGCCGCACTTCATACCAATGGGGTTTTTGATCCCGCGGGCCCATTCCACATGGGCATGGTCGGGCTGGCGTGTCCGGTCGCCGATCCAGACCATGTGTCCGGATGTGCAGTAGTAATCGCCGGTGAGGGAATCGACCCGCGTGAACGCTTCTTCGTAGCCGAGCAGGAGCGCTTCATGGCTTGTGTAAAGGTCGGTGGATTGGAGTTTTGGCGTATTGCCCACCTCCACCCCGCAGGCGCGCATGAATGCCAGCGATTCGGAGATCCTGTCCGCGATCGTGCGGTATCGGTGGCCCTGGGGGGAATCTTCCACAAAGCCCAGCATCCACTCGTGCACATTATCAAGGTTGGCAAAGCCGCCCTGCGCGAACGCACGCAAAAGGTTGAGCGTTGCGGCCGATTGCCGGTAGGCCATCTCCATGCGCGCAGGGTCCGGGACCCGTGCCTCGGCCGTGAAGGCCATGTCGTTCACAACGTCGCCCCGGTAGGAGGGCAGCGATAGGTCGCCCCGCGTTTCGGTATCGGACGAGCGGGGCTTGGCGAACTGGCCCGCAATGCGGCCCACCTTGGTGATGGGCGATGCGGCCGCATAGGTCAGCACCACCGACATTTGCAAAAAGACGCGGAAAAAGTCGCGAATGGTGTCGGGATGGTGCTCGGCGAAGGCTTCCGCGCAGTCACCCCCTTGGAGGACAAAGCCTTTGCCGGCCGCCGCATCCGCCAATTCAGCTTTGAGCGCACGCGCTTCACCGGCAAAAACAAGCGGAGGATAAGAGGCGAGCCGTCCCTCAATCTCCTCGACAGCCTGTTGATCGGGGTATTCCGGCATCTGCAGCGCCGGCCGGTCACGCCAGCTCGACGGTGTCCAATTCGATCCTGTCATCGCACTCACCACCCGTATCGATCACACACGCCATCATGCGCGGGGCGCACTAAGGCGTTGTTAACATCATCTTCTCACGCGGGGCCGATGGGCCGCGCGCGGTACGTGTTCACCCGCCTTGTCTCACCGGGGTGAGGACGGCGTCAACCATTGTCAAACATTCATCGACGAGCGCTTCTTCAGATGCCGAAAGCGCTTGGGCGCGGGGGTAGATGGGGGCGTGGCGGTCATCCACGATGGGCACATGCCACCCAAGGGTGCTCGCCATAAAGCGCCGCGCCCCTTCGATGCCAAATTCGCGCACATACCCTTGGAGTGTGGTGTCCACGTAGCTCAAAAGGATGGGGTGTTCATGGTCGCCAAACCTGTCGGCAGCGGCTTTGGCGCGGAAGATGATGACATCGTCCTGGTCGTGAAGGCGCAGCGCATCGTAGTTGCGCTCCCGCTCGGCAATGGCGGGGAAGACATCATCGTCGAAGGTGAGGATGAGGCCCTCGATGCTCTCACCGGCCTGCGCCACCACAGAAAGAGAGCAGCGGCCGCCGGTCTGGGTGCGGCTTGCGGCACGCCAAGCCCGAGAAAAGCCCATCGCGACGCCCTGCTCAACGTGGCTTACGCCGGGAAGCGTGCCTCGGTTGACCAGCGAGCCGTACGCAAAAACGCGAACACTCATGCCGCTTCCCGGCGCAGCTGCCGGGTGGGTGAGCGCATGGTCACAAGCTCTTCAGCCGCCGTGGGGTGGACGGCAACGGTGGCATCAAAGTCGGCCTTCTTAGCGCCCATTTTGATGGCAATGCCTAAGGTCTGGGCAAGCTCTCCCGCGCCATGGCCCACCACATGGCAGCCCAGAATGCGATCGGTGGCGGCGTCCACCAGGAGCTTCATGAGCATTCTCTCATCGCGCCCAGCGAGCGTATTGAGCATGGGGCGGAAGCTCTGCGCGTAGACATCCACCCCATGATAGACCGCGTGCGCCTCCTCCTCGGTGAGGCCCACCGTTCCCACCTCAGGCTGAGAAAAGACCGCTGTGGGGATACAGGTGTGATCCACATGAACGGGCTTGCCGCCAAACACCGTATCGGCAAAGGCATGCCCCTCCCGGATCGCCACCGGGGTGAGGTTCACCCTGTCCGTCACATCGCCCACCGCGTAGATGGAGGGGACCGATGAGCGGCTTTCATGGTCGACGATTACCGCTCCCCGGGCATTGAGTTCAACGCCCGCATTCTCAAGACCCAGATCATCAGTCGCCGGCACACGGCCTGTGGCGAACAAGATCTCGTCGACCTCCAGTGTCCCGCCATTTTTAAGCTGGGCGCTCAGACCGTTCGCCTGGCGCGAGACACTGGTGAAGATGTCGTTGAAGATGAATTTGACGCCGCGGGCCTCCATCGCCTCCCGCACGGTTTTCCGGACCTCATTGTCGAACCCACGCAGGATCTCATCGCCCCGGTAGATGAGCGTGGTGTCGGTGCCAAGACCGTTAAAGATGCCGGCAAATTCAACCGCGATGTAGCCGCCGCCCGCAATGGCGATGCGTTTGGGCTGGCCTTGGAGATAGAACACTTCGTTGGAGGTGATGACATGCTCAATGCCCGGCAGCGCCCTGTCGAGCCACGGCCGGCCGCCAGTTGCCACCAAAATGACCCGCGCGGTGACGGTGCGCCCGCCCTCACTGAGCCTCACCTCATGGGGGCCGGTGACGGTCGCGCGACCCATAACAAGTTCGGCGCCAGAACGCTCAAGATTGCGGATATACGCCGCGTTCAGCCGGTCGATCTCTTTGTCTTTGTTGCCGATGAGCGTCGCCCAATCGAAGGTGGGCGTGGTGGGCGACCATCCAAACCCAACTGAATCTTTAAAATGGTCGGAGAATTGGGAGGCGTAGACCATGAGCTTTTTGGGGACACAGCCGCGGATCACGCAGGTGCCGCCCACACGGTGTTCCTCTGCCACCGCCACTTTGGCGCCGTAGGACGCGGCGATGCGCGCCGCGCGAACGCCACCTGAACCCGCACCGATGACGAAAAGGTCGTAGTCAAAGTCGGGCATGGGTTCTCCTTTATGAGAGGACGGGCTCCGAACGTGACGGAGCCCTAAGGGCTAAGCGGGCGCTGTGGCGCCGGCGAATCGCCTAGAGCGAGTGACCTTTTTCCCGTAGCCGGACACGGGTCTCTGTGACCATGTCGGCTGAGAGCACCTGCTCCCATTGCTTGGCCGCACCCAGCGAGAGGGCGCTGATGATGGGAAACAGCTCCACATATTTGCTGCCAAGGGGGCCATTGAAAAACACGGCAAGCTCGTTGAGTTCCTCTTCTGTAAAGCGGCGCGCCCAGACCAGTTGCAGCGTGCGAGAAAGATCAAGCCGGCGGCGGACCATGGAGAGCGCCGCATCGTTCACCGAATCTTCGATTTCCCGGGTGAGCGAGGGGTTGGTGCGGGTGAAGACCAGCCGGGTATTGGCCGCAACCCGGGGCAAAATGTCATCAAAGGTCACGTCGCCCCCCACAAGGGTGATGACGGTTTGCGCGGCTTTGAGGTGCGAATCGGTGAAGTTTTCTTCCGCCGGCGCAGCAGTCTGGGTGTTCTGTGCGCTTGCAGGTGCGACAATCACCAGCTGCATGGCAAAGACGGCGATGAGAGCAAGAACGCGCATGGGTGGGGTCCTTCGGCACAACAAACGAGTTGCCTGGGGTTGAAGCAAGTCGCGTCATCCAAGGCAAGGGCTGGCATGAAGCCAACACACAACGAGGCGTCTTCGCGGCGGGCACCTCGCAAAAAGGTGCTTGACCGTGATAGGCCGCCTGGTGCCCCCAGCGTTTGCCCGCTCAGACCTGCACCGCGCTATGCTCTTCCCCATGAAGGACTCCCACCATGCCCGATCGCTTGGCCGTCTTCGACCTTGATGGCACACTGGTTGACACCGCCCCGGACCTTGCCGACAGCGTCAATGTGGTGTTGAGCGCGCAGGGCATTGACCCGGTGCCGCCACCCGTTTTGCAAGACTTTATTGGAATGGGCGCCAAGGCGATGATCTCGCAAGCTCTTGCCCACAATGGAACCGATCCAGACGCGCTCGACATGCAGGCCGTCCTCGACGCATTCCTCACCCACTACTCCAGCCGCCTTACAAAACTGAGCCGCCCCTTCCCCGAAATTGTCGACGCCCTCGACGCCCTCGACACTGCCGCAGTTCCGATGGCCGTCTGCACCAACAAGCGCGAGCGCCTCGCCCGGCAGCTTCTCGACGAGTTGGGGCTGTTGGGCCGGTTTGTGGCGCTTTCGGGTGGCGACACGTTCGGCGTTTCAAAGCCTGACCCTGAGCATTTGCTGCGCACGATCGCACTTGCCGGCGGCACGCCTCAGGGCGCGGTGTTTGTGGGTGACAGCCGGATCGACTTTGAGACAGCGCGCGCAGCAAAGGTGCCCCTCGTCGGCCTCAGCTACGGCTATTCTGATGTGCCCATGGAGGCGCTGGGACCCGACAAGCTTTGCCGTCCTGGCGATGATATTGCCAAGGCTATCTTGGCGTTGTGCTGAGCGTCCCCCCGACCGCTTGCAACGCGGGGACTTTCCCGGGACGCCCAACGGCCGGTGCCGCATCAATGCCTCAAGCGTCAAGGGATGGCTTTGAGCGTTGCGCGGGATCGGCGGCCAGAAGGGGTAAGCGCACGCAAAACACCGAGCCATCAGGGCCGGTGCGCTCCAAAGAGATATTGCCGCCAAGGCCCTGGACAATCTCGCGGGCAATGGCAAGGCCAAGGCCCGCACCCGCAGAGTTCGGCCCGTGCACGCTGCCGGCGAACTTGGTGAAGAGGCGCGGCAGAAGCTCCGGGCTTACACCGGGGCCAAAATCTTCCACCCGCAACACAGCTTCACCGGCCTCAGCGGCGGCGTGAAGCCTGATTGATGATGCGCTGCCATGATATTTCACAGCGTTGGAGACAAGGTTGACCAGCACCTGTTTCAGCCGGTCGCGGTCAGCGCGGATGAAAAGCCCCGCCTGGGTGTTGAGATCAATGGAAACGCCGCTGCGTTCGGCAAATCCTTCCATGGCGGCGGCGGCTGCGGTCAGCTCTGCTGCCGCATCAAGGCGCTCGAAGTTGATGGGGGCCCGGCCGGCTTCAAGCCGGGAAAGGTCCAAGATATCGTCCAGAAGGCGGGTGAGGCGTTCCGCCTCGCTGGAGATGATGGCAACGAAACGGCGTGCGCGCGGGGCATCGAGTTCGGCATCTTTCAAAAGGTCGGCAAAGGCGCGCACTGCCGTGAGGGGCGTGCGCATTTCGTGGCTGACCCGGCTTAGAAATTCGTCCTTTTCGGTGAGGAGTTCGGTGAGCGTGTTGTTGGCCGCGCGCAGCTCTTCTGCGGTTCGCTCCAGCTCCACGGAGCGCACACCAAGCCCCTCGGCGGCGTGGATCGCTTCGCGCGTTTCCGCCAGGAGCGCGATGGCCGCATCAACGCTTAAAGGTTCGCCCTTCGCCACTTGGGTCACCAAAGTGTGGGCCGAGGCCGCGCCGACTGCGAGCGCAATCTCACGTTCCACCTTGGCGACAAAGGCGCTATCGACAGGGGCGTCATCGGCCGCCCCGTCTTCCAAGAAAAGGCGATGGGCTTCGACGGGTCCGAGGATCCGCTGGGTGAGGCGGAAAAGGTCTCTCCGGTCCGCTGAGCGGCGCAGCGTGGGTTCGGGTCCGCCGCGGTGGAGCGCATCGACAAAGAGTGTTGCTTGGAGCTGGTCGACTGCGCTGCGCGGAGCAAACAGCGAGGCGAGCACGTAGAGCGCCGTGTTCACCGAAAGCGAAAGGACGGTGCCAAACACCAATGGATCGATGGCATCAGGACCGCTTGCAAGATGGGCCGGTAACAGAACCGCGCGAAACCCTTCCAAAAACCCCACACCAACCCCAAAGCTGGGCAGGAGGAGCGTGGCAAGCCACAGCAGCGCCCCGGCAAACAGCCCCACCTTGGCGCCGGCGCGCGCCGCATCGCGCCAGAAGAGCCCGCCCAGCAAAGCTGGCGCAAACTGGGCAACACCTGCAAACGCAATGAGCCCGATGGAGGCAAGGCCCGCGCCCCCGTCGCTCACCCGGCTATAGAGGTATCCGAGGGTGAGAACGAGGGCGATCGCAATGCGCCGCGTGAAGAGGACAGATCCTTTCAGCCCAGTCCCTGCCGTATCGCTGCGGCTGAGGAGAAGGGGGGCGATGAGGTGATTGGAAATCATCACCGCAAGGGCGAGCGAGGCGACAATCACCATGGAGGTGGCCGCCGAGAGACCGCCGATAAAGGCAATGAGCGCCAGGCTGTGCGCCCCTTCACTTAAAGGCACGGTGAGCACAAAAAGATCAGGTTCGGCGCCAGCAGGCAGCCGGGTGAGACCTGCGGCCGCAATGGGCAGGACCGCAATGGCGATGAGGAAAAGGTAGAGCGGGAAAAGCCAGGATGCGAGGGCGATGTGCCGTTCGTCCCGGTTTTCGAGCACAGCCACTTGGAACTGACGCGGCAGGCAAATCATCGCTGCTGCTGACAAGGTGGTGAGGACAATCCAGCGCGCCCCATCATCGCGCGCCAACGCCCCCACTTTGGCGAGCGCTGCATCGACACTTTCCACCGCAGCACCTGGCTGGGCACCGAGTTGGAGGACTGCCACCGCAAAAAGACCGATAGCAAGGAGAGCGGCAAGCTTCACCACCGATTCAAACGCAATGGCGGCCACAATACCAGGCTGGCTTTCGTCCGCGCTCAGCCGGCGCGTGCCGAACATGATGACAAAGAAGGCCATCGTCACCGCTGTCCAAAAGGCCGTGTCGGTCCCTTCAGCACCGACCCCCACCAACGCGCCGTAGGAGCGGCTCACCGCCAAAAGCTGGAGCGCGATGTAAGGGGTGATGGACGCAATCGCGATGAGGGTGACGAGTATCGCCACCGTCCGGCTCTTGCCGTAGCGGGAGGAGATAAAATCGGCGATGGAGGTGACGCGCCGCGCTTTGGCAATGCGGGCCAATTTGCGCAAGAGAAGCCACCAGGCCATTAACACCAGCGTTGGGCCGATATAGATGGTCAAAAACTCAAGCCCTGACCGGACCGCGGTGCCGACAGCGCCAAAAAACGTCCATGACGTGCAGTAGACCGCCAGGGAAAGGGTGTAGACGGGCCCTGAAAGGAGGCTTGATGCGCGCCCGGTTGCGGCAAGCCGGTCCACCACAAAGGCGATGACGAACAAAAGCCCCAAATAGCCGGCGCCAATGGTGAGAACGAGCGGCGCTGACAGCATCAGTCGGCCGGCTCACCGCGCGAGGCAAAGGCAATCAAGATGATCCCGATGAGCCAAGCGGAGAAAATATAGACGGCGAGTGCCGGAATGCCGAACAGCGTCACATCGCGATCGGCCACGGCCAGCGTCGGTGGCAGGAAGACTATGGGGCCTGCGGTGGACAAAACGGCCCTCACGTGGCGTCTGCTCGCGCGGGCGCGCCGCGGGAGGGGCGTGGTACGCGGTTGCGGCGAGGCCGGCTCGCCCGCCACCGTGGTGGGCGGTGGCTCGTTTATCACGTTGGGGTGAGGAGTTGGTGGATGGTGGCCATCAAGTCCCTGTTGGAAAAGGGCTTGGTGATGAACGCATTCACACCAATGCGCGACATGCGGGCCCTGTCGCCAGGCTGTCCTTTGGCTGTCAACACGCACACCTTTGGAGGTTGAGGGGCAGCAAGGGCAGCTTCGGCGACGGCAAACCCTGTGGCGCCCGGCAGCATGATATCCAAGACCACAAGGTCGTATCTGCCGACACACTCCAGCGCAGCAGCCCCATTATCAACCACATCGGCGTCAATCCCGTCGCGCTCGCACAAGAACGAGATGGCTTCGGCAATGTGCGGTTCATCCTCAACAATGAGGATTTTCCGGCCGTTGGGCGCAACGCTCATGAAGCCCGCCGCCCCCCGTGGGCACGCTGAGTGCAGGACACTTGTGTGCACGAGTGGCATTCATAGCCGGCAACCGTGACCAGACTGTCTCGAGCGGCATGGAAGCCATCGCCGTAGACAATATCATCGGCGGTCTCGCTCGCAGTGGCCAGCATCACAGCAAATCGCGTGGCTGGTTGGGCGTGCCGGCGCGGGGCTTTCTCGATAGCCCGGGCAATAAAGAGGAAGCGCTTCCCTTCAAGATCCACAAGCTGGCTGAGCGTGCGTCCAGGCTGATTAAACGCTTCAAACACCACCCAAAGCGGGCAAGAGCCGAATAAGGGAAATCTGAACTCATGGGTTGAGAGCCGCTTTGACACAGTCCCGGCAGGGTCCACCCGCAAGAACGCAAAGAGTGGGCCCTCCGCGCCAGGTCGGCGCAGCGACGTGAGGCGGTGGGCCACCTGTTCAAAGCTGGCGCCGAAGCGCTCGCACAGCTGATCAAGATCGTAGCGGGCGTAGGCGGCCTCGGCCGCAAACTCCTCATAAGGCATTAACAGCGCACCAGCCGCATAGCGCTGCAAGGCGCCGCTTGCTCGCTCTGCCGCGCCTTGGGTGCGAAATTCGTGATCGCTCAGCTCCAGCGCGATGGCCCGCGCGGCAGGATCAGCGACCCGCTGGAAGGCATCATGAAAACGCGCACTGGGTGAGGCGCCTTCGGGCGGGCTCAATTTCTCCACCGCTGCTTCGATGGCCGGGAAATAGTAGCCGCGATCTTGCAGGAAAACGTCCACCTCTCGCACCGCAGCGCCTGCAGCATCGGCCGTGGTGGCGGCGTGAAGCGCCTCAATCATCTCTCGGGTAACGTGGGAAAGGCGGGTGCTTTCTGAGGCGACTGTTTCGGTAAAGCGCCGCCTATGGTCAGCGTTCAGGGCTTCAAAGTCGCACAAGATCTCCGCCACTGAGCGGATGGAGGTGATGCGGCTCAAAATGTCGTGGGCGTAGGAGATGAGGCGGGGGTCGCGCGCAAAGCGGTCGGCCAAGTGGTCGCTTTGGGCTTCGGCATTGCGCGAGCGGTCGTAGAGCTCCAGGAGGATGCGGGCCCAGCCTGGCGAAAAGGCCACCAGTTCGGCGGCCGATTGCGGCACGTCCTCAGAAAACCGATGGGAGAGTTCATCCAACTCGGCCGCCAAACGGTCATCGCTCAATGCGGTGAAGGTGTCGCTCGCCACGCCGAGCTCACCGGCGATCTGATGGAGCAGCCGTCCGCCAATCTGCCGCTTGTTGCTTTCAATGAGGCTCAAATAGGTGGGTGACACGCCCACAGCCTCAGCCAGCGCCCTTTGTGTGAGGCCAGCTGACCGCCTGTGCGTGCGGATCCGATCCCCTATTGGAACGCGGGTCCCCGCTGCCATTGGTCCGTTTTCTCCCTCCGGCTTGTCGGGGCAAAGTCGCCTTCACCCAGCGCCGGCTCGTCATGTTTGTCATGAAGTTTACACGTTTCCGGCGTCCATGGCACGAACTTTACAAATGTTTGACAAGGACATTGCGCCGGGTTGTGACGTTTCCCCGGGTCCCATTACTCCTAGGACAAGAAGCGGAACCGAATCATGAGTTTCGCGCGTCAGGGAGGTTTATATGGACCGAATCACCCGTCCGTCTCGTCGCGGCTTTTTGAGAACGACGGCACTCGCCGGCACGGCGCTCGCTGCGCCCACATTCTTCGTCAAAAACGCTTGGGCCGACGATCATTTTTGCAACGCGCCGAAGGGCAGCACCGCCGTTTTCGGCTTTAATGTGCCCCAGACAGGCCCCTACGCTGAAGAGGGCAAGGACGAGTTGCGCGCCTATGAGCTGGCCGTCAAACACCTCAACGGTGAGGGGGACGGCGGGATGCTCAACACCATGGAGCCCAACAATCTCAAAGGGAACGGCGTCCTTGGCAAGAAGGTCGAGTATGTCACGGGTGACACCCAAACGAAGGCTGATGCGGCCCGCTCGTCCGCCCGCCGGATGATTGAAAAAGACGGCGTGATCATGTTCTCTGGCGGGTCATCATCGTCGGTGGCGGTTGCCCAGCAGTCGCTCGCCCAAGAAATCGGCGTTGTGTTCATGTGCGGCCTTACCCACGCCAACGACACCACCGGTAAAGACCGCCGCCGCTACGGCTTCCGCCACTTCTTCAATGCTTATCAATCTGGTCTTGCCCTTGGCCCGGTGCTCGCCGAGTTCTTGGGAACGGACCGCCGCGCCTACCACCTGACGGCCGACTACAACTGGGGTTGGACGCAAGAGCAGTCCATCAAAGACGCCACAGAGCAGCTCGGCTGGGAAACCGCAGACGCTGTGAAAACCCCGCTCGGCGCTGGCGACTTCTCCCAATACATCACGCCTGTGCTGAACTCTGGCGCGGACGTTCTGGTCCTCAACCACTATGGCAATGACATGGTGAACTCGCTCACCCAAGCCGTGCAGTTTGGCCTGCGCGAAAAGGTGGTGAACGGGAAAGACATGCAAGTGGTGGTGCCGCTTTACTCTCGCCTGATGGCACAGGGTGCTGGCGAGAACGTGAAGGGGATCTTCGGCACCACCAACTGGAACTGGTCGCTGTCTGATCCGGGCAGCCAAGCGTTTGTCAAGTCGTTCGGCCAAGAATACGGCTTCCCGCCCTCACAGGCCGCGCACACTTGCTATGTGAACTGCCTCCTTTACGCGAATGCTGTAGAAGCGGCTGGCACCTTCTATCCGCCCGAAGTCATCAAGCAGCTCGAAGACTTCGAGTTCGACGGGATGGGCAACGGCCCGACACTTTATCGCGGCGCCGATCACCAGTGCTTCAAAGATGTGTTGGTGGTGAAGGGCAACGAGAACCCTACCTCCCAGTTCGACCTTCTGGAGATCCACAAGATCGTCCCCCGCGCCGAGGTCACCTACGATCCGAACATTCCTCAGTTCGCGGGCGAGCTTGGCCCGTACGACGTGGAAGGCGGCTGCGCGTAAGCACCGCCCCTCTTGCCCGGCGGCCGCGCTGCCGCCGGGTGCTCCATACCGTGAACGCTCCTGTTGCTCACCGCCGCGCTGCTTGCGGGCGGTGAGCGAACAATAAGACGCCAAGCGAGGGCCGACCGCCGGCGCCTCGTGAAGGCGGTTGCCCACATCGCGGCGCGCCCCGCCGGCCCCGCGCCACCGGAAAAAGGGGGTACTGGCGTTGGACGCCCTGCTCTTACAACTCCTCAACGGTCTCGACAAAGGCGGCGCCTACGCGCTGATTGCCCTTGGCCTCACCTTGACCTTTGGCACGCTCGGTGTGGTGAACTTCGCCCACGGGGCCCTGTTCATGCTGGGGGCTTTTGTGGCCGTGGGCATGCAAGAGTTGCTCACCGTTTCGAAGAAGGTCCGCGATGAATCGATCACCTTCTTCGAGGCCTACAAAGATGAGCCCTACCTCATCTCCTGGTTTGGTGAGACGGGGGCCACACTCATCGACTGGGCCGTCCCCCTATCGGTGCTGATGACGATCCCTGTGATGCTGGTTATCGGCTTTGCGTTTGAGCGCGGGCTTATCCGCTTCTTCTATAAGCGGCCCCATGCTGAGCAGATCCTCGTCACCTTCGGCCTTGCGATTGTGCTGGCCGAGTTGGTGAAGGCAGGCTTTGGCGCCAACCCGATCCCCGTGGAAGAGCCT
Source organism: Pseudomonadota bacterium (assembly GCA_038745295.1). Classification (GTDB taxonomy): domain Bacteria; phylum Pseudomonadota; class Alphaproteobacteria; order Rhizobiales; family Amorphaceae; genus Acuticoccus. The sequence continues at coordinate 1,907 of JBCDLN010000036.1, read as the reverse complement.
GACTTTGCCAAGGGGTCGGCCGATATCGGCGCCTGGCTCGGCCTTGAGGGGGTGGTGACCTACCCCTGGTGGCGGCTCGTTTATCTCTTCTCGTCCATCGTGATCATTAGCAGTGTGTTCGCCTTCCTCAACTTGACCACGTACGGCATGGTCGTGCGCGCAGGGATGGCCGACCGAGACACCGTCCAGCTCCTCGGCATCAATATTGAGCGGCGCTTTACTGTTGTCTTCGGGATTGCCGCAGTGGTGGCAGGTCTTGCTGGTGTTCTCTACACACCCATCTTGCCGCCCAACTATCACATTGGGATGGACTTTTTGGTTCTTTCCTTTGTGGTAGTTGTTGTGGGGGGGATGGGCTCGCTTCCCGGCGCGGTGGCGGCTGGCTTCCTTTTAGGGATCCTCCAGTCCTTTGCTTCGCTGAGTGCTGTGAAAGAGATCGTCCCCGGCATCGACCAGATCATCATCTACCTTGTTGCCGTCATCGTGCTGCTCACGCGGCCGCGGGGCCTTTTGGGCCGCAAAGGCGTGATGGAGAGTTAGGCCATGGATACAACGCCTCCCCGCGGCGACGCCCCCGTCGCCCCGCCGCCTGCCAAAAAGCGTTCCGTCTTTTACCGGACAAGCGGCGATGTCCCCTCGCAGCTCCCGCCGCGGGGGCCGGAGATGGCACCGCTGTGGCCGCCCAAGGTGGACCTTTATATGACGGTGCTCTTCGGCATCATCGTCTTCACGATGCCGATCTGGCTCCAGCCCTTCGGCGCCGCCTACCCCGACTTGATGCAGCGCTTTGCGATCTTCGGCATCTTTGCCATTGGCTTCAACATCTTGTTCGGCCTGACCGGCTACCTCTCCTTCGGCCACGCAGCGTTTTTGGGCGTGGGCTCCTACGCTGCAGTCTGGTCGTTCAAGCTGTTGTCGCTCAACATTGTCCCAGCGATCATTATGGCGACATTGATAGCGGGGCTTTTGTCGGCGGCGATCGGCTATGTGTCTTTGCGCAGGACGGGGATTTACTTTTCGATCCTCACTCTCGCGTTTGCGCAGATGTGCTATAACCTTGCCTATTCTGTGCTCACCCCCATCACCAACGGCGAAACCGGTCTCAGGGTCCTCAGCAACGATCCGCGGGTGATCGACGCCATGTTCGGCGCGGGCGAAGTGCCTGTGCCGCGGGGCGACTTCTTCGGCTTTACGATGACGGGGATGACAGGCTTTTGGACCTGCGCGGTCTGTCTGATGATCGCCTTCTACATTGCCCTCAGGATCACACGGTCGCCCTTTGGGATGATGCTGCGCGGCATCAAGTCCAACCAAACCCGCATGAGCTATACCGGCTTCAACACCCGTCCTTACACCCTCGTCGCGTTCGTGATTTCGGGGATGTATGCAGGGCTTGCGGGCGGTCTTTTGGCGGTGGTCGACCCCCTTGCCGGGGCGGAGCGGATGCAGTGGACCGCATCGGGCGAAGTGGTGTTGATGACTATTTTGGGCGGTGCTGGAACCTTGATTGGCCCCTTCATCGGCGCGGTCATCATCAAATACTTTGAGAACATCTTTTCAGCGCTTGGCTCAACGACGCTGGTTGAGATGTTTGCGTTCTTGCCGGAGTGGGCGCAGTCCATCGCCGTCACCGTTGTGGGACCGTTTGTGGGCGATGGCTGGCACCTCACCTTGGGTGTCGTGTTTATGCTGGTGGTGATCTTCTTGCCCGGCGGCATTGTGGAAGGGGTCCGACGCATTTGGCGGACCATTACCTTCAAAAAGAGGGCTTAAGCCATGATGGGCAACGCAGTTCTTCATGTGGCCGACGTTGAGAAGTCGTTCGCCGGCCTCAAAGCCCTTTCCGACATCGACCTTCAGATCGAAGAGGGAAAGACCCACGCCATCATCGGCCCCAACGGTGCCGG
>JBCDLN010000035.1:0-19753 GCA_038745295.1 Pseudomonadota bacterium | reverse complement strand
AGGTCATAGCCTGCCGAGGATTTTTTCGCGCGGGAGCCTGTCGTAATGCGCCGCCCGTCTGCCAGCACCACATCGAGCGCCATCACATTGTCGCGCATGGTGCCATAGCGCACCGCGTTGGTGCCTGAGGCGCGGGTGGCTGTCATGCCGCCTAACGAGGCGTCGGCGCCCGGATCAATGGGGAAGAAGAGGCCCTTATCGCGCAGCGTTTCGTTGAGCATCTTGCGGGTCACCCCCGGCTCGACCACGCAGCAGAGGTCCTCTTCGTGCACCGCCAGGATGCTGTTCATCCCGCTAAAATCCACGCAGATCCCGCCAACTGGCGCGTTCACATGACCCTCAAGGGATGTGCCCACCCCAAAGGGCACAAGGGGAATGCGGTGGGCGGCGCAAACCTCGACCACCGCCTCCACCTCGTCAGCACTGTGCACAAAGACCACCGCATCAGGCGCTTCTAGGGGCAGCCATGTGGTTGTATGGGCGTGCTGTTCGCGCACGCTTTGGCCGGTTTGGCACCGTTCGCCAAAGCGTTGCTTTAATATTGGCACCGCAATTGCGATGCCGCTGTCATTTCGTGTGATGCTGCGCAGCGGCAAATCCATCCGACATCGCCTCGTCCGAAACTTGGATTTCGTCCCAACCTAGACGATGTTTTGGAGAACCAGAAGCATGCGCATCAACGGCCCGCTAGATCGGGTGGGCTTGCGATACGAGTAAGGTGTGCGAACCGGCTGTGCGAAGGAGTGGGGTATGGACGCGCGCGTTGGCGCTGAGGGGGTGCTTGTGTGGTCGCCTCCGTTCAACATTGAACTGGGCTGGCTCGATGCCAACGGCCATCTCAACATGGCGTACTACCACGTCATGTTTGATCGCACCGTGGACATTGCACTGACCGAGATTGCCTGTGGCGACGCCTACCGGGAGGCCCATAACGCAGGCATCTTCAACGTGGAGACACATGTGGTCTACCGCCGAGAGGTGCGCGGCGATGACCAAGTGAGGGTGAGCTTCCAGCTGGTCTCGCGTGATCAAAAGCGCCTCCATGCTTACCAGACGATGGTGCGCATGGGAGATGATGAGCTGGTGGCGGTGTCAGAGAGCCTCTTTGTCCATGTGGATCTTGGAACGCGAAAGGTCGCCCCGCTTCCCGGCAAAGTCATTGCGCTGGCCGATGAGATGATCGAGCGGCAAGAGGCGATGGGCCCGCCACCGCTGGCCGGGCGGCGCATCGCGCGACTGGTGCCTGCGCCAGCGCCCAACACGACCACCTAAATGGATAAAGAGCCGTCCCCAACGCCGCCTGATCCGCAGGCAGCCAAACCGCAGGGCGAGCCACCGCCGGCCGCGCCGATGGGGCTTGGGGCGCGATTGGGCCACAAGCTCTTTCGTGGTGTTGTGTGGTGCCGTGGCACATTTGTCCGGGCATCGGAAAACGCCACCCGCTTTGCCAAATCGCGCGAGCCCACGTTGTGGCTCATTGCGCTCTTGGTGGGCTCGGCCGTTGGCCTTGCAGCGGTGCTCTTCCGGGTCGGCATCAACAGTTTTCAGTATCTTTGGATCGGCGTGACCTCGGAGCGGATCATCGCTGTGGTGGCCGCACAGCCGTGGTGGGTGATTATGAGCGGCCCACTGGCAGCTGGCGTGGTGGTGGGGCTGTTCAACCAGTACCTTTTGGGTGGGCGCCGGCCGGGCAGCGTTGCCGATGTGATTGAAGCCTCAGCCCGTGGCGGTGCAGGGCTTGGGATGCGGCAAGGGCTTTTGTCGGCCATCGCGACGGCCATCTCGCTGGGGGGCGGCGCGAGTGCTGGGCGGGAGGGCCCTGTGATCCACATGGGGGGCTCGCTTGCGACGGGGCTCACACAGATGCTGCGACTGCCCCCCCAAGCCGGACGGGTGGTGCTGGCGTGCGGTGTGGCGAGCGCCATTTCGGCCTCGTTCAACGCGCCCATCGCGGGTGTTCTGTTTGCGCACGAGGTGGTGTTGCGGCACTATGCCATCTCTGCGTTTGTGCCCATCGTGATCGCCTCAGTGGCTGGCACGCTTGCGGGGCGGTACTTCATCGGCAATGTCGCGGCCTTTGAAATCCCATCCTACGCCATCGGCACCTATTGGGAGGTGCCGGCGTTTGCGCTTTTGGGCGTTGTGGCGGCGGGTGTTGCCATCATCTTTCAGTTTTCGCTGATCATCTTCGACCAGTCGGCCCGCTCGATCATTATGCCCACTTGGCTGAGACCGATTTTGGGGGGGCTGGTCATTGGCTTCATCGGCGTCTTTTTGCCCGAGATCTTAGGCGTTGGTTATGAGGCTACCGACACGGCCCTGCGTGGCGGCTTCACCTTGCAGATGATGGTGATCCTGCTGGTTGTGAAAATCTTGGCCACATCGATCACGCTCGCGTCCCGTTTTGGTGGGGGGATTTTTACACCGGCGCTTTACTTGGGGGCGATGACTGGCGGGGCCTTTGGCGTGATCGCTGGCGGCGTCTTTCCTGAAGTCTCCTCCCATCAGGGCCTTTATGCCATTTTGGGGATGGGGGCTGTGGCGTCCGCCATTTTGGGTGCGCCCATTTCAACCACCATGATTGTCTTCGAGCTCACTGGGGGTTACGCGCTCTCCATTGCTTTGCTGCTGACGGTTTCCATTGCGACTGGGCTCCACCTTGCTGTTCATGGGCGCTCGTTCTTCCACTACCAGTTGGAAACACGTGGTGTGGTCCTTGCGGAAGGCCCGCATCGCTACTTTTTGAGAACTGTGAGGGTCGCGTCATTCATGGTGCCGACCAACGGTCCGGCAAGCCTGACCAATGCGGACGATCCCAGGACGGTGCGCAACACCGATTCCCTGGAGACGACGTTGCGGGTCTTCAACGAGACGGGCGCTGACACACTGACCGTCCTCGATAGCCGCGATCGCGGCCGGGTGGTGGGCACGGTCAGTCATGTTCAAGCGCTGCGCACTTATAATCGCCGCCTTGTGGAGACGAGTGTGGAAGAACACCGTTGACGTGATGCTGGCTGGCTCTGACGCATTTTGCGCGGCATGCGGCGTGAAAGAGAATGCTCGCCCCTTTTAAGAGCGCGCGTGTGCGGGATTATTGCGCCGCTCCTCTTGCCGTGCGGCAGGAATACCGGTTTTGTCTCAAAGATGAAACGAAATGGTGCAGATGCCGATACAAGGTCGCTGGGGCAGCGGTTGCTTGAGGGCTATGATGATATGCCCCGGGCCGAGCGCCGGTTGGCGGACCTTCTCCTCGAAAATGGTGGTGCGCTGCGTTATGAATCGGCCACTGCGCTCGCCCGCCGGGCCGGGGTGTCAAAAGCAACCGCGGCACGGCTTTTTCAGCGGCTCGGCTATCTCGGCTTTAAGGATGCGCAGCGCCAGCGCGATGATGGGCCCGCCGCCGCAGCCGCCATCACCCGCCAGCGTGACAGCAGCCACATCAAGCTTTCAGAGCATCTGGACAGCGAGGTTCGAAACGTCGTCAAAACGCTCGAGTTGCAGCGCTCCGATGAGTTGAGCCGGGCCATCCGCATGTTGGCGCGGGCTGAAAAATTGTGGGTGGTCGGATTTGGCGATGACTATCCGTTGGCTCACTTTGCCCGTGCACAATTTATCAAGATCCGGGGCGATGTGCGGATGATCCCCATCGGTGGGTTTTCGGTTCCGGAAGAATTCGCATCGATCTCATCGAGCGATACCATGCTTGCGTTTAATGTTGGTCGGCGCTCTGGCGCCCTTGCCAATGTGGTGCGCTCCTCCATTGAGGCTTCAGCATCGGTTATCTTTGTGACCGATACACTGACCGGGCGGGAGACACTGGGCGCTGATGTTGTTCTGCGGTGCCGCTCTTTGGGTCCCACACTGTTTCCCTCCAGCACATCGGCTGTGAGTTTGGTGTCGTTCATCTGCGCCTCGCTCGCTAGCCACATTGGCTATGCAGCCTTGGAGCGCATGAAGGCCATCGAAGAGATCCACACCGCCTGGCAAGAGTGAGATCCGGGCAGGGCGGGGTGTTTCCAAAAGCTATCGTTTTTGCAGCTCATGATCAAATTTCGCGTCTTTTTTGAAAATATAACCTGCAATTCCGGAATTTCTTTGCGATCGCCCCGGGCGCGCGACAGACTGCGCAAAGAGCCAAGACGCACTCGCGCGTCGGCGTGTAACGGGAACACACCTTCATGCTTTTGAACCGCCTTTTAGCCACGTCTGTGCTTTTGGCCGGAACAGCGCTGGCCGTCGTTCCGGCAAGTGCCCAAGACCTTGTTTGGGCCCGCTATGGTGACATCGATTCGCTCGATCCCCATCGCGCCACATCGACCCTGTCGATGCAGGTGTGGGATCAGATCTACGACACGCTCTTGGCATTTGACATGGAAGGCAAAGCAGGGCCGAACCTTGCCAAGTCTTGGGAGGTGAGCGATGACGGCCTCACCTATACGTTTACGCTCCAAGACGGCGTAATGTGCCATGACGGCTCAGCGTTTGATGCCAACGACGTCAAATTCACCGTGGATCGTGCGCTGTTTTCTGACAATCCGAGCCTGACGAAAACCAGTTGGGGCCCCATCGCAAGTGTTGATGTGGTGGACCCGTCCACGGTGGCCTTTACGATGTCGTCCACCTTTGGGGCGTTCTTGCCGTTTTTGGCAGACTCCTTTTCGTCAATGGTGTGCGACAGCGTTGATCCTGAAACATTTGGGTCATCATCGGCCATCGGCACCGGACCCTTCAAGCTCGTCAACTGGGTCAAGGGCGATACTGTCGAACTGGAAAAGAATCCGGACTATAAAAACTTCGGCAAACCTGTCGAAAACAGTGGGCCGGTGTCATTCGACAAGTTGATCGTCAAAACTGTTCCTGAGCCGCAAACGCGTTTGGCGGCGCTGAAAACCGGCGAAGTCCACATCGCAGAGCCACCGTTTGACGATGTTCCCGCCATCAAAGACGAAGGTGAACTCGGTTTGGTGGTGGCAGAAAACACCGGCCAAAACGTCTTTTGGGAGTTCACCATCAGCCGCCCACCGTTTGATGACATTCGCGCGCGTCAAGCCATTGCCTATGGCACCGACCCGCAAATGGCCATCGACATTATCTATGGCGGCCTCTCCCAGCGCGAGTGGTGCCCGATCGCAGCCGGTGTCTTTGGCAACGACCAAGACTTCTGTAAGAGCCACGGCTACCCCTATGACCCGGAAAAAGCGAAAGAACTTCTTGCTGAACTCGGCTACGGGCCGGACAATCCGCTCGAAACCACAATGTTTGTTTGGACCGGCGGCAATCGGCACAAGCTTGCCGAGATCTTCCAAGCGCAGCTCGCTCAGATCGGCGTCAACGTTGCCATTGAGATCATGGATATTGGCACCATGAACGCCAGGGTGAAAGAACAGAACGAAATGACCGATTCTGATACGCCAGGCACCTTCGATATGATGACCTGGGGCTGGTACGATCCTGACATTCTTTATGCTCTTTGGCATTCGCCCGGCGCGTATTCAGGTTATCAAACGCCTGAACTTGATGCGATGCTAGAAAAAACCAGAACCACCGTGGACGAAGCCGCGCGGCTTGAAGCAGTGCAAGATGTGATTGCTTATTTGATGAAGAATGCCGTCCACATCGGGCTTTATACGCCGGGATGGGAGTGGGTGTTTGCAGTCCGGCCAGAGGTGGAGGGCTTCAAGGTGGGGCCCTTCCTTCACCCCCATGTTCCAAGATGTGACGGTGACCCAGTAAAGCCATGGCGTGGGTGGCACCGGTTGGGTGCTGCCCACCCCGCTGATGTTTGATAGGCGATATGTTTCGCTATCTTTTAAAGCGCATCTTTGCCGCGCTCGTCACCATCTGGATCACCACCATTGCGGTGACGTTGTTGATCCATGCGGTGCCGGGCGATCCGGTGCGCATCATGTACGCGAAGTTTCAGTCAACGCCTGAACAGATTGAAGAAATCCGCCAGCGTTTGGGGCTCGATCAACCCATTTGGGTGCAGTATTGGCGCTATTTGGAGCGCCTCTTCGAAGGGGACCTGGGCCGCTCCATCGTTGGCGATCAGCCTGTGCTCGACATCTTGTTGACCCGCTTTCCCCCCACCATTGCCTTGGCAACAGCAAGTCTTGCAATCGCGGTGCTTATCGGGATGACGCTGGGGTTTTTGGCAGCCTATAAACGGGGCACGCTTGTTGATGCTGGCGCGATGATTGTGGCCATCATCGGTGTGTCGATGCCCCACTTTTGGCTGGGGCTTTTGCTTTTGTTTTTCTTTGCGCTGGAGCTTGGCTGGCTGCCTGTGGCGGGCGCTGATTGGCGCAGTCTCATCCTGCCGGCGCTCACCTTGGGGCTTGCCAATGCGGCTGTCCTCGCCCGTCTCACCCGTTCAGCGATGATTGACATCTTTGACCAAGACTTTGTGCGCACGGCCCACGCCAAAGGCTTACCCAAGACATTGGTGCTCTATCGCCACGCGCTTCGGTCGGGATTGGTACCCATTGTGTCCATGCTGGGCCTTCAGTTCGCCTACCTGATGGGCGGGGCCATTGTGGTGGAAAACGTCTTCGCGTGGAATGGCGTGGGACGTCTTGCGATTGAGGCGGTGTTTGCGCGCGACTACCCGCTGATCCAAGGTTTCATTTTGTTCTTTGCCACAGTTGTTGTGTGCGTTTCAGTCATCGTTGATGTTCTTTATGCCATCGTTGACCCGCGCATCAGGTACCGCTGATGGCTTTTGATGGCACAGCGCCCTTGCCAGCGCCCCGCAGCGCGTCCGCCATGGTGGCGCTGTTGAAGAGCCCGACCGGGGTGATTGGCCTCATTATTGTGGTCACCCTGGTGTTGGTGGCCCTTTTGGCGCCGCTCATTGCCCCGTTCGACCCATTGCGCATGGCAGCGGGGCCAAGACTGCAACCCCCCTCCATGGCCCACTGGTTCGGCACCGATGATTTTGGGCGCGATGTCTTCAGCCGGATCGTCTACGGCGCCCGGCTTACCCTACAAATTGGGACCATTGCTGTGGGGATTTCGCTGACAGCCGGTCTCTTACTAGGCCTTGTCGCGGGCTATGGCGGGGGCTGGATTGAGCGAATTTTGATGCGCTTGGTGGACGTTTTGTTTTCCTTCACCGAGATTGTCATTGCGCTCGCATGCCTTGCGATCTTTGGCATTGGCCTCACCAACGCGATGATTGCCATCGGCATTGCGTCCATCCCGTTTTACGCGCGGGTGACACACTCGGTTGTGCTTGTGGAGAAGGGCAAGCCCTACTTTGAATCCGCTGTGTCCGCCGGGGCGGGCCATGTGCGGCTTCTCTTCCGGCACCTTCTTCCCAATGTGTTGCCCACACTCATCGTGGTGGGGACACTTGGGGTGTCGACGGCTGTGCTTGCAGCAGCGGGACTTTCCTTCTTGGGCCTGGGCGCGCAACCCCCGCAGCCCGAATGGGGCTTTATGCTTTCATCAAGCCGGGATCTGATTTCCCGCGCACCTTGGATGATGATCTTTCCAGGACTTGCCATTGTCGTCACTGTGCTTGGGTTTAACCTTTTGGGGGACGGTGTGCGCGAAGTGCTCGACCCGCGGCAAAGGGCACGGTGATGACCGCGCCGGTGCTCCGTGTTGAGGATCTGACGGTGTCGTTTTCGGCCGGCGCTGGGCGTGCCGTTGCTGTCGACGGGCTGAGTTATGAGCTGCGGCAAGGCGAGACGCTCGCCATCGTCGGAGAGTCGGGTTCTGGTAAATCGGTGTCCTCGCTGGCGCTCTTGGGGCTGTTGCCGCGGCGCAGTGCCCGGGTTGAGCGGGGGCGGGCTGAGTTTTCAGGTCGAGACCTTCTGACCTTGCCTGAACGTGAGCAGCGGGCGCTGCGGGGCAACCAAATCGCCATGATTTTTCAAGAGCCCATGACATCGCTCACGCCTGTGCTGCGCATTGGCCTTCAACTCACCGAGGCGTTGGTGGCGCACGGCAAGTTGAGTGGCCGGCAGGCCTATGAGCGTGCCGTTGAGATGCTGGCGTTGGTGGGGCTTGACCAACCGCGCGTGCGGATGGGGCAATTTCCCCACCAGCTTTCCGGCGGGATGCGCCAGCGCGTGATGATTGCCATGGCGATGATCAACGAGCCGGCGATCCTCATTGCCGATGAGCCCACCACCGCGCTGGATGTGACGGTGCAATCGCAAATCTTGGACCTGATGCGCGATCTCAAAACGCGCTTTGGCACCGCCATCATCCTCATCACCCACGATATGGGCGTTGTGGCCGAAATGGCGGACAGGGTTGTTGTGATGCGCAGTGGGCGCAAGGTGGAGGAGGGGGCCGCCCGAACGGTCTTCCAAGCGCCTGAGGCTGACTACACCAAACGCCTTCTGGCAGCGGTCCCCCGGCTTGGCGCGTTTCAGGCTGAGCCGGCACCGCGCCAGGTGGTGGAGAGTGCGGCGCCTGTGGGCGAGCCGCTCTTACGGGCAAGCCATATGACCAAGGTGTTTGGCGCTGGCGGGCTCTGGTTTGGCCGTGGGCGCGGCACTAAGGCGATGGACGATGTCTCCCTCGAGCTGAAATCGGCTGAGACGCTGGCGCTGGTGGGCGAATCAGGCTCCGGCAAGTCCACCACCGGGCGGGCGATCCTGAGGATGGTGGATGTGGATGAAGGCACTATCCATATGGCGGGTACCGACGTGCGGGCCCTTTCAGCAGCCGGGCTCAGGCGGCTGCGGCGGGATATGCAGATGATCTTTCAGGACCCTTTTGCTGCGCTCAATCCGCGGATGTCGGCCGGTGCGCTGGTGGCTGAGCCGATGCGCATCCACCAGGTGGCCGAGGGCTCTCACCTTTCCGACAAGGTGGGCGAATTGTTTCGCCGTGTGGGGTTGGAAACGGACCATATTCGTCGGTTTCCCCACGAGTTTTCTGGCGGGCAGCGCCAGCGCCTTTGTATTGCGCGCGCGTTGGGGGTGGAGCCTCAGATCATTGTCGCGGACGAGCCGACGTCGGCGCTTGATGTGTCTGTCCAAGCCCAGGTGTTGGAGCTGATGCTGGAGCTGCAGCAAACCTATGGATTGGCCTACCTTTTCATCAGCCATGACGTGGCCGTCGTCGAAGAGATGAGCCACCGGGTGGCTGTGATGCATCGCGGCCGCATTGTGGAGATGGGCGCGCGACAAGCCGTCATTGGCGCGCCGCAGCATCCTTACACCAAGGCGCTGCTGGCGGCTGTGCCCACCCCGGATCCCACAAGGGTGCGCGGCGCTTTGCCAGTGCTTGATGTGGAGGGGATGGCGCGCGGCCCGCTAGAGGAGGTGGCGCCCGGCCATTTTGTGGCGCAATGACCATTGGGATCGGGGTGTCAGGTCCTCAGGCAGGGTTGGCGGCCTTCACGGCCCTGCGCGCGGTGGAAGCTGTGGCGCGGGGAGCCATCGGCGGCTTTGTGAGTTTTGTGGCGATCGGCGCGGACGGAACGCTGATGCGCGCCGATACCCAGCGGGGCGGGACGACAACGCTCTTCACGGCCGGTGAGACAACGGGGGTGGCACCGCCCCCGGCGATGGCCGACGCGCGCTTTGCGGCGCTGATGTCGAGCGGGCCCAATCGGCCTGTGCCGCTGAGCCAATTCACCCCGGGGGCTGAAGGTGTGGGTCTTGTGACAGGCCATCGCCTGCCCAACCTTACCGTTCCCGGCGGGGGCCCACTCAACGAAGAAGTGCTGTCATTGATGGCAGCGGGGCGCAATGCAGCCGACGCTGTCCGCTTTGTGGATGACTATCCCGATGCCGACGCGGGCGTGATTGCCATTGATGCCGATGGCGCCATTGCCCTCGCCAATAGCCTGAGCGTTGCCCGGCGGGATGATGTGGGCGCCGTGGTTCGCTCAGACGCAGCGTCGGGCTTGACCGTGGGGGTGCTCCACAACGCGATCTTTCCTGTGGCCGCCCTTGCTGATCTTGCTGTGAGTGCTGCGTTTGATGTTGTGGCGCCGCAGGACCGATGGACCTTGGAGGTGTCGCTGCGCGCGGGACTGAAGCTGACGCTTGGGGAGCGTCCCACGATCTTCACGACCAACGGTACGGTGGTTGGGGTGACGGTCGCCGAGGCAGCCTGGCTTGGGCCGCATTGGGAGGGGGCGGCCATTGCCCGGGGCGCACCTGTCTTTGACGGTGGGCAGCTGATTGGGCACTCAGTGTTTGAACCCTACTGCTTGGCGCAGGACGGCGCGCTGGTCTCGATGAGTGGGCGCAGCGAAATCACTTTGCGGGTGCGCACGGTTTGAGGGCTAGTGTGCATCGAAGAGCGCTGCCGTCCAATGCTGCGCCAGAGCTGGCGCGTCAGGAGCTCCTGCTTTTCAACGGGGCGAGCATTGTCCTCGCGCCGCACGGGGCGTGACAGCTAGATGTCATTTCCATCAGCGTTGTTCATTGCCGAACCGCAGTGGGGGCCGTGCTCACTGCTCCCGCCTAGGGTCAATTCTCCCGCGGTGAGCCTGATGCATCAACCCACGCTTCGCTCTTCGGGGTTGACCCATCAGGCCCACCGCGGGCTTCTGACCGTGTCGGCTCCGAAGGAACGTCGCTGTTTGGTGTCCCACCAAAGGAACATATGAAGGGGTCTTTGGGGGCACTTCCGGGTTTTGGCGGAGCTGTGAGGGGACAACCTTCATCGCTTGGACAGCTAGATGTGCGCAATCTGAGGGCGCGGGGCTGGGCCCATGAGGCTTTCCACGGCGGCGCCGGCCCGCAGGACGGCGGGTTCGTCAAAAGGGGCGCCTGCGATTTGGACGCCGACCGGCAGACCCTCCGCCATACCGCAAGGCACGCTGAGCGCTGGAAGGCCAAGGAGGTTGAATGGATAGGTGAGGCGCCAAGCGGCCGCCAGGATGCTTTCGGAGACACCTTGGATTTCGACGCTGCGCTCGTCGGTACGCCACGCGGTGAGCGGCATGGTGGGGCTTACCACCACGTCGACCTCCTCAAAAACCTCAGCGAAGCGCTCTCCCAGCAGGCGACGATAGCGCTCGGCCTGAAGATAGTCCGCCGCACTGACGAACCGGCCCATTTCAACAAGCAGACGCACATCATCTTCAAAGGATGCGACTTTGCCCGTGCGCAACCGCTCATCGTGGTAGGCCGCTGACGAGGCAAGCTCGATGGCGAAGATCGCACCAAGGCCCACAGAAAGCTCTGGCACATTGAATTCGTGAACGGTTGCCCCTGCCGCGGCGAGCGCATCAATGGTGGCTTCCACGGTTTCAGCCACGCCGTCGGTGATGGTTTCGAAGAAATGGTTGCGACACACGCCGATCCGCAGGCCCTTTGGCCCCATCGCCATGGCGGTTTCGCAGGCAGCATAGGAGAGGGGCCGGCCGTCGGTGGCAGGGTCGTCTGGGTCGGGGCCTGACATGACTGCGGTGAGGAGCGCAGCATCCGCAACGCTCATCGTGAGTGGTCCGGCGTGATCGAGCGACCAGCTGTGCGGGACAATACCGGATCGCCCGATCAGCCCGAAGGTGGGTTTGAGCCCGACGGTGCCACAGAGGCTGGCCGGCATGCGGATGGAGCCGCCAGTGTCTGACCCTAATGCTGCTGGTGCAAGGCCAGCCGCCACCGCAGCCCCTGATCCGCCGCTGGAGCCGCCAGGGACACGCTCTGTATCGAACGGATTGCGGCAGGGCGGTGTTTCCATGCCCCACGCGTATTCGTGCATGCGCGTTTTGCCCAGGACCACCGCCCCGGCAGCCCGCAGTTTGGAGACCGCGTTTGAATCGCTCAGCGGGACGCCGGGGTCGACCACGCTCCCGGCGCGCGTTGGAAGATCGGCCGTGGCGTAGTTGTCCTTGATCGCAATGGGGACGCCGTGGAGGGGGCCGACGGAGGCGCCCGCAGCGACAGCGTCATCGGCCGCTGCCGCATCATAGGCCGCCTTGGGGTTGAGGGCGACAAAAGACGTCAGCGTACCGTCCAGCGCCTCAATACGCGATGTGAATGTATCCACCAGAGCTGCTGAAGTCTGTGTGCCGCTGCGCACTCCGGCGGCAAGTTCTGTGACCGACTGCGCCCAGGCCGGTGTCATCGCCGCTCACCGATGGGCTTATAGACAACAGCGGGGTGGGTCTCGCCAAGGTCGAGGGCGCGCATCGCATCGATGGCCGCGCGGATTTCGGCGAACGCTGCAGCCACATCGGCAAGCCGTTCTGGGGGAAGATCAAGGCTGACGAGGGTGGCTGGGTCGAGGGGGGTGTTGGTATCGCTCATGGAACGCGCGAGCCTCCGCTGCCGGGCCGGTCGGGGGGTGACTTGAGGAGCATCTCCACAACGTGATCGGGGGCGCCCTCTGCAGTGGCGCCTCGCTGGGGCATTCCGGCCACAAAGGGGGCAAGCTGCGCTGTGGCGATGGTGAAGACCCGGCGCAGCTCAGCAATGGGGTCGCTGTGCTCATCCACACGAAGGTCGACCCGGCGATAGTCTTCCGTGCCGATGACGGCGATGGCTGCCGATTGACGGCCCCGCTTGTCGCCGCCGACCCGCTGTGCCCCTTCAAGGGAACGCATGAGCCTTTCTTCCAGCGGAAGATCTTTTGGGGCAACGGCTTCGGCCATGGCGTCGAGGACGTTGCCATCTGTCAGCATGTTGCCTTGGACGGCAAAGTCATCGCCCTCGACGTGGCCGCACCAGGCTGTGCATTGAGCGCCCGTGTGCGCTGCCCCGAGCCCCGCCGCGCTGATGGCGCCCACTTGGCGATAGGCGGCAGCAGGGTCAGCGGCGACAGCCTGTGCCACAGCCGCTGCAGCGTCCGCCCCGTCTGCGAGGGCGTCGAGGATGGCTGTGGCAAGGTAGGGGTTGGTCCACGACTGTGTGCTGACCGCGCCAAGGCCGGCGCGCATTTGAAGACACGTTGCGCCCACTGCAGGAACCGCTGAGGCGACACCTGCGCCAAACTCCCCCGTCCGCTCGCACCGTGCGACGACGGAATAGGTATTGTAGAGGCGCCCTAGGTCTTCTTGTTTCATCATCGTTTGCGCTGCCGAACCGCTCATACCGCAAGGTGTTGTGCGATGCTGTCACGATCGGCCGCGGCTCCTTCTTCCACAATGGTTCCAAGTTTTAAGATGGCATAGCGGTTCGCCACCGAGAGCGCGAAATCAAGGTGCTGCTCCACCAAGAGCACCGTGGTGCCATCGCGCGACTGGGTGGCCTTCAGGACATCCGCCATGCGTTCGATCATGGTGGGTTGGAGACCTTCGCTGATCTCGTCCACCAGAAGAATGCGCGGCCGGCTCAAGATGGCGCGGGACATTAAAAGCATCTTTTGTTCCCCGCCTGAGAGGGTGCCGGCCCTTTGCTTCAGCCGCTCCAGCATGCGGGGGAAGAGGTCAGCAAGACCGTCGAGCCGGTCGGCGTAAGTCTTATCATCCGCAACGCCGAGGCGAAGGTTTTCTGCCACCGTGAGATCTTGGAAGAGGGTGTAGTCTTGGGGGGCGTAGGCGACACCGCGGGCGGCCATGGTGTGGGGCGGGCGGCCTGTGATGTCATCATCAAAGAGCGTGATGGAGCCCTTGGCCGCGCGCAAGAACCCCATGATGGTTTTCAGTAAGGTGGTCTTGCCCATGCCGTTTTTGCCCAGCACGGCGGTGATCTCTCCAGCGTTGAGGTTAAGCGATACATCGTGGAGAACCGGAACAGCGCCATAACCTGAGGCGACATTGAAAAGGGTAAGCGCGTGGGTCATGCGGCCACCGATCCGCCCGAGTAGACCGTGCGCACCAGCTCTGAGCTCACCACCTCTTCCACCGAACCCTCCATCAAGATTGTTCCCTGGTGGAGGACGACAATCTTTGAGGAGATGTCGCGCACAAAGTCGAGATCGTGCTCGATGAGGACGATGGCGAGGCCATAGTCTTGGGTGAGGCGGCGCAACACTGTGCCGATTTCGGATCGCTCGGCTTTGGAAAGGCCCGCTGTTGGCTCATCGAGCAGGAGGACTGTGGGCTCGGTGGCCAGCACCATGGCAAGCTCGAGCCCGCGCTTCATGCCGTGGCTGAGGCTTGCTGTCGCTGTGGTCAACTCTTTGTCGAGGCCGGTGGCGATCAGGATATCAAGGGCAGGTTCGGGCAGTTTGAGGCTTTGGCGCCGTGCCCACTTCGGCGCGCCGTCAACGCTGTAGCGGGCCAGCATCAGACAGTCGGCGACGGTGAGTGTGTCAAAGAGGTTGGTGTTCTGGAAGCTGCGCCCAATGCCAAGCGCCACAATGGATTGCGGTGCGCCCCGCCCGATGGAGCGGCCCGCCACCAGGACATCGCCGCCGGTCCGCTCTGATCCGTTGGAGATGCAGCGCATGAGGGTGGTCTTGCCCGCGCCGTTCGGCCCCACGATGGAGACGAGCTGACCGCCATCCACCTTCACCGAAACGTCGGACAGCACCTTTAAGCTGCCATAGCGGCACGATAGATCCCTCACCTCAAGACGTGCCGTGTTTTCAAGAGTTTCTTTGCGCGTCCACTGGGCGGTGGTGAGGTGTATGGGCTCAGCCGGACGCGGCTTGATGGGGACTGCAAACCGAATGACGTGCCATAGCATCGGCGCCAGCCCCCGGGGCAACAACACGATGACAACCACGAACGCGATCCCGGTGAGAAGCTTCCATAAGAACGGCAGCGTGCCTGACAGGTAGGACGCGGTGACGTCAATCCCCACCGCGCCCACAACAGGGCCAATGAGCGTTGCGCGCCCGCCGAGGGCCGTCCAGATCAGCAGCTCTGTGCCGAGGAGGAAGCCGCCCAGCTCCGGTGCGACGACGTTGGTGAAGAGGGCGTAGAGAAAGCCCGCCACGGCACCGACCGCGGCAGCCCCCATCATGAGCGCACCTTTGATGCGGCTTAAGGGAATGGCGAGGTAGGCTGCTCTTTCTTCATTTTCGCGGATCGCAATAAGGATGCGCCCAAAGTCGCTCTTCACAAACAAAACGCCAAGCGCGGTGACAGCAATCAAAAGCCCGCCCGCCAGCATCAAGTAGGTTTCAACGGCCCAGTAATAGGTGGGAAAAGATGAGATGCCGCTCGATGAGCCGGTCGTGCGCCCGCCCGCAAAGATGAGCTGCACGAAGACGATGGGAAGCGCCAGAGTGATGATTGACGCGTAAAGCGGTGACGCGCCGTGATAGAACGCCAGCCAGCTTGTGAGGGCGGCGACCGCGACGGCTGCCACGACCCCCAGAAGGAGCGCTGCCACAGCCCACTGTGGGCCGAAACCCCAGCCTGCCTCCGTCAAAATGAGTGCGGCCGCATAGGCGCCGATCCCAAAGAATGCCGACTGGCCGAACGTTAAGATGCCGGTGTAGCCCCACAAGATGTCCACCGTCATCACGAGGGCGGCGAGGCAGAAGGCGCGAATTAAGATGTTGCTTGTGTAGGTGTCGAGCGAGGTGGCGGAGACCGCAAGGACAATAAAGGCTGTGATTGCGCCAAGAAGAACGGTGCGCCAGGGGCTCTTCATGGCGCTGCGTTGGGGCGCTGCGGCGATCTCTCCGGTGGTTTCAGCCAAAGCCGATCCCCTTGGGACGGATGCGCAAGATGATGGCGGCCAGCACCACGATGGTGAGCCCGCCCACAATGGGGCTCACATAGGTGGACACGGCCACCTGCGCGCTCCCCAAGATGAGCGCCGCGACGGCAAGGCTGGGGATAGACACCCCCGAGACCAGCACCAACATGAACGAGTTGACGAGCCAGGGCAGGCCCATATTGGGGTCCACTGCGATGAGCGGGGTGATCAGCGCGCCCGCAGCGCATGCAAGCCCCGCCCCAAGCCCAAAGGTGAGCGTGCGCACCCGGCCAGAATCAATACCGAGCCCCCGCGCCAGCGTCTCATTCATGATGACCGCGCGGGCGTTAAGGCCAAACCGTGTCCCATAAAACAGCGCGGTGAGCGCAAGGGCGAGAAGGACTGCCAGAACAAACACCACAAGGCGGTAGGCTGAGTATTCGGCAAACCCCAGCGCCAGTGTGCCCGATAGGGGCGCGGCGGCGAACTGCACCTCCCGCCCGAACGCAAGGGTGATCACCTGGCCAATAATGATCCCAAGGCCCCATGTGGCCAAAATCGCATCAAGGGGTCGGTTGTAAAGTGGGCGGATCACCACCCGTTCGATGACAATGCCGCCCAAAAATCCGGCGATCCCCGCCAAGGGGATGGAGAACCACGGTGAGAGGCCGGCGGCGGTCGTGAGGTAGGCGGTGTAGCCGCCCACCGTGAGGAAGGCACCGTGGGCAAAGTTGATGAGCTTCATCACGCCCAAGATGATCATGAGGCCGGCGGCGACCGCAAAAAGGATCGCCGCCGTGGTCAGCATATCAAGGAGGAGGATGGCCACTTTATAGGCCGATCAGCGGGCGACTAGCCGGCAAACTGCGGACACTGGTCGCCCGGATCGACGTTTTCAAAGGTTTGGATGACGCTGACGGAGCCATCATCTTGAACCTGGCCCAAATACATGGTGAGCGGGGCGTGGCGTTGCTTATTCATGATCACTGTGCCGCGCGGACCTGTGAAGCTCACCTCGTCCAGCTTGTCGAGAACGGGCATGGCATCGGTGGTGCCGGCCGCCTCCACAGCTTCTTTGTAGAGGTAGACCGCCTCATATTGGGGCACGGAAAGGTCGTTGGGGGTTTTGAGATCTTCGCCGAACTTTTCCGCCATCGCCGTGAGGAAGGTCTTGTTTTCGTCGCTGTCGATGCCGGTGACGTAGGATGCTGCGATGAAGATCCCCGTGGCATCACCGCCCATGGCTTTGGCGGTCCCTTCATCCACGGCAAGGTTGCCGTAGGGGATGTCAACACCGGCGGCGCGGAGCTGCTTGGTGAGGGTGACGTTGGGCGCCCCGCCCGCCGTCGATGTGATGAGCGCGTCGGGGTTGGCGGCTTTGAGTTGGGAGATGATGGCCGTCCAATCCGATCCATCCATGGGCAGATATTCTTCGCCGAGCACTTCACCGCCGTTTTCGGTCACGTATTGGCGCGTGAAGTCCAGCATCCCGCGGCCAAAGGCGTAGTCGGAGCCAATCAAGAAGTAAGTCTTGGCGCCGAACTCGTTCATGAAGTGGTCGACGATGGGGGCCACTTGCTGTTCGGGGACCCAGGCGTTGATGTACATGAAGGGCGAGCACGAGCGGCCTTCATAAAACGAGGTGTAGATATAAGGGGTGCGCCCGCGGTTCACGATGGGAAGGCCTGCGTTGCGCGCGGCGGAAGTTTCCATCGAGATCAGCACGTCCACTTCTTCGCGGAAGACGAGGCTATCGAAGGCGCGCTGCGCACCCTGGGCGCCTGAGCCGTCATCGGCCACAATCACCTCAATGGGCCGCCCCAGGATCCCGCCGGCAGCGTTGATTTCAGCGGCGGCGAGTTCGGTGGATTGCACCACCGACGGGGCCACCACACTGTTTGCCCCAGAAAGGCCAACAGGCACGCCAATCTTGATGGGATCTTGTGCGACCGCGCCCGCAACAGTCATCATAATGGCCGTTGCGACCAGTACACTTCGTGTCAGCATACTCTCATCTCCTCACATTATACGTTGTTTGGCGACTTCGAAGCAGAGCGAAGTCATGTCTTGCGGTTCGTTGTGGGTTGAGGGGGGAGCGACATCCTCAATACCAAGAAGGTTTAGCCGTTGAGCCGAGCATCTCGCCGTAAACGTCGGCACGGCGATCCCTGAGCACTTGGTCGAACGCGTTGAGGGAGCGCCCGCGGCGCGCTGCGGTAATGTCGACCGTCGCCATCAGTGTTTCGGGCTGATCGGGGCTTGCAGGGCCGGCCACCAGCCAACCATCGGGCCCTGCAATGATACTGCGGCCGATGAAGGGCTGCTGGCGTTCAACGCCGATGCGGTCGGCTGCGGCCACAAAGATCGAATTGGAGTGGGCTGCACCCATGACCAAAATATTGGCCATGACCATGGGTTGATGCTCTTGATTGGGCATTGGCACCCAATTGGTGGGTACGCACACAATATCGGCGCCTTGCATGGCAAGAAGCCGCCAAGTCTCGGGGAACCAGCCGTCATAGCAGATGAGCGCGCCAATGCGCCCGATCGGCGTTTGGAAAACGGGAAAGCCCACATCCCCCCGCTCAAACACAAGCGCCTCTTCGCCCCATAGATGGGCCTTGCGGTAGACGCCAATCAGCCCCTCGGGTCCGACAATGGCGGCGCTATTATAAAGGGCGTTGCCCTCGCGCTCGCAAAACCCGCCCACAATGTGAAGGCCACGTTCTGCGGCGATCGTCACCCAAGCCGAGACAGCAGGCCCCTCTATGGTTTCGGAAAGCTCTAGCGCTTCGGCGCGGCCTTCGAACACGTATCCCGATGAGGCGAGCTCGGGCAGCACCACAAGATCGGCGCCCGCGTCCGCCGCAGCACTGATGAGCGAAAGACCTTCCTCTTTATTGCGGGCGAGGGCGCCAATCCTCGGCTCGAATTGAAGGCAGGCAATGGTCACGGATGCGTTCACGGGGCTCACCTCTGCGCGCTGGGAAGGCTAATGCAGAAGGCGTGCCATGTGTTTTTGTGGTCGTTGCGGCGCTTTTTGCGCGCTTTGAAGGGGGAGGTGCCAGGGGTTGAGGTCGCTCGGCCTTGCGATAAACGAAATTACGGTATACCAATATTCCAATTCAGAACATGCGACCCGGCAATGGGCGCAAGGGAGGACAGCGATGAAGAGACTGGTTACGTCGACCGCGATTGCACTTTTGCTTGCAGGCGGCGCCATTGCCGAAGAGTTTCCGAGCAAAACCGTTGAAGTGGTGACCCATGCCGGCGCCGGCGGCGGCACTGATGTTACCGCGCGGATGATGATGCTTCGCGCGCGCCGGGAACTGGGCGAAGACATGGTGGTGGTGAATAAGCGCGGCGGCGGCGGCTCCGTGGCGATGGACTACTACTTGGATTTACCTGCCGACGGGTACTCAATTTTGACCTTCACCATCGGCCACGCCGCCGAGTTGGCGAAGGGCAAAACCAAGATGACCCTTGATGACGTCCGCCCCATCGCCCGCGGCACGGACGATCCGCAGATCCTCATGGTCCGTTGCGGCACGTACGATAGTGCCGAAGCCTTTGTGGCCGCCCAAAAAGATGAGCCGCTGACCTATGGCACAACTCATCTTGGCAACATTGATGATGTCTCCGCCTTTATGTTCACGCTCAAGGGCGGATTGGCGACACCCAAGATCGTCCCGTTTGACGGGGGCGGCGAGCTTGCCACGCAGCTGATTGCTGGCGCGGTGGATGTGGCGGTCCTCAACCTTGCTGAGGCGGCTTCGCAAATTGATGCCGGTGACATTTGCCCCATCGTGGTGTTGGCCGACGAGCGGATGGCGGCCCTCGGCGACGTGCCGACCGCCAAAGAACTCGATATTCCGGTGAGCTTTTCCACTGTGCGCGGCTTCGTTGTGCACAAGGATACGCCAGATGAGGTGGCCGAAAAAATTGAAGCATCGCTCCTCAAGGCCATGAACCACGGTGTCTACCAAGGTTTCTTGGACTCTGTTGGGCTCGATTCCACTTCCGTGGCCGGCTCCGAGGTCTGGGGGGATCAACTCTCCACGATGGTCACAGACATGGAATCAGCGCTGAAAGAACTCGGCTTCATCCAAAACTAGTCGATGAAGACTGCGCGCTGCAATCACGTCCTGCGGCGCGCTGACCATAGAGCGGGTGCCTGCGGCCATGACACAAAATAATCAAGCCGGCCCCGCAGTTAGAGGGCTCTCCAGTTTCGTCGT
>JBCDLN010000034.1:0-19839 GCA_038745295.1 Pseudomonadota bacterium | reverse complement strand
GGCCACCCGGGAGATCGAGACAGCACCGCTTTCGACGATATCGGTCACGGCGCGCTGCGCGCGGGCGATGAGCGCTTCCCGGCTCGAGAGCCACGTGGTGAGCCGCTCAGTGCCCGAACCGCCTGCGGGGGATGTCCCTTTAAGAACGGTGATGGCCAGACTGTTGTGGGCGTCCGCTAAGCTACGGCGGGCCCGGTCAAGGGCGAGACCGTCGTAGTAGTCGGCCACATTGATCCGACGGGCAAGGTCGTCGAGGGCGCTGAACCTGAACCGGTGGTCGACGGCAAACCACACATCAGCGGCTTCAAACAACGGCACCTCGCAGTGATCGGCCACGGTGACAATGTCGAGCGCGGCAATGGCGAGCGGGATGCGTGACAGGCGCAGCGCCGTGTCATCGGGCACCCCCGCCGATTTGAGGCGCTCCATCCGAGACATGACAGCCTCTCGCTCCTCCTCGGTCAGCAGGACGGCAAAAGAGTTATCCCGCAGCGTCTCAAGCCCTGCGCGGAACCGGTCCACCACCGATTGAAGACCTTTTTGGAAGCTTTCATTGCGAATGAACCAGACGGTCGCCTCCTGGAGGAGGGCTCTGTTGGCTGCGTAAAGCTCCAGCTGGAGGTCGCCGGGGATCTTTGTGTCGAGTGCGTCGATCTCGGCGTAAATGTCGAGGAGCTGGTAAGCATCCCTTGCGGCGGCAAAGGCGCGGGTGATTTCGGAGGTGGAGGCCCCCGTCTGATCGCCCACGCGGATGATGAAGGTGGGCCCGCCGCGGTTGATCATGGAGTTGGCGAGCATTGTGGCAATGATCTCGCGGCGCAGGCGGTGGTCCTGCACTTCTGTGTGGAAGCCCTCATTCATCTCGTGGGGGAAGTAGCGCGCAAGCTCTCGGCCCAGATAGGCATCGTCTGGGACATCGGAGTCCATGATGTCGTCAAAAAGGGTGAGCTTGGCGTAGGCGAGTAGGACGCCAATCTCGGGGCGGGTGAGGCCCTCGCCGCCGGCGGCCCGCTCGTCAAGAGCCTCATCGCTCGGAAGGTCCTCAATCTCGCGGTCGAGGCCGCGGGGCTCCAGCACATCCATAAGGCGCTTGTGTAGGCCCACACTTTCTGTGTTTTGCCGCTTCGACAAAGAAATGGCGAGGGTCTGCAGATAGTTGTTACGCAGGACGACTTCAGCCACCTCGTCCGTCATCTTTTCAAGGAGCGCGTTGCGGGCTTCGCGGGTGAGTTTGCCGGAGCGCATGGCTTCGGCAAGGGCGATCTTAATGTTGACCTCAACGTCTGAGGTGTTGACGCCGGCCGAATTGTCGATGGCGTCAGAATTGATCCGCCCGCCTTGCAACGCGTAGGCGATGCGGCCCTTGTGGCTGACGCCAAGGTTGGCGCCTTCGCCCACCACTTTGACGCGGACTTCGCTGGCCTCGATGCGGATGGGGTCGTTGGCGCGGTCGCCAATGTCTTGGTTGCTCTCCAAGGGCCCGCGCACATAGGTGCCGATGCCGCCAAACCACAGGAGGTCCGCCGGCGCCTTGAGAATCGCCTTCATGAGATCCTGAGGGGTGAGGGGGCCTGGGCCAACTTCAAGTGCGGCCCGAGCCTCGGGCGATAAGGTGATGGACTTGGCCGTACGGGAAAAGATGCCGCCGCCAGCAGAGAGCGCGCTGCGGTCATAATCCTGCCAGCTCGACCGGGGCATCGCAAAAAGGGTTTCGCGAGCTGCATAGCTTGCCGCCGCATCAGGGTCCGGATCGATGAAAATGTCCCGGTGATCGAAAGCGGCGATGAGCTTTGTATGGCGCGACAGCAGCATCCCGTTGCCGAAGACGTCGCCCGACATGTCGCCGACCCCCACGACCGAGAACGGCTCGTTTTGAATGTCGTGGTCCATTTCGCGGAAGTGGCGCTTGACCGCTTCCCAAGCGCCGCGGGCGGTGATGCCCATAACCTTGTGATCATAGCCCGCCGATCCACCTGAGGCGAACGCATCATCAAGCCAAAAACCGTCCTCCTCGCTGATGGCGTTGGCGGTATCGGAGAAGGTGGCCGTTCCCTTGTCGGCGGCCACCACCAGGTAGGGATCATCGCCGTCATGGCGCACCACGCGATCGGGCGCTTTGATGGTGCCGCCTTCGCGGTTGTCGGTGATGGACAGCAGCGATCTGATGAAGATTTTGTAGGCGCTTTGGCCTTCCTCGAAAAAGGCTTCCCGCTTTGACCGGTCAGGCAGCTTTTTGGGGAAGAAGCCACCTTTGGCGCCCACCGGCACGATGACGGCGTTTTTCACCTGCTGGGCCTTCACGAGCCCCAAGATTTCGGTGCGGAAATCTTGAGGTCTATCCGACCATCGAAGGCCGCCGCGGGCGACCGGCCCAAATCTCAAATGCACCCCCTCCACACGCGGCGAGTACACCCAAATTTCGCGGTAGGGCGCCGGGCGCGGGAGGCCGATGACCTTGTGAGGGTCGAGTTTGAAGGCGAAAGTCTCAGCCGGCTCGCCGTTCTCATCCACCTGATAAAGGTTGGTGCGCAACGAGGCATCAATGAGATTTTTGAAGCGGTGGATGATGGTGTCGTCTGCCAGCGTCTCCACATCGCGGCAGAGTTCTTCAAGCCCCCAGTCAATCTCCCGCTGGGCCGATTGGCGGTCTTCGCCATGCCGGTCAGGGTCAAACCGCGCGGCGAAGAGATCAATGAGCGCGCGGGCGACATCGGGATAGCGGATGAGGGTTTCGGCCATCAGGTCTTGCCCGTAGGCAATGCCGGTTTGGCGCAAATAGCGCGATAGGGCGCGCAGGATCGCAATGTCACGCCAGCCAAGTCCCGCAGCCATGAGAAGGCCGTTGAACTCATCGCTCTCAGCTGCCCCTTCCCACACCGCAATGAAGAGCGACTGCAGCTTTTCAGCACAGGCCGGCACGTCGAGCGTGCTGCCCGATTGGAGCTCCAAGGTCATGTCGTGAAGGTAGATGCTTTCAAGATCAGCCGGTGCATCGACCCTGAAGGTGCGCTCGTTGACGACGAGAAAGCCCATGTTTTCCAAGATTGGCACACGGGAAGATAGCAAGATGGGCGCACTTCTGTGGTAGATCTTTAAAGAGCAGCGGGCCGGTCCATCCCCTTCGCGGCGGAAGAAGAGGATCGCTGTTGGCGTCTCTTCGGTGATGCGCTCCAAGATCGTGATATCGCGCACCGCCCGCTCGGCCGAGTAAGTGGCGCGGTAGCTGTCAGAAAACGCGTCCGACCAGGCGGAGATCTTCTTGCGGTCGAGCCCAAGCTTGGGCGCTTCTGTGGCCGCGCGCAGCAGTTCGTCAGACCAGGTTTGGAGAAGCCGCGCGATGCGGTCCTCAAGCGTTGCCACCGAGGGGGACGGTGTCACCCCCGAACGTCTGCCGATGATGAGATGGATGCGGTTCAGAACGCCCTCTGGCGCAAACATGGTGCTGGCAGAAACGTGGCCTTCATAGACCTCGGCCATCATCTGTTCGATCTGATCGGCGACGGCTGTGGTGTAACGATCGCGCGGCAAATAAATGAGGAGCGATACAAACCTGTCGAACGGGTCGATGCGGGACAGGACCCGCACCCGCGGCCGCTCAGAAAGGTGCAGGATCGCCTGCGCAAACCGGGCGAGGAGCCCCGCTTCGATCTGAAAAATCTCGTCGCGCGGGTAGGTCTCCAAAATATTGACGACGGCATTGCCTGAGTGGCTGTCAGGGTCAAAGCCCAGCGTGTTGATGACACCGTTGATCTTGCGGCGCAGGATCGGAATGGTGAGCACAGATTCGGTGTAAGCTTCGGACGTGAAGAGGCCCACAATGCGCAGCTCGCCCACCAAAACCCCGTCTTGGAAGCGTTTTACGCCCACATAGTCGAGGTGGACGTGGCGGTGAACTTTGCTCTTAACGTTAGCCTTTGAGATGTAGACCGGCTCGGGGCGCTTTAAGAACGCTCGGATTTCCGGGTTAAGCGTCACCAATTCGCGCCCACGGCGCAGCACCTTGATCGCAGGATCACGCAAGATCCCTAGACCGGCCGATTCGGCCACCAGCTCACCATCATCCACCGAGCCATCGAGCCGGTACTCGCGCATCCCTGTGAGAATGAAGGAGCCTTTTTCCAGCATCTCCAGGAACGCCACACCTTCGGCCGATTCTTCATGGGGGCCGGGCGGGGGTGTGTTGCGAAGGTCCGCCGTTGCCTGTTCCAGGACCCGCCGCATCGCGGGCCAATCGCCCACCGCAGCATCCACATCATTGTGGACTGCAAGCAGGGTGCGGGTCAGCGCTTCACGGTGGTGGGCATCGTCAATGGCGGCGACGTGAACGTGGACAAAGCTCTCGTGGGCAAACCCATCGCCATGGCGCGCCTCGCCGTGAAAGCTGATGAGGTGGCCTTGATCATCCCGCTCCACCGCAAAGATGGGGTGAACGATGAGATGAACATCAATGCTTTGGTCGTGTAGCTCGTTTTTGAGGGAACCGAACAGGAACGGCTTATCGTCATTGAGCGCCTCCACCACGGAGATGGCCTTGCCGCTGTCTTCCTCGGTGACGGCCACTTGCTCGGGGGCCATCACCTCGATGCGGGGGGTGCCGGGGTCGCGCTTTTGGAGCGATGACCACGCGGCGCGGGCAAGGCGGTGAAGGTCGGTCACCGTATACCGGGCGAGATCTTCAGCGTCTGCATGGCGAAACAAAATCGCCGCAAACGTTGCAAAGGCGACATCGGCGCCAGAGCTTCGCATCTCATCGGCCAAGAGACTGAGCTTGCCGTCCTTTTGTTCTGCGATTTCTTCGAGCATTCTCATGCCTCCCGAGCGTCCGGCGCGGCGGTGTCCGCCCATATTTTCATCAACAGATGTCGCACAATAACCTGGATCTAGCCATGCAAGATGAAGAACCGGTGATCGAACTTGATCTTCCCCACGGTGAACTGTCGGATGAGACGGAAGCCTATTTCAAGTTGTGCCGTGAAAAGCTTGGTCTCCTCCCCAACGTGTTGCGCGCCTACGCCTTTCACGAGACCAAACTGCGCGCTTTCACGGAGTTTTATAATGAGCTGATGCTGGCGCCATCGGACCTTTCCAAGCTGGATAGGGAGATGATTGCGGTGGTGGTCTCGTCCATAAACCACTGTCATTATTGTGTGATTGCCCATGGAGCGACTGTGCGTGCGCTCTCCGGAGATGCCGCTCTTGGCGATACGCTGGCGGTCAATTATCGCGCTGCACCCCTTGGCGAGCGCGAACGCGCCATGCTGGATTATGCCGCCGCACTCACCAAGGATCCCGGCACCGCCGGCGAAGCCGCCATCACTGCCTTGCGAGAGGCTGGATTTTCTGATGCCGCGATTTGGGACATCACATCAGTTGCTGCTTTTTTCAACATGACCAATCGGGTGGCAACGGCCACCAAGATGGTCCCCAATCAGGAGTATTACAGGATGGGCCGACCCTAACTTCATCCCAGGAACTCGATAAATCCTCATGCGCGTGCTGGCGCTCCAAGGCGCAATGGGGCAATCAGACCGCCAACGCCATCATGGGTGGCAAAGACGGCGCGGACCAACGGGAGAATAGCGGTCAATGGAGCAGCTTCAGCAGCTTATTGAGCAAGTCATCCAGCAGCACGAGATCGAAAGCCTCGATTGGCTTGTTCCCCTTGGTGCAGGCGCGCTCATCATCCTTGTGGCGCTTCTCGTCAGCCTCATCCGGGGGATGACAGGTGGCGTGCTGGTCGCGCTCATCGTGGGCGGCTTGATGACCATGTCGAGTATCATCCTCGATTCGTTGGAGCGCCGCGATAGCGTAGGCGATGAGGCGATGAATGTGGTCTCAGGCCTCTCCCGCGATACCGCTGATCTTGCCAAGCTGAACCATTCGATCCTGGTGGATCTCAGCCGGGTTATGAACTCCATGCGCCTTGCCCTTGATGGCATCACACCGGTGCTGGAGCCTCAAACACCCACCGCCGGGGTGGCAAGCACTGCCGGCGCTGACGTGACGGCGGGTGCATCACCGTCAGTCAATAACGATGCTGTGGAACGGTTCAAACAGAGCCTCTCCCAGTCGGCTGATTCGCTGAGCGGTATCTCATCTAACATTTCCAACGGCGACAGTTTGATTGATCGGATCGAAGCAGGCCTTGAAGACCTCGACCCGTTCACGTCATCCTCCCCCAGTGAGGGGAACCAAAACTAAGGCGCGGCAGGATCGTACGTGGCTAACGTTGCCGCTTTCGCTGGCGACACCATGTGGAACGGCGGGCGCAAGGCTTCCTACGCTTGCCCCTCTCAAACCTTTATCGTGGTCTTTCTACGGGCCGCAAGATAACCCCAAAAGGAGACGGCGATGGAGCCCTTCAACACGCTAACGTCCCACGCCGCCCCGCTCGACATGATCAATGTCGACACCGACATGATCATCCCCAAGGACTACCTGAAAACCATCAAACGCACCGGTTTGGGGGAGGGGCTCTTTGCCGAAATCTCCCGGCTGCCGGACGGCTCGCTCGACCCTGAGTTTTCCCTCAATCAGCCCGCTTACCAAGGCGCGAACATCCTTGTGGCGGGGGACAATTTTGGCTGCGGTTCCTCGCGCGAGCACGCGCCCTGGGCGCTGCTGGACCGTGGGATCAAGTGCGTCATCTCCACGTCGTTCGCAGACATCTTTTTCCAAAACTGCTTCAAGAACGGCCTGCTCCCCGTGAAAGTCACTCCAGGCGACCACGACCGGCTGATGGCCCACGCCAAGCGCGGGGCAAACGCGACACTCACCGTGGACTTGCCAAGCCAAACCATCACCGGCGCCGATGGTGAAGCGGTCCACTTCGAGATCGACCCATGGCTGAAACACTGCCTTATCAATGGGCTCGATGAAATTGCACTCACCATGCAACGTTCAGAGCCCATTTCAGGGCACGAGGAGCGGGTGGCCGCGGCCAGACCCTGGGTCTAGGCCGCTGTGCGGGCGGCGAGCCTTCGCCGGCATCGCCGCCTTATGGAGATGGGCTTGCGCACTTAGCGTTTATGGGCGCCGGTAAGGTGACCCAACGCTGTCGACATGCGAAGGCGCACCATCCAGCTTCGTGATGGGCCGCTCCCAGGGCTTTGCGAGCGCTTCTGGGCCGCCGATGCCGATCGACGCTAGCGCCTGTCTGGCTCGATCTGGATCAGAGCGAGAGAGGGAAACATGCGTGCTCTAGCTGTCGTTTCTATCAACGTTGTTCATGGCGGAACCGCCGTAGGGGGCCGTGCCTCACTGCTCCCGCCTAGGGTCAATTGTCCCGCGGTGGCCCTGATGCATCAACCCACGGCTTCGCCTCTTCGGGGTTGACCCATCAGGCCCACCGCGGGATTCTGACCATGTCGGCTCCGAAGGAACGTCGCTGTTTGGTGTCCCACCAAAGGAACATGTGAAGGGTTCATTGGTGGCACTTCTGAGTTTTGGCGCAGCTGAGGGCGAACAACCTTTATAGCTTCGACACCTAGCGGCTGAGCCGCTCACGAACGGCGGCAACCACAGCATCGCTCGTGATGCCAAAGTGCTCGTAAAGCTCCTTGTAGGGCCCTGATGCGCCGTAGCCGGTCATGCCGATGAACACCCCGTCGGGGCCGATAATGGAATCCCAGCCGAAACGGACAGCGGCCTCAATGGCCACCTTCACCGGCGCATCGCCAATAATGGCGTCACGATAGTCGGCATCCTCCTCGGCGAAAAGATCCATGGACGGGACGCTCACCACGTCTGTGGGGATCTCAAGCGCCTCCAGCAGCTTGGCCGCTTCCACCGCAATCTCCACCTCAGAGCCCGAGGCAAAGACGGTGGCAAGGGCGGTCTCACTGGCCTCATGGATCTTGTAGGCCCCGCGGCGCGAACGGTTTTCTGCCGTATCAGCGAGGGAAAGGGTGGGAAGGTTCTGCCGGGTGAGGGCAAGGACGCTCGGGCCATTGAGGGTGAGCGCGATCTCCCAGGCCTCGGCGGTCTCGACAATGTCGCAGGGCCGCAGCGTGACGAGCCCTGGCATCGCTCTCAGCGCTGCCATGTGCTCCACCGGTTGGTGTGTGGGCCCATCTTCGCCAAGGCCGATGGAATCGTGCGTCATCACATGGATCACCCTGACACCCATCAGTGCCGCAATCCTGAGGGCCGGGCGGCAGTAGTCCGAAAACGTCAAGAACGTGCCTGAATAGGGGATCAACCCACCCTCCAGCGCCATTCCGTTCATTGCGGCGGCCATCCCATGCTCGCGGATGCCATAGTGGATGTAGCGGCCAGAATAGTTGCCGGGGGTGATGGGGGTCGTGATGTCGGTTTTGGTGTTGTTCGAGCCGGTGAGGTCCGCCGAACCGCCGATGGTTTCAGGCACAAGCGCGTTGATGGTTCCCAAAACCCGCTCAGAGGCTTTGCGGGTTGCCATTGTGGGGCGCTCTGCTTTGAGCTCGGCGCGCAACCGCTCCATGGCCGACCCAAACTCACCGGGCAGGTCGCCCCGCTTGCGGCGCTCAAAGTCCGAGCGCACCTCTGGATCCATCGCCTCAAAGCGCTGACGCCAATCCCGCCGGGCTTGGGCGGCCCGAAGGCCGGCAATGCGCCAGGCATCGCGAATTTCTTCGGGGATCTCAAAAGGCGCGTGGGGCCAATTGAGCGCTTTTCGGGTGGCCGCCACCTCCTCAGCGCCAAGGGGCGAACCGTGGGCTTTGGCTGTTCCCGCCTTGGTGGGCGCGCCATAGCCGATCTCGGTTTTGGCCGCGATGAGCGTGGGGCGGTCGCTTGAGTTGGCGCGAGTGAGGGCAGCATCAATGGCGGCGGCATCGTGGCCATCAATGCGCTCAGCCGCCCAGCCGGCCGCTTCAAAACGTTTGATCACATCGCCTGATTCGGACAGTGAAATGGGCCCGTCGATGGAGATGCCGTTATCGTCAAAGATCACGATCAGCTTGGAAAGCTTCAGATGTCCTGCAAGCCCGATCGCCTCGTGGCTGATGCCTTCCATCAGGTCCCCGTCGGAGGCAAGGACAAAGGTGCGGTGATTGATGATGTCATCGCCAAACTCGGCGTTCAGGATACGCTCGCCCAGCGCCATGCCCACCGCGGTCGCAATCCCTTGGCCCAGGGGGCCTGTGGTGGTCTCAATCCCGCGGCCGTGGGGATACTCTGGATGCCCCGCCGTCACCGACCCCAACTGGCGGAAGCGCTTCAACTCCGAAATGGGGAAATCCTCGTACCCTAAGAGGTGGTAGAGCGAGTAAAGGAGCATCGACCCGTGGCCGGCAGACAGCACAAACCGGTCACGATTGGGCCACTCAGGATGGTGTGGGTCGACGTTGATGTGGTGGACAAAGAGCGTGGTGACGATGTCTGCCGCGCCCATCGGCAGTCCTGGATGGCCTGACTTTGCTGCCTCAACAGCATCGACTGAGAGCATTCTGATGGCATTGGCCATCGGTGTGAGCTTCGCCGCGTCAACCATCATCGGTCTCTTTTTTGTTCCGTCGTGCGCCCCCATAGCCCAGTCCACCCCGCGCGCCTAGAGCGCGGTGCGGTCCAATGGAAGCACACCGCGGTGGCCCAGCCCGGTGGGCACGTTTCCCACCCGCGGCGAGCCTAAGCTCCAGTGCGGCACCCCCTTTGTCTGGAGCCATCTGTTGGGGGACAGGCTCACCGCGCGCCTAATGGCCGGCGACTGACAAGCGATTGGTAACGAATTTGCGATGATGGTGGTCCAATGGAAGCACACCGCGGTGGCCCAGCCCTGTGCGCAGGTTTCCCACCCGTGGCGGGCCTAAGCTCCCGTGCGGCACCCTTTTTTGTCTGGCGTCATCTGTTAGGGGACAGGCTCACCGCGCGCCTGATGGCCGGCGACTGACAAGCGATTGGTAACGAATTTGCGATGATGGTGGTGTGGTCATCTCAAGTGCCCCGCCGGGGCTGAAGCTTTGAAGGGAGAGGGCCATCGCAGGCCAGCGGACAACCCGCGCGCTGGAACGCGTTGATGGAGCCCTTGCCCGGCTCGAAGCGGCTTTTCAGCGCCAAACGTTGGCTCGCGGGCAGATTGAGGCCATCGCCGATGATCGAGACCGGCTGGCCCATGATAGGGCACGGATGGCCCAAGCCCTTGATGATGCTGCTGCCCGTAGTGAGCGTCTTGCCGAGGCCAACGCCGATGTTGAGGCGCGGCTCATCACCATTATGGCAGCGCTGCGCCAGGCAAAGCCGGGTGAGGAGAGCGAGCCATGACGCGCGCTAGCGTCACCATTGACGGGCAGACCTATACCATCGGATGCGCGCCGGGAGAGGAGGTCCGCCTTGCCTCGCTGGCGCTGGCCCTAGAGGACACCATGAAGGGGCTGCGCGCGAGCGTCGGCGAGCTGAGCGGGGAGGCGCTTGCTGTCATGGCAGCGCTCTCAGTGCTCCATCGGCTCGCCGACGCGGAAGCCGCCAACGCCAAACTGCGCGGCCGGGTGGAAGCTCTAGAGCGCGCCCGGGAGGCCGCTACCCTTGCTGCTGACCAAGATGACGAGCCTTTTGTTCAACGCCTTGAAGCGCTTGCAGACGCACTTGATGCGCTGACCGGGAGCGTCAACCAACAGACCCATCAATTGGTGGAGGCAAACAGGCAGGCGGGGGGTAAGGTCAAGGTCGCGATTGCGCGATCGAAAGCGAAGGCACACCCACCTCAAACGGCTGTGGCCGACAATCATGCTGACCATGATCTACCGCCGGAAGGCCCGACACATCCGGCCACTCAAGCTGAAACCGTACATGACGATCGCGCTGCCGAAGAAGAGTCTGAGCTTCCCATCGCGCCCTCACCGGTCTGACCTGCGGGGAGCCCAGTCAAGTCGCAGAAGACAGCCCGCTCCCATGATCTGCCAGCAGTTCACCTCAGGATGACGGCCCACAGTCATCCCAAAATCGTCCGAGCGGTAAGGAGGAGCGGTCAGGAATGCCCGAATTCGTTCCCCGCCGGAGCGAGATGAATCCGGTTTGACAATCACGGCGAAAACTGTGCTGGGCTAAGAGCGAAATTCATTTGGGATGAGGCCGCTTGTGTTTGAGATTTCAGTTATCGCGACATTTTTCTTGGCCTCGGCGGCCATCGTGGCGGTGCCGGGACCCACAGTCA
This sequence comes from Pseudomonadota bacterium, assembly GCA_038745295.1. GTDB lineage: Bacteria > Pseudomonadota > Alphaproteobacteria > Rhizobiales > Amorphaceae > Acuticoccus. The sequence continues at coordinate 8,711 of JBCDLN010000034.1, read as the reverse complement.
GCCTCATCATCGCCAATGCCCTGCGGGCGGGCACGGGGGCTGGGCTTGCCAACGTGGTGGGCACACAAGTGGGTCTTGCCAGCATGATTGTCGTGCTGGCGGCGGGGCTCGACGCGGTTGTGGCCCTCATGGGCGCAGCGTTTGTTTACGTGAAGCTTTTGGGCGCCGCCTATCTCATCTACCTTGGTGTGAAGCTCCTGCGCAGCAAAGGTGAGCTGCAGCAGCGCAAGGGCGATCGGCGCTCGTCTTTGGGCTATGCCATCCAGGGCTTCTTGGTGATCTGGTCGAACCCCAAGGCCCTTTTGTTTTTTGGCGCGTTCATTCCCCAATTTGTTAATCCGGCCGCCCATGCGGGGCTGCAGGTGCTGGTCTATGGCGGGATCTTTATGATTGTGGCGACGGTGCTGGATACCGTTTACGCCGTGGCAGCGGGGCGCGCCGGCGCGTTGTTGACCCGCGGTCGGATCCGCATTGTGGAGCGGCTCAGCGGGGCCTTGCTGGTGGCAGGCGGTGTGGGGCTGGCGCTCACCCGTCGATAACAGATCTTCCGCGGCGTTGGAGCCGTTGCGCACCGGCGCTGCGCCGCTATATTCATGGTCGCGTCGCTGCCTGGCTCGTGAGGAACTTGAATCCCCGGGGCCTTATCGATCCTTCAGGGAGCTGTCCCTGTTGCGGCCCGTGGGCTGCAGCACATGGCGCCCACCTACTTTGTAGGTCCCGGGATCGAACCTTCCCACGGCCAAGGCGGCTTCGCTCCCCACCTTTTGAGCGCAGTGGCGGGCGTCGCCGAGCCCTCGAGCGCGCATCGTCCGCCAATCATCGGTTTTGTGATGGGTTTTGCCGTCAAGCCTTGCCGGCGCCTCGCGTTTGCCAGCGGACGCGAGGTCAACATCCACTCTGAGGCCGATCGCGCGCTGGCGAGCAGCGACGGCAACGCCCCCTCACACCGCCTCGCCCCCTTGCCCTTCTGCGCGCGCTGCGACATTACCGCGTCGTCAGAGCGAGGAGTGCATCATGGCCGTCAAAGTTGCGATTAATGGGTTCGGGCGCATCGGGCGCAATGTTTTGCGCGCCATCATCGAATCGGACCGCAGCGATGTTGAGGTGGTGGCCATCAACGACCTGGGTCCGGTGGAGACCAACGCCCACCTGCTGCGCTACGACAGCGTGCACGGCCGCTTCCCGGCAACCGTCGCCGTTCAAGGGGACACCATCAACGTGGGCCGCGGGCCGATCCGCGTGACGGCCGAGCGCGACCCCAAAGCCCTTCCCTGGAGCGATGTGGACGTTGCGCTGGAGTGCACAGGGATCTTCACCGCGCGCGATAAAGCTGCGCAGCATTTGGAAAACGGCTCAAAGCGCGTCCTCGTCTCAGCGCCGGCCTCGGGTGCAGACCAGACCATTGTGTTCGGCGTGAACGACAATGTGTTGAGCGCCAGCGACCACGTGGTCTCAAACGCCTCGTGCACCACCAACTGCCTAGCGCCTGTCGCCTCCGTCCTCAACAAAACCGTGGGGATCAAGCGCGGCTTCATGACCACCATCCACTCCTATACCGGCGACCAGCCGACGCTCGATACGATGCACAAGGATCTTTACCGCTCCCGCGCGGCTGCCATGAGCATGATCCCCACCTCAACGGGCGCCGCCCGGGCCGTGGGCCTGGTGCTCCCAGAGCTCAACGGCAAGCTTGACGGTGTGGCGATCCGCGTGCCCACGCCCAATGTCTCAGTGGTGGACCTCACCTTTGAGGCCGAGCGCGACACCACGGTGGAGGAGGTGAACGAGTCAATGCGTGCCGCCGCCGCCGGTCCTTTGGCAGGCGTTCTGGGCGTCACCGACGACAAGCTCGTGTCCATGGACTTCAACCACGATGCCCATTCATCCATCTTCGCCACCGACCAGACCAAGGTCATGGACGGCAACTTCGTGCGCATCCTCACTTGGTATGACAACGAGTGGGGCTTTTCTAACAGGATGGCGGACACCGCTGTGGCGATGGCAAAATTCATCTGACGCTATGTGCGCTGGCCCCAGTGCACCTCTTGGGTGCGGTGAGGCGGCGGGCGGCGGGCGCTGCTTGCCGCACCGCACCCATGCCCATCCCCCCATATCGAAGGGCGCTTGACTATGACCGTCAAAGGGCTTGATGCGCTAACAGATCTTCACGGCCAGCGCGTTCTCACCCGTGTCGACCTCAATGTGCCGATGGCCGGTGGCGCGGTGTCGGACACCTCGCGCATTATGGCTGTGGTGCCTACCATCAAAGAGCTGTCCGACAAGGGAGCGAAGGTGGTGCTTCTGGCGCACTTTGGCCGGCCGAAGGGCGAGCGTGTTCCCGCCATGTCGCTAAAACCTGTTGTGAGCGCAGTGTCTGAGTGCGTGGGCCGGCCCGTCGCGTTTGCCGATGATTGTGTGGGAGAGAGCGCGCGGGCCGCCATTGATGGTCTTGGCGATGGCGGCATCATCATTTTGGAAAACACGCGCTTTCATAAGGGTGAAGAAAAGAACACGCCGGAGTTTGTCAGCGAACTCGCGGCGCTGGGCGGCATTTTCGTCAACGATGCGTTTTCCGCCGCCCACCGCGCCCATGGCTCCACCGAGGGCCTTGCCCATAGCCTCCCCGCCTACGCAGGGCGCGCCATGGAGCGGGAGCTTGATGCGCTCCAAAACGCCCTCGGCGCGCCGAAGCGCCCTGTGATGGCGGTGGTGGGCGGGGCAAAGGTCTCCACCAAAATTGCGCTTCTTGAAAACCTTGTCACCAAAGTGGATGCGCTGGTGGTGGGTGGGGGCATGGCCAACACCTTCATCTATGCCATGGGCCACGATGTGGGCCGCTCGCTGTGCGAAACCGATCAGGCCGAGGTGGCCAAGCGCATCATTGCAGCAGCCGAACGCGCTGGTTGCCAGCTGGTCCTGCCAACCGATGCGATGGTGGCGGATAAGTTTGAAGCCGGCGCGCCAGCAGCGGAGGTTTCACTTTCGGCCCCTGTTGCGGGGGATAAAATGATCCTCGATGTGGGGCCAGACACGGTGTCCGCCATCAAAAAGGTCATGGATGGGGCGGCGACGCTGGTCTGGAATGGCCCCCTTGGGGCGTTCGAGATTCCGCCGTTTGATGCAGCAACTGTGGCGGCAGCGCGCTATGCGGCCGAACGGACCGAAAAGGGCATGCTCACCGTGGCAGGCGGCGGCGACACGGTGGCCGCCCTCGTCCACGCCGGGGTGAGCGACAGGTTCTCGTATCTTTCCAATGCGGGCGGTGCATTCCTGGAATGGCTTGAAGGCAAAGCCCTTCCTGGTGTTGAAGCTTTGAAGCGCGCCCGCTGAGCCCTAAGACCACCTTAAGACACATGCGATCACAGCCACGGCATACTATGAGGAGCCACCCATGAGCGAGAGCCTTGACGATATTGCGCTTGCGATGGTTGCCGAAGGTCAAGGCATCTTGGCCGCCGATGAAAGCACGGGCACCATCAAGAAGCGGTTTGACCAAATCGGCCTCGACAACGTTGAGGAAAACCGCCGCGCCTATCGCGAGATGCTGTTCACGGCTGGCGAGGCCATGAACAACTATATCTCTGGCGTGATTTTGTTCGATGAGACGCTGCGCCAGTCCACCAAAGACGGCCGCCGCTTTGCTGATGTGATCAAGTCCGCGGGGGCTGTCCCAGGCATTAAGGTCGACAAAGGTGCAAAGCCCCTTGCCGGGTTCCCTGGCGAAAAGGCCACGGACGGTCTTGATGGTCTGCGCGAGCGCCTCCAGGAATATCACAGCCTGGGTGCCCGCTTTGCCAAGTGGCGCGCCACCATCGACATTGCCGATGGGCTCCCTACCCGCGGCGCCATCCACGCCGACGCCCACGCACTCGCCCGGTATGCAGCCCTTTGCCAGGAAAACGGCATTGTCCCCATTGTCGAGCCTGAGGTGGTGATGGATGGCCCGAACTCAGGCCACGACATTGACCGCTGCTATGAAGTGACGGAACTCACCCTCAACATGGTTTTTGACGAGCTTTATGCCCAGCGGGTGAGCCTGACCGGGATGGTGTTGAAGCCCAACATGGTGGTTCCGGGCCAAAACGGCCCCCAGGTCCAGGCTGAAACCGTGGCGGAGATGACCATTGCGTGCCTCAAGGCGACGGTGCCATCGTCAGTGCCAGGCATTGCTTTCCTGTCGGGCGGACAGTCCGAAGAAGCGGCCACTGAGCACCTTTCCATCATGAACAAAATCGGTGGTTTCCCGTGGAAGCTCACCTTCTCCTACGGCAGGGCGCTGCAACAGGCTGCGCTCAAAGCGTGGTCGGGCAAGGATGCGAACGTGGCCGCGGGACAAGTGGCGTTTGCGCACCGGGCCAAGATGAACGGTCGTGCAGCCCTTGGCACATGGCGGCCGGAGGATGAGCGCGCAGCTGCTTAAACCTTTTCGCCAGCGCCTGATCCTGACCGCTCCGGCAGCGCTTTCACCGGAGCGGCTCACCAACGCGGTGCACGCCGGGGATGTGGCGGCCGTGGTGTTTGCGGCGCCATGCCAGCCCGAGCTGATTGCCTGCGCTCAGGCGGCCGGAGCCGCAGCCCTCGTGGAGGCTGAGACGTGGGACGAGGCGCGCGGCGCCGATGGCCTCCACATCATAGAAGGGGCCAATGCCGCCGCACTGCTCGCCGCCCGCCCTGGCGAAACCATGTGCGGGACCGCCGCATCCGATCGCCATGCTGCGATGTTGGCGGGAGAAGCCGGTTCGGACTATGTATGGTTTGATGGAACGGGCGATCTCACCGCCGCATGCACACACGCCCAGTGGTGGCAGTCCCTCTTTGAGGTGCCTGTGGTGGTGGCGGGGCAGTCGTGCCCGCAAGCCCTTCATGAGATGATGGCGTCGCGTGCGGAGTTTATCGCCATGGTGGATGTGTTCAGCGATAGGGTGGGTGGCGAAGCTGACGTGGTGGCGCAGGTGAACGCGCGCCTTGACGAGGCTGGCGCATAACGATGCGCACGCGGGTTCTTGCCATCACCTTTGTTGCTGCGGCGTTGATGCCGACCGGGGCGAGTGCGCAAGCCCCTGCGCCGCCAGCGGCAGAGGCAACCACCGACGATGTGAACGTCTCAAGCTCAGCCCCGCCGGCCCTTACGCCGGGTCCGGCCCCCTCCCTCGCTGAAGAAATGCTCGCAACACCGCGGCAGTATTTGCCAATGCCGCTGTCTCGCCCGCTGATTGTTCCGCAGCAAGAAGCGCCTGGTATTGTGGTGTCCCGGATCGAGCCGAGGCGGTCGCAGGACGGTTTGGTGGCAAGCCCACCTGTGGACGAAGCGCTGCCGCAAGATCCGCCGGCGCCCGCGCAAACCCCGCCGTTAAGCCTTGCCGAAGAAGTGCGCCGTGCCCTTGATGGGGGTGGCAGCGCAGCGGAGGGGTCGGGCGAGCCATCTGAGGCGGGTGACGCAGCGCCTGCGGCGGGTCCGCCGGCACCAACAGCACCGCAAGTGGCCCCCACTGAGGTGTCTGCCCCACCAACACCTCCAGCCCCCGCAACAACCGAGGCGCAAGGTGTTGATGCTGCCGTCAGCGCCATACCGCTGATGCCAACCGGTGCGGATGGCACCGCGCCCTCCATCCCTGATGAGCTTTTAAGGGCGGCCAATTCGGCAGGCCCTGAACCCTTGCGCCTCTCCCACTACGCGTTCGGCGCCTACCAAAGAGGCCTTTACGGGACCGCCTTCGATGTGGCGCTGCGCGCATCTGCGGCCGATGATGCGGCGGCGGCCGCCCTCATCGGGCGGCTTTACGAGGAAGCCAAGGGTGTTGACCAAGATCTTGCCAAAGCGGCGGGATGGTATGCGGTGGCTGCTGACCTTGGCAGTGCTTCAGCCAAATTCCGCTTGGCCGCCATGCTCCTGCGGGGGCGTGGTGTGCCAAAGGATGAAGCCAAGGCCGCCGATGTGTTCGAAGCGGCCGCCAACGCGGGCAATGGGCAAGCCGCCTACGCCTTGGCGCTGATGCTCTTAAAGGGCGAAGGGCGCGAAGAAAGCGAAGAAGAGGCCTTCGGCTTTATGGTGCTCGCCGCCGAGCGGGGTGACCCTGGTGCGCAGTATGCGTTGGCGCTGATGTATGAAGACGGTCAGGGCACCGAAGTTGATGAGGCAGCGTCCACACGGTGGTTTGGCCGAGCGGCGTCTTCTGGCGACCCCGCCGCGGCCCTTGCCTATGGCGAACGGATGATGCTCGGCATCGGCGCTGATCCTGACCCGGACGCGGCCGCGCCCTTTCTGGCCCACGCTGCCCGTTATGGTGAAGCGAGAGCTATGAATTTATACGCCCGCCTCCTCGTTGATCGGGCAAGCACCGACGCTCAAACAATTGAAGCCATCAAGTGGCACCTGCTTGCACGGCATGCCGGGGTGTCAGACCTTTATATTGATGGGTTCATGGGAACCCGGCCGCCCGAAATTGTTGACGCGGCTCGCGAAAAGGCGGCGGCCTTCATCCGCCGATAGCAACCCTTGAAGGGGAGGGGGATGTGTTAGAGCCCGATCCAAGGTTTGATGGCTATCAAGACCATGTGACCACCGATGATGAGTTGGTCTCCATCATCGGCCCCACACCGAAAAAGGTGGTGGACAAAGTGGTGGATCGTCTCGATGACATCTGCCGTGACTTCATCGCGCAATCGAGCTTTTGCGTTGTGGCGACGGCCAATCCAGCAGGCTATGTGGATGTTTCGCCCAAGGGTGACCCACCAGGCTTTGTGAAGGTCCTCAATGATCGTCTTCTGGCGATCCCCGACCGCCCTGGAAACCGCCGGGTGGATAGCTTTCACAACCTTTTGGCTGATCCGCGGGTGGGCCTCATGTTTGTGATCCCCGGCAAATCGGAGGTTCTCAGGGTTCGCGGAAAGGCAAGGATCGTGCGCGATCAGACTTTGCGGGAGGCGATGGCGGTCAACGGCAAAGTGCCGGCGCTTGCGCTCCTCGTGGCTGTCGATGCCGCGTTTATCCACTGCCCCAAATGCATGATTAGAGGCAGCGTTTGGCAGCCCGATGCATGGCCCGACAGCGCACAAATCGCAGACATCAACCACGCCATGATCGCCCACGCCAAACTCGATGTGACGCCTGAAGAAAACTTTGCTGAGGCCGAGCGTGAGGGGCTGACCACCCTTTACTGATGGATCAAGGCGCCTGCCAAAGGGCGGTGATCTAAGGGGCCGGTTTTGTCGCCCGGGCGAGCATGGTGAGTTCAGGGATCATGGCCTCAATGGAGATCTCATCAAACCCGGCCGCGGCCAGAGTGTCGGTGAGTGTTTTGGTGTCCAAAGAGCCACCTTCTGGGGTGAAGGCTGCGTGTTGAAGCTGCCAAAGCGCGGCAAGCTTGGGTCCTGTGCGGTTCTCGTGAAGGATGAAGTCGTGAACGAGAAACACCCCGCCGGGGGAAAGGTGGGCGAGCGCCCGCTCCACCAAGGGTTTGTGCGCTGATTGGGGAACGCCTGAAAAAAGGTATGACATCAAGACCACGTCTTGCTCCCCCGGCCAGATGTCCTCCCGCCCGTCGCCTTTGACATAGGTGATGCGCTCGCTCAGGCCGGCGTCTGCCACATAGGCCTCGCCAAGGGCGGCCACATTGGGAAAATCCACGATGGTGGCCTGAAGGTTCGGGAAGGCCTTGCACAGCGTGATGGCAAAGGCGCCCGTGCCGCCGCCCACGTCAAGAAGCGTAGTGGCGCTATGAAGATTGAGCGATTTGGCAAGTTGGCGGGCAGGGCCCAACGATCCCGCGTGCTGGCTCTTGGAATAGAGCGCTGCCTCCTCAGGATCGCTGAACCACTTTGCGTATGAGTTCACAGCGTCTTGGGACAGCGTGCCGGCCACCACATCGCCGATCTGGTCGCTCAAAGGCACCATTTGCCGGCCCACTTGCAGGCGCAAATAGTCACCGAAATCGTACTTGGCGCCTTTCACCAGAAAGGCTTCCGCAGCGGGGCTGTTGGTCCAAACGCCATCGTGAAGGGCCACCAACTTCAAGCCCGAAAGCGCACTCAAAAGGGTGAGCAGCGGCCCGGGTTGGGCTTTGATGGTTTGCGCAAGGTCGTCCGCCGCCATCGGGCGCTGGGAAAGGGCCGTGAAGACGCCAAGGTCGAGCGCGCAAAACAATGCCTTTGAGCCCATGTAGGCAAACGCAATGTTCGAGACGTCGTCGGCGGTCTGTGCAAGAGCCAAAACACTGATCTCCTCAGCTGGGGGTGGGACGCCTTTTGAGCCCGCGTGGGCGCTCTTTAAGGTCGATGGCGGGCGCGCTTGGGGCTTTCAAGGAAAACCAGAGGAGCCTGCTTCATCGCCGTCGGCTGGGGGGGCGGTGCCCCGTGGCGCCTGGAAGGGAGGGGCGGGGTTAGAAACGGCGCAAATACACCTCATGCTCAATGTCGCTGACGCGGCCGCGCAGGACGATGTCCTCATGGCGCTTCATGGCGCAAAACACCCTCGCAAACTCAGCGCCAAATGCTGCGGCGGGGTCTTCGCCCTGTTCGAATGCCGCGCGCGCCTCTGACCATGACCCAGGAAAGGCTGGTCCCGTTGTGCTTTCACCGATGCTTTCAGGCGGCGGTTTGAGGCCCTCAGAAAGACCTTTCAGCATTCCTGCCAGGATGGCCGCCATCACCAAATAGGGGTTGGCGTCGGCCCCGGCGATCCTGTGCTCGATGCGCGTATTGGGCCCGCTGCG